>CAURYQ010000047.1:0-34085 GCA_963529135.1 uncultured Pseudomonas sp. | reverse complement strand
GCCGTGCCCAGAACCGTCGCGTGGAAGTGACCATTTCCAACGACAACCAGCCTGTTGCTCCGCGTTCTTCGATGAAGTAACGCTGCACGGCAGGACAAAGAACCCCGCGCTGGAGCAAGCCTCCAGCGCGGGTTCTTTTTTGTGCAGCCCGCCTGCAGTGACGGCCTATTGCACCTGCTGCGGCGTTTCTGCGCCTACGCAGCGCACTGCGCGTTTGCGGCTGTCGACCAGCACGCCACTGAGGCCTTTTTGCTGGGTGTCGAACAACACCAGTACACCATCGGCACACTGGGCCACCTGCGCTGCCGGTTCCAGTGACACCTTGTAGTCTTCGCCCGGCACAGTCTTGAGCATGGTGAAGTCCTGCAGCAACAAGGCATCCTCGGGCTTGGCGAAGTGCAGGTAGCCGTAGTACCACAGGGCCCCAACCGTCACGATGATGCTACCGACGCCCGTCAGGATCAGCGGTATGGCGTTGCGTTCTTCACTCATTGCGGGTTTTTCTCGTCATAGGCATTGGGCACTTCGGCGAGCCGCCTCAGGCCGGTGAAATGGCTGGGGTCATCCAGAAAGCGCAGCATCACCTCGCGCCATGTCGGGTCGGCGAACGTCTGCACATGCCCGCCTCGGGTCAACTGCAGTACCCGTGGCGGTGGCGCCTGTCGATACAGGCGGATGACATTGTTCATGGGCACCAGGTCGTCATCGATGCTGTGGAAAAACAGCTTGGGCGGGCTCGTCAGCTGGCCGACGGACTCGATCGCGCTGTCGGCATCGGGCACCAGCCAGGACAAGGGCACCTGCAGGGGCCAGGTCATCCACGAGGTGCTCAGGGCATAACGGCCCACCGCGCGGTAGCTGGCCGGCACGCCGTCGAACACCAGCGCACTGAAGCGCTGACGCTGTTCGGGGTGGGCCACCAGATAGTGGATGGCCATTGCACCGCCCAGGCTCTGGCCCAGTAATATCAGGGGCTTGTCCTTGACCTGCGG
Organism: uncultured Pseudomonas sp.; assembly: GCA_963529135.1. Lineage (GTDB taxonomy): Bacteria > Pseudomonadota > Gammaproteobacteria > Pseudomonadales > Pseudomonadaceae > Aquipseudomonas. The sequence goes on along the minus strand of CAURYQ010000047.1, from coordinate 33,093 downwards.
CGACTCTTCGAGCCAGGCCATGGCAGCAGCGATGTCCAGGTAGACCTCCGGTAGCCGCGGCTTGCCTTCGGACAGCCCGTAGCCGCGGTAATCGATCATCAGCACCTGGTAACCCTGCTCTGGCAACCAGTAACTGCCACCCAGGTGGCCGGGCAGATTGCCACCGTTGCCATGCAGGTGCAGCACCGTGCCCTTGACCGGTACCCCGTCCTTGGCTGGCAGCCACCAGCCATGAAGGCGCACCCCGTCGGCGGCGACCAGGGTGACATCGCGGTAGGCAAGCCTGGCGCGCTCTGGCGTGAACGCCTGACCTCGCTCAGGGTAGAACAGCAAGCCGCTGCAGCCGTTGAGCAGCAACAATGCCATGCCCACCGCCAGCAGGCCGCGCAGGTTAAAGGATGTTCGCGTAGTCGGTTTCAATGCGATCCAGGCTCAAGTGGTTGAGGAAGTTGGAGAAGCACATCCAGGCCGACAATGCGTTCAGGTCGCGGAATTGCTCGGGCAGGTACTTGGGCGGCTCCACCAGGCCTTCTTCGACGAGCTGGCGCAGGGTGCGCATGTCTTCGAGGGTGGTCTTGCCGCAGAACAGCAACGGTATCTGTTCCAGCTTGCCCTTCTTCACAGCCAACTGAATGTAGTTGTAAACCATGATGAAACCCTTGAGGTAGGACAAGTCCTTGGTGAATGGCAGGCCGTTGGGCACCGAACCGCGGAACACCCGGCTGGCATTGCTGTAGCTCTGCCCCATGTCGAAGCCCTGCTCCTGGAAGAACCGGTACACCTGCATGAAGTCCGCACCGTCCTCCACCATGTGGATGGCGCGGGTACGGTTGGTCAGTTTGCGCAGGCGGCTGGGGTAGGAGGCGAAGGCGATGACCTCCATGAGGATGGCCAGCCCTTCCTGGGTCACCGTCGACGACGGAGGGCCCTTGGCCAGGAACGTGCAGATGGGCTGGTTCAGGCCGTTGAGCGTGGTGCCCACGTGCACCAGCCCTTCATGCACCTCCAGGGCGCGCACATCGCGCGCATTGAACATGGCATCGGCGCGCACCTTGATGTAGTCCGCACCTGCCGCGGCATCGGCCACGATCCCGTCGGACTCGAACACACGGATGGTGCCCTCGGCCTCGCCGAACACCTTGTTCAACCGGCACTGCAGGATGTCCACCGCTTGCTTGGCCGTCAGGTTCTTCGGCTCGTCCTTGAGGTCACCGCGGCCATCGATGTTGTTCAGATAATCCGAAAGCATCAGGCCAAGGTCGGCCAGGGTCGGGTCGCCGGCATGGAAAACATCGGAGGCGGCGCCGTACAGCTCCTGGGAAATCAGCCCGAAGTCTTCCGTGCCCCGGGCCTCGAGCATGCGCACCACCATGCGGTACTCGCGGCACATGCGCTTCATGATCTGGCCCACCGGGCTGAACTGGCCGAGCTGGCGAATGATGTCGCGCTCGATGGCCTGGAACTCTGCCTTCACTGCGCTGGAGTCGAACCCCAGCGAGCGCGCCTGGTAATAGGCGCGGTCCACGGCAGGCGGAACCTTGCCCTTGGCCTCGAAGAAGCCGCGACGGATGCCATCGTCCCACTTCACTGCATCGAGTACGCGAATCGGGGTCTGTGCCGTCACGATGCGGTCGGACAGGGCGCGAATGGTTTGCTGGTACTCGTCCACCAAGGACTCCTTATCGGCCATCAGGCCAAGCCATGTCTCACGGGTGTCGACAGGCACCGGTGGCGAACGGCGTGGCCCGGGCCACGTTCGTGGCGCATCTGCGGGTCGCCAGCCGCCGACACCCTCACTTGCCTGCGCGCTCGAAGCGCACCGCTTCTGCGAACAGGTCAGAGTTGGCTGGATCGTTCAAGTAGGCCAACACGCGCTCTGGCGGGCTGTCGACCAGTACACCCTCGCCGTTGTCCTGCGCAACGTCGGTGCTGTGCCCCGTGAGCTCCTTGCTGCCAACGGCCTGCTGCACCTGCTGCACATCAAGGGGGTAGACCACCAGGTCCTTGCCATCGACGATATCGAAGCCTGCGATCACATAATTGCCGCCCAGCTCGCGCGGCACGCGCGCTGACAGGTACCAGCGGTTGCCCTGCTGGACCACGTTGAACACGTAGGTGTGCGCCGGCTTGCCCTTGGGCGTGGCCACCGCCTTGTAGGCACCGGCATCGGCACGGGTAATGACCAGTTTCAGCGACTCGCCCCAGGCGTCCTTGGTGGCCCAGCTTCCCACCAGCGCCTTGGGTGCCGGCGCCTTGCCCGGCAGCGGCTCGGAAAACGTGACCAGACAGCCACCCAGCATCAGGAATGACAGCGTCAACAGCACCACACGCCAGGCTTTCATCAGGATATCTTCCTCGATAAGGTCAGGCTCAGGCCGAGGCCAGCACCAATTGCAGGTATCGGGTGAGCATCGCCAGCATCGGCCCATCGGCCTGCGCATCGGCGTGCTTGAGCAGGCCCTGATATTCCATCTGCTCGATAATCGCCGTCAACATCTGTGCATCCTGTTCCGGCTGTCGTGAACCCACGACCTGCAGCAACTGCCGCGTACCGTGCAGCAGGATCTGTTCGTGGGCACAGACCAGCTCGGCCAGGCGTGGGCACAACAGTGCTTCCTGACGAAACGCCTGCTCGGCCATCAAGAAGTCGCGCCGGTTGAGCAGTTGGCGCTGCACGTAGTCGGCCGTCATGCGCGCCACTTCGTCGGCCAGTTTTGCCCGTGCCTGCGCACTGCCGTCCCCCTGGGCCAGCAAATGGCGCAACACCCCTTCGGTGTTGAGCCAGAGCTTGGCCATGTAGGCGGCGCTGCGTTCGACATACTGGGCGAAGGTATCGGTGAGCAGGTCCTCGATGTCCTTGAAGTAGTAGGTGGTCGCCGACAGCGGCACTCCTGCCTCGGCGGCGACGGCACGGTGGCGCACCCCTCGTACGCCGTCGCGCACGACGATGCGCATGGCAGCGTCAAGAATCAGCTGGCGACGCTGTTCGCTGCCTTGGCGGGCAGTCTTGCGGCCTTGGTATCGCACGCTTTCGGCAACGGCAGTGGCGATGCCCGCGGCCCCTTGTTGAGGCATGGCGGTGGTCATGGAGTACCTCATGTACGGTGTCTGGTCGGAGCCTGTCCGTTCACGCCCAAGTTGCCCGCGAAGGCTGCTGGCGTCAGGTTCGCAGATACGCTGTGCGGGGAAGTCGAATGCGAGCGGGTCGGCAATGACAACATAATGCTTCAGGCAAGAAAAAGCCGCCTGAAAAGGCGGCTTTCTACACGTCAATCAGGCCTGGGGACGCATGTGCGGGAACAGGATCACGTCGCGGATCGACGGCGAGTTGGTCAGCAGCATCACCAGGCGGTCGATGCCGATGCCCTCGCCCGCCGTTGGCGGCATGCCGTACTCCAGCGCGCGCACGAAGTCGGCATCGTAATGCATGGCCTCGTCGTCACCGGCGTCCTTCTCGGCCACCTGGGCCAGGAAGCGTTCGGCCTGGTCTTCGGCATCGTTGAGCTCGGAGTAGGCGTTGGCGATCTCGCGCCCGCCGATGAACAGCTCGAAACGGTCGGTCACCGCAGGGTTCTCGTCGTTGCGACGGGCCAGCGGCGAGACCTCGAACGGGTATTCGGTGATGAAGTGCGGCTGCTCCAGCTTGTGCTCCACCAGCTCTTCGAAAATCATCACTTGCAGCTTGCCCAGGCCTTCATGGCCCAGCACCTTGGCACCGGCCTTGCGGGCGATGTCACGGGCGCGGTCGACATCCTGCAGGTCGGCAGCGGTCAGCTCAGGGTTGTACTTGAGAATCGACTCGAACACCGACAGGCGCACGAACGGTTCGCCGAAGTGGAACACCTTGTCGCCGTAAGGCACGTCGGTAGACCCCAGCACCAGCTGCGCCAGCTCGCGGAACAATTCCTCGGTGAGGTCCATGTTGTCGCGGTAATCGGCGTAGGCCTGGTAGAACTCGAGCATGGTGAATTCGGGGTTGTGACGCGTCGAAACCCCTTCGTTGCGGAAGTTGCGATTGATTTCGAAGACTTTCTCGAAGCCACCGACGACCAGGCGCTTGAGGTAGAGCTCAGGCGCGATACGCAGGAACATGGCCATGTCCAGCGCATTGTGGTGGGTCTCGAAGGGCTTGGCCGCCGCACCGCCAGGGATGGTCTGCAGCATCGGCGTTTCGACTTCGAGGAAGTCGCGTTCGATGAGGAACTTGCGGATGTGCGAGATGACCTGGGAGCGGACGCGGAAGGTGTGGCGTGTTTCTTCGTTGACCATCAGGTCGACGTAACGCTGGCGATAGCGCTGCTCGGTGTCGGTCAGGCCGTGATGCTTGTCGGGTAGCGGGCGCAGCGACTTGGTCAGCAGGCGCACCTGGGTCATTTCGACGTACAGGTCACCCTTGCCCGAGCGGGCCAGGGTGCCCTCGGCACTGATGATGTCGCCCAGGTCCCAGGTCTTGACCGCCGCCAGGGTTTCTTCGGGGAGGGTCTTGCGGTTGACGTAGACCTGGATACGGCCAGTCATGTCCTGGATGACCATGAACGAGCCACGGTTGAGCATGATGCGGCCCGCTACCTTGACCGGGATCGCGGCTGCTTCCAGCTCTTCCTTGGTCTTGTCCGCGTACTGTTTCTGCAAGTCGTTGCAGTAGCTGTCGCGACGGAAGTCGTTGGGGAAGGCATTGCCCTTGGCGCGTTCTGCCGCAAGCTTGTCCTTGCGCAGGGCGATCAGGGCGTTTTCTTCCTGTTGCAGGTCTTGCGATTCGGTCTTCAGGTCGCTCATGTCGTCAGTCTTTCCATCAGGTATTCGTTGCCCTTGGCGGGCAGGGCGCGCGCTATCGGTACGGGGCCGATAGCGCGGCGATAGGGTGTGGCTTACAGCCCCTGCTTGAGGCTCGCTTCGAGGTACTGGTCAAGGTCACCGTCCAGCACCTTTTGGCAGTCGCTGCGTTCGACGCCGGTACGCAAGTCCTTGATGCGCGAGTCGTCCAGTACATAGGAGCGGATCTGATGACCCCAGCCAATGTCCGACTTGCTGTCTTCCAGCGCCTGCGAGGCCGCATTGCGCTTCTGCATCTCCAGCTCGTACAACTTGGCCCGCAGCATCTTCATGGCGGTGTCCTTGTTGGCGTGCTGGGAGCGTTCGTTCTGGCACGCCACCACGGTGTTGGTCGGCACGTGGGTGATACGTACCGCCGAGTCGGTGGTGTTTACGTGCTGGCCACCGGCGCCGGAGGAGCGGTAGGTGTCGATGCGCAGGTCCGAGGGGTTGATCTCGATTTCGACCTTGTCATCGATTTCGGGCGAGACGAACACGGCCGAGAACGAGGTGTGGCGGCGAGCGCCGGAGTCGAACGGGCTCTTGCGCACCAGGCGGTGCACCCCGATCTCGGTGCGCAGCCAGCCGAAGGCGTACTCGCCCTTGATGTGCACGGTGGCGCCCTTGATGCCGGCGACTTCGCCTTCGGACAGTTCGATGATGGTGGCGTCGAAGCCCCGCTTGTCAGCCCAGCGCAGGTACATGCGCAGCAGGATGTTGGCCCAGTCCTGGGCCTCGGTGCCACCGGAGCCGGCCTGGATGTCCAGGTAGGCGTTGTTCATGTCCATCTCGCCGCTGAACATGCGACGGAACTCGAGCTGGGCCAGGTTTTCCTCCAGGCCTTGCAGTTCGGTCTCGACGTCGCCGACAGCGCCTTCGTCGCCCTCTTCGACGGCCATGTCCAGCAAGTCCTTGCAGTCGGCGAGGCCATTGGACAACTTGTCCAGGGTCTCGACGACCTGCGCCAGCATGGACCGCTCACGGCCCAGTGCCTGGGCGTACTCGGGTTTGTTCCAGACGTTGGGGTCTTCGAGCTCGCGGTTGACTTCGATCAGGCGGTCATGCTTGAGATCGTAGTCAAAGATACCCCCGAATGGACTGGGAGCGCTCGGAGAGGTCCTTGATGGTGTTCAGGATCGGTTGGATTTCCATGGGCAGGCTACTCGTGCGAATTCGGTGAAAAGCCTGCGAGTATAACCGAGTCCAACGCCTGGCGGCAGACCCGCCTGGCAGTCACGAGCAACCAGCGCTCATCCGTGCAGGCCGAGGGACGCAAGCAAGCCCCGGCCCGTCGCCTCAGGCGACGCCCACCTGGTTGCGCCCACCGTTCTTGGCCTGGTACAGCCCCTTGTCAGCCGCCGAAATCAACTGCCGACAATGGCTGCCGATCGGCGGAACCTGTGTGGCCAGGCCCACGCTGACGGTCAAGCGCGAACCCGGCGCAGGCGCTGTGTGCTCGATACCCAGGCCCAGCACGCTCTGGCGAAGCTTTTCGGCGACCAACCGGGCGCCACCTGGCGAGGTGTTGGGCAACACCAGGGCAAATTCCTCGCCGCCGTAGCGCGCCGGAAGGTCGCTGGGCCGCGAGCACGAGCCGCGAATGGCTTCTGCCACGCGCCGCAGCGCCTCGTCACCGGCCAAGTGGCCGAAGGTGTCGTTGTAGGCCTTGAAATAATCGACATCGATCATCAACAGCGACAACTGCTGTTGCTCGCGCATCGCCCGCCGCCACTCCAGTTCCAGGTACTCGTCGAAGTGCCGCCGATTGGACAGGCCCGTCAAGCCGTCGGAGTTCATCAGCCGCTGCAACATCAGGTTCGAATCGAGCAACTGCTGCTGGCTGACCCGCAAGGCACGGTAGGCCTCGTCACGTTGCAGCAGGGTCAGGTAGGAACGGGAGTGATAACGGATGCGCGCCACCAGTTCGATGGTGTCGGGCAGTTTCACCAGGTAATCGTTGGCGCCGGCGGCGAACGCCGCGCGCTTGACCAGTGGGTCTTCCTTGGTGGACAGCACGATGATCGGGATGTCCTGGGTGGCCGGGTTGCTGCGGTACTCGCGCACCAGGGTCAGGCCATCGAGCCCCGGCATGATCAGGTCCTGCAGGATCACCGTGGGCTTGATGCGCATGGCTTGCTGTACGGCCTGGTGAGGGTCGGCGCAAAAGTGAAAATCGATGTTGTCTTCATGGGCCAGGCCCCGGCGCACGGCTTCGCCGATCATGGCCTGATCGTCCACCAGCAACACCATCGCCGAATTCTCATCGGTGGCGGCGAATCCCTCGATGGGGAGCTCATTCATGGTCGTTCACCTGGACACTGCTGGCCAGACGGCGTGATTCATTACACTTCATCATTGTGCAAAAACTTCCATCAGACGCCCGGCTATGCCTTCAAGCGGGCGGATTTCCACTGCGGCGTCGATCGCCGCAGCGGCCTTGGGCATACCATAGACAGCGCTGCTCGCCTGGTCCTGGGCAATGGTCAGAAAGCCCCGTTGGCGCATCATCTTCAACCCCTGCGCCCCGTCGCGTCCCATGCCGGTAAGCAGCACGCCCACGGCCTCGCCCGACCAGTAGCGCGCCACGCTCTCGAAAAAAACATCGATGGAGGGGCGATAGATTTCATTCACAGGCTCGGCAGTGTAGGCCAGTTGCCCGTTGTGTAGCAGACGCAGATGATGGTTTGTGCCGGCCAACAGCACCTGGCCGGGTTGCGGTGGCTCGCCTTCGCGCGCCAGGCGCACTGGCAGCCCCGCCGCACTGCTGAGCCACTCGGCCATGCCGGCGGCGAACACTTGATCGACGTGCTGGACCAGCACGATCGCGGCCGGAAACGCCGCCGGCAGCCCTTTGAGCAGTATCTCGAGCGCTGCCGGGCCGCCGGCCGAAGAACCGATGGCCACCAGCGCCCGTCGCTGGCTCGCTTCTCGCAGCGGTGCGGCCATCGGCCTTGGCGCTGGCGGGCGCTGCTGGCCAATCAGCCAACTGATGTTGAGGATCTTGCGCAGCAAGGGCGCTGCGGCTTCGCGGGCATCCCCGGCGCCCAGCGCCGGTGTGTCGACCACATCCAGCGCACCATGGCCCATGGCTTCGAACACCCGGTGCACGTTCTGCTTGCGATCGACCGTGACGATGACGATGGCGCACGGGGTGTCGGCCATGATCCGACGGGTCGCTTCCACGCCATCCATCACCGGCATGATCAAGTCCATCAGGATCAGATCAGGTTGCCGTTCATGGCACCGTTGCACGGCTTCGGCACCGTTGCCGGCCACCCACACCACTTCATGGGCAGGCTCCAGCGCGACGGCCCTGCGCAAGGCCTCCACTGCCATGGGCATGTCATTGACGATGGCGATCTTCATCCGTGAGCACCTCCGATCAGTTCGACTACAGCATCCAGCAACGCATCGTCGTGGAAACTGGCTTTAGCCAAATAGTAGTCGGCCCCGGCATCCAGACCACGCCGTCGGTCTTCCTCACGATCCTTGTAGGACACCACCATCACCGGCAGTGATTGCAGGCGCTGGTCACGGCGCACCAGTGTGACCAACTCGATACCGTCCATGCGCGGCATGTCGATGTCGGTGATCAGCAAGTCGAAGTCATCGCCGCGCAGCGCGTTCCAGCCGTCCATGCCATCGACCGCCACCGCAACGTCATAACCGCGGTTGCCCAGCAGCTTGCGCTGCAACTCGCGCACGGTCAGCGAGTCGTCGACCACCAGTATCCGTTTGCGTGCCATGCCAGGGGTGCCGGCACCGCCGCGCTCGACGCGCTCGAGGGCGCCGGTGCTGAGCAGCTTGTCCACCGAGCGCAGGATGTCCTCCACATCGACGACCAACACGACCGACCCGTCGTCCAGCAGTGCGCCCGATGAAATGTCCTGCACCTTGCCCAGACGTGGATCGAGCGGCATCACCACCAGCACCCGCTCCCCGATCAGCCGCTCGACGGCCACGCCATACAAACGCTCGCGCTCGCGAATGACCACCACGCGCAGGCTGCTCTGGTCGGTCTGCCCGGCCGGGCGGTGCAGCAACTGGCTGGCCGCTACCAGGCCGATGTGCTGACCGTCGTGCCAGAAGTGCTGCCGCCCTTCTATCTGGACGATGTCGGTCGCCTCCACCGCCAGGGTGTGTTCGATGTGAGCCAGGGGGAAGGCGTAGGCTTCCCCGCCCACCTCGACCACGAGGCTGCGCACCACCGACAAGGTCTGCGGTACCTGCAGGTGAAAGCGGCACCCCTGCCCGACCGTCTGGGTCAGCTCGATCGCCCCACGCAGCTCCCGAATCATGTGTTGCACGGCGTCCAGCCCAACGCCGCGCCCGGACACTTCGGTCACCGTGTCGCGCAGGCTGAAGCCCGGCAGAAAGAGGAACGTGAGCAGTTCATCGTCACTCATGCGTGCCACGGTTTCGGCCGGCGACAAGGCCCGCGCCACGATGTTGGCGCGCAGGCGATCGAGGTCTACCCCTGCACCGTCGTCCAGCAATTCGAGGCTCAGCATCCCGGCATGGTGCGAGACCCGCAAGCGGATCAGCCCTTCTTCAGGCTTGCCAGCCAACAGCCGTCGCTCAGGCAGCTCGATGCCATGGTCGACCGCGTTACGCAGCAGGTGGGTCAACGGAGCTTCGAGTTTTTCCAGCACGTCACGATCGACCTGGGTCTTTTCCCCTTCGACGATCAGCCTAACCGGCTTGCCCAGTGCTCGGCCCAGGTCGCGGACCATGCGGCTCTGCCCGGCCAGTACGTCGGCGAACGGTCGCATGCGGCAGGCCAGGGCCGTGTCGTAGAGCAACTGCGCGCGCTGGCTGGCCTGCCAGCCGAACTCGTCCAGGTCGGCTGCCTGCTGGTGCAGGATCTGTTGGGTTTCTGCCAGCAAGCGCTGGGTCTGGGCCAAGGCCTCGAGCGCCTCGCTGCCCTGGCCACTTTCTTCCAGTTGCAGGCGCAGGCCATCGAGCGCCTGCATGCCCTGACCATGCATGCGCTTGAGGCGCTGCAACGTGGTCAGGTAGGGCTTGAGGCGCTGGGTTTCCACCAGGGACTTGCTGGACAGGTCGAGCAGGCAGTTGAGCCTGTCGGCGGTCACCCGCAACACCCGCTCGCCGCCTTCGACGGTGCGTTTGCCGGCCTTGCGGCGCGGCAAGGGTTCGGCCTGGGCCGCAGTCTCAGCCGCTGGCGCAGGTGCAGGTGCAGGTGCAGGTGCAGCGTGCAGTGGTTCGGTAGCCACCGGAGGGGTCGCCAACGGTGACCGGATCTGCGCCGGTATGGCAGGCGCAGCGCCAGGCAGGCCCGGCTCCAGCACAGCCGCCATCAGCACCAGGAAGCCAGGCACGCTGTCCTGGGCGGCCATGTCGCCAGGGGTGGCGATGCGCATCAATAAATCGGTGCCCTGCAGCAATGCGTCGATATGTTCTGCGCTCAAGCGCAGGCGGCCTTCCTGGGCGGCCACCAGGCAGTCTTCCATGACATGGGCGACGCTGACGCCGGCATCCACCCCTACGATGCGCGCAGCCCCCTTCAGGGAATGGGCCGCGCGCATGCAGGCTTCCAGCTGGTCGGCCTGCGTGGGGTTGCGCTCCAGTGCCAGCAGCCCGGCGCTGAGCACCTGCGTCTGGGCCTCGGCCTCCAGACTGAACAGTTCGAGCAACGAGGCGTCGCGCATTTGCTCAGGGGTCATGACAGGCTCCGCTGCACGGCAGACAATAACTGTTGATCATCCAGCACACGCACGCTACGCCCGCGCCATTGCAGCACGGCTGCCGTGAAGCGCATGGCGTCCTGGGCAGCCCCCAGCGGGTGATCAAGCCTGTGAATACCGTCGATTTCCTCGACGGCCATGACCACCGGACCACCTTCGGCCGCCAGAATCAGCATGCGTGGCAGGGCGCGGCTGCTGCGTTGTTCAGCGGTGCTGACAGGCGTGCCGAGCAGCTCCTGCAAGGACAGGCACGGCACCAGGGCGCCGCGCACATTGGCAACGCCCAGCAACACGCGCGAGCGCTGATGCGGCAGCGAATGGACGGCCTGCAATGGCGCAATCTCGGCCAGGCACGCCGTGGGCAGTGCCAGCCACTCCTCGCCCAGGCGAAACAACAGCATCGAACGCCCTGTGCCGGCTTGCTCAGCCGCGTCCAGGGCCGGCTGCGCGTCGGCGTCCTGCGCCAGCGCATAGCGGTCCAGTAGACGCGTGGCCGCGGCGGCGTACACCTCGCAGTTGCGACAGTGGATGTGGCGCTTGAGCAACGGACACTGCTTGTTGCCGTGCACACCGATGCGATTCCAGCAGTCATCGATGACCACATCGGTTTCGCCCAGCAGATCGGTCACAGCCTCATCACTCATCGGTCAGCCTCCCGACCTGCGCGCATGGCTCGGTCCTGCAACCGCCTGGCGCCAGCCAGGTCACCCTGCGCCTGCAACAGGGCGGCCAGATGCACCAGCGCTTCGGGGTGCTGCGGCTCCAGGTACAGCGCCTTGCGGTAGTGAACCTGCGCTTGTTGCAGATCACCTTCGGTGTCGCTGAGCAGGCCCAACCAGTAATAGACCTGGGCCGACGGCGCAAAGTCGCGCAAGTAGCGCTGGCAGGCGTCGCGCGCCTGCTGGCTGTTGCCGGCGTTGGCGTGCAAGGCAATGCTGGCCAGCAATTGGTTGGCACCGAGCGTGGCGGTTTCATCGGTCTGCCGGTCAGGCGCAGGTGCAATGGCGTGAAGCGACCGGGGCCGAGGTGCGCTGGCTGGGCGGTAGCCGGTTACCGGCTTGACGGGCTCACGTGGTGTCGCCACGGCGGGCGCCGGGCGTTGGATAGCCGTGTCGCTCTGGCGAACGTAGGCAAAGGACTGGGCGATGCCCAACGGGCGCATACCCAGACGCGCCAGCAAGCTGCCTTCGGCTGGCCCGATGAACAACACGCCTTGAGGGTGAAGCAGGCGCTTGAGGGTTTCGAACACACGTTGCTGGGTGGGCACGTCGAAATAGATCAGCAAGTTGCGACAGAATACGAAGTCGTAAAGGCCATCACGGCTGGCCAGTGCCGGATCGAGGACATTGCCCACGTGCAAGGTCACCTGCTGGCGCACACGCTCATGCACCCGATGGCCCTCGTCGGCGGCATCGAAATAGCGGTCGCGAAAACTCAGGTCGCTGCCCCTGAACGCGTTGCGTCCGTAAAGCCCCTGGCTCGCCTTGGCCACGGATGCAGGGCTGATGTCCATGCCATCGATCATGAAAGAGGCAGGGGCAACGCCGGCATCGAGCAGTGCCATGGCCAGCGAATAAGGCTCCTCGCCTGTCGAGCAGGGCAGGCTCAGCAACCGCAGCGGGCGGGCTGCGGCAAGCTCGGCCAGGCGTTTGTGCGCAAGCCCCGCCAGCGCAGTGAAGGATTCGGGATAGCGGAAGAACCACGTCTCCGGCACGATCACCGCCTCGATCAAGGCTTGTTGCTCACCCGGCGATTGCTGCAGGCGAAGCCAGTAATCGTCCAGGCCGCTGGCGCCGAGCGCAGCGCACCGTTGACGCAGCGCGCGCTCGACCATCGACGCGCCTACCGAGTCGACGTCCAGGCCGATACGTTCACGCAAAAAACGAAAGAAATGCCGTTCGTTCATGGTCAGGCCCCACCCTGCGTGTCGGCATAGAGCAAGCGGTGCACGGCTTCGGGCAACAGCTGGTCGACCTCGATGCGCTGCACCAACCCCTGCGCATCCTGGCGGACCGGGCCCAAGTACGGCGCCGGGTCATTGCCCACGCCATAGGGCTTGAATTCATCGAGGCGGCAGCGCAGGGTTTCGGTGGCATGCTCCAGGATCAAGCCCAATTGCAGCGCGGCGCGATAACGCACCAGCACCAGGCGAGTACTGGTGCGCTGCACGGCTGGCCGCCCTACGCACAAGGCAGCAAGGTCCACCACCGGCACCAGCTGGCCCCGGTGGGCAAGAATGCCTGCTACCCAGTGCGGCGCCTGCAGTACCGGCTTGAGCGGCTGACGCGGCAGCACCTTGATCACCTCCTGCACCGACAGGGCGAAGCGCTGGTCACCCAGATGAAACTGCAGGTACAGCGCCCCGTTGTCGTGGCCCGCTGGCACGGCGCGCGGTTGCATGTCGATCATCGTCTTCAGACTTTGAAGCGCGATACGCCGCCGCGCAGGCCTGCGGCGACCTGGCTCAGCTCATCGATGGCATAACTGGCCTGGCGCAGCGACTCGACGGTCTGGGTGCTGGCATCGCTCAGTTGGGCCAATGCCTGGTTGATCTGCTCGGCGCCCGTCGCCTGGGCCTGCATGCCCTCGTTGACCATCAGCACGCGCGGTGCCAGTGCCTGGACCTGGTGGATGATCTGGCTCAGCTGCTCGCCGACCTGCTGGACCTCGAACATGCCCCGGCGCACCTCTTCGGAAAACTTGTCCATGCCCATGACCCCGGCCGAAACGGCCGACTGAATCTCGCGCACCATCTGCTCGATGTCATAGGTTGCCACCGCCGTCTGGTCCGCCAGGCGGCGCACTTCAGTGGCCACCACGGCGAAACCGCGGCCGTATTCCCCGGCCTTCTCGGCCTCGATGGCTGCGTTGAGCGACAACAGGTTGGTCTGGTCGGCCACCTTGACGATGGTGACCACCATTTGCGTGATATTGCTGGCTTTCTCGTTGAGGATGCCCAGCTTGGCATTGACCAGATCGGCTGCCCCCATCACCTGGTGCATGGTTTCTTCCATGCGCGCCAGCCCCTGCTGACCAGAGCCGGCCAGGCTCGATGCCTGGTCGGCGGCCGACGTGACTTCGGTCATGGTGCGCACCAGGTCGCGGGAGGTAGCGGCGATCTCGCGGGAAGTGGCACCGATTTCGGTGGTGGTGGCGGCCGTCTCGGTGGCGGTGGCCTGCTGCTGCTTGGAGGTGGCCGCGATTTCGGTCACCGAGGTGGTGACCTGCACCGACGAGCGCTGCGCCTGCGCCACGAGGTTGGCAAGCGCCTCGGCCATTTCGTTGAAACCGCCTTCCACCGCGCCGAACTCATCCTGGCGGTCCAGGTTCAGGCGCATGCTCAGGTCACCGGAGCGCAGCCTGTCCAGGGCGGTCACGATGAGCTTCATGGGCGAGGTAATGGCACGCAGCAGCAGCAGGCCGCAGATACCAGCGGCCACAATCGCCAGCAGCAGCGACACGACCATGCTGCCCTTGGCCGTGTTCACGGCGCTGACGATTTCTCGGGTAGCAGCGTCGGCAGCCAGGCGGTTTTGCTCGATCACCTCGTTGAGGTGCTTACGCCCTTCGACCCAGGTGGGGGTCAACACGTCGCTGATCAAGCGCTGGGCTTGGGCGTAGTTGCGCTCGCGGTAGGCACCGAGCACTTGATTGACCTGCTGCATGTAGGCTTGTTCAAGCTGCACGAATGCGTCAAAACGCGCCTGATCCTGGCTGTCGCGTATGGTGCCTTGGTAACTGGCCATGTGCTGTTTCAACCGGTCTTCGAAGCTCTTGAAGAGCTCCAGGTCGGCCGAGGTGATGTCGCGGTGGTCGGAGAGCCCAACCAGCTGTTGGCTGGTGACGTAACTGTCGACCCAGGCGCTGCGGATCATCGAGCTGTAGTAGACCCCTGGGATACTGTCGGTCCCCACCTCCTGCTCGGCAGATTCGATGGTCACCAAGCGCGAATAGGCAGCCACGATCATCAGCAGCATGATGGCGATGATCACGGCAAAACTTGCCAGGATCCGTTGGCGCAACGTCCAGTTCTTCACATTCAGCCCTCAGGAATTCACTACGAGCGGGAAAAATCGTCGAAGTATAGCCCAGGCGTCCTACAGAATTGCGCGTCAAATTCTGACAGAACGCCCGGCCACCGCAGCGATGTCCTGGCCGGGCCGAACCGCTGGCGCGTCTTATGCCTGTCGTACCTGCTTTTCCAGTTCCTCGCGCAGACCCTGGGCGAGCCCCAACTGGCGAGCCAGCTCATCGAGGTAGGCGCGCTCCATGTAGTTTTCCTCATCGACCATCATCACGCTGGCCAGGTACATCTCGGCGGCGATTTCGGGCGTTTGAGCCGCACGGGCCACGTCGGCCGGGTCCAGGGGCTTGTCGAGTTCGGCATGCAGCCACTGCTGCAATTCACGGTCATCGTCCAGGCGGGTGAATTCACCCTCGATCAGCGCACGCTCGCGTTCATCCACGTGGCCGTCGGCCTTGGCCGCAGCCACCAGTGCACGCAGTACCGCCTGGCTGTGCTGCTCGACCTGGGCTGCGGGTACGCGGTCCACGGTCTGCGGCTCAGGCGCGGTGGCCTGTTGGTTGGCTTGCTGGGCCTGCCAGTTGCCGTAGGCCTTGTAGGCAAGTACGCCCAAGGCGGCCAGGCCACCGTAGGTCAGCGCCTTGCCGCCGAACTTGCGGGCTTTCTTGCTGCCGAGCAGAACGCCCAGCGCACCGCCACCGAGCAGGCCGCCGCCAGCGCCTGACAGCAACCCACCAAGCCCGCCGGCGCTTGCGCCCGTCTTGGCCCCGCCTGCCTGTTTCTCAAGCAGTTGCTGGCCGGATTTGAGCAGTTGGTCAAGCAAACCCCGGGTATTCATCATGCGCATCTCCACGTCATGGAAGTCAGCAGCCAGAGTAAGACTTGCCCCACAACACGCCACAGAGGATTTGCTTCCAGATGTTGCATCGAGGAAGCAAAACCCAACTAGACTCGATAGCGCCAGCACCCACGAACAAGATTTCCATAAGAGGGAACACCATGTCAGTGCATACCACCGCAGTGCTGGGCGCCGTTTCGGCTGCCCTCCTCGTCAGCGCCGGCTTGCAGGCAAGCGAACCGCTCAAGGCCATCGGCCCTGGCGAAGGCCGCCTGGACATCGTCGCCTGGCCGGGCTACATCGAGCGCGGTGAAAGTGACAAGGCTTACGATTGGGTGACCGGCTTCGAGCAGGAGACCGGTTGCAAGGTCAGCGTCAAGACCGCAGCCACCTCCGATGAAATGGTCAGCCTCATGGCCAAGGGCGGGTACGACCTGGTCACCGCCTCGGGCGATGCCTCGTTGCGGTTGATCGCCGGCAAGCGCGTGCAGCCGGTCAACACGGCCCTGATCCCGAACTGGAAAAACCTCGACCCGCGACTGCACAACGGCGGCTGGTACGTGGTGGACAAGCAGGTCTACGGCACGCCTTACCAGTGGGGGCCGAACGTGCTGCTCTACGACACCCGGGTCTTCCCCCAGCCGCCGACCAGCTGGAGCGTGCTCTTGGTGCCGCAGAACCTGCCTGACGGCAAGCCCAACAAAGGCCGTGTGCAAGCCTATGATGGCCCCATCTACATGGCCGACGCGGCGCTGTACCTCAAGACCGCCAAGCCAGAGCTGGGCATCGGCGACCCCTACCAACTGACCGAGGTGCAATACCAGGCTGTGCTGGACCTGCTGCGTCAGCAGCAGCCCCTGATTCACCGGTATTGGCATGACGCCACGGTCCAGATGAGCGACATCAAGAATGAAGGCGTGGTGGCTACCAGCTCCTGGGGCTACATGGTCAATGGCCTGAAGGCCGACAACCAGCCGGTGGCTTCGACCATTCCCAAGGAGGGCGCCACCGGCTGGGCCGACACCACCATGCTGCACGCCGAGGCCAAGCATCCCAACTGCGCCTACAGGTGGATGGATTGGTCGCTGCAACCCAAGGTGCAGGGCGACGTGGCCGCTTGGTTCGGGTCGTTGCCCGCAGTACCTGCCGCCTGCACCGCCAGCGAGCTCCTGGGGGCAGAAGGCTGCAAGACCAATGGCTTCGACAACTTCGACAAGATCGCCTTCTGGAAGACCCCACAGGCCGAGGGCGGCAAGTTCGTGCCCTACAGTCGCTGGACTCAGGACTACATCGCGATCATGGGCGGGCGCTGAGGCTGCCTGCGCAGCCGCAACGCTCTCTGCAAGCACTTCGCACAGCGGCGCGCACGGCCTGGACAGACGTCGCAGACCCGCCGCCAGCCCTGCTACCGCACGACCGAGCACTCTATGACATCAGCCGTACAGTTCACCCAGGTCTGTCGCACGTTCGGCGACGTCAGGGCGGTCGATCAGGTCGACATCGACATCCTCGACGGCGAATTCTTCTCCATGCTGGGGCCTTCAGGCTCGGGCAAGACCACGTGCCTGCGCTTGATCGCAGGGTTCGAGCACCCCACCAGTGGCTCCATTCACATTCATGGTGTGCAGGCCAGCGGCGTGCCGCCCTACCTGCGCGATGTCAACACCGTGTTCCAGGACTATGCCCTGTTTCCGCACATGAACGTGCTGGACAACGTCGCCTATGGGCTCAAGGTCAAGGGCGTCGCCAAGGCCGAGCGCCATGCCCGTGCACAGGCATCGCTGGCCATGGTGGCCCTGGAGGGGTACGGGACGCGCAAGCCGGTGCAGTTGTCGGGCGGTCAACGCCAGCGCGTGGCGCTGGCCCGTGCACTGGTCAATCGCCCGCGGGTGCTGTTGCTCGACGAGCCCCTGGGCGCGCTGGACCTCAAGCTTCGCGAGCAGATGCAGGGGGAGTTGAAGAACCTGCAACGCCAACTGGGCATCACCTTCATCTTCGTCACCCATGACCAGACCGAAGCGCTGTCGATGTCCGATCGGGTTGCGGTGTTCAACCGCGGCCGCATCGAGCAGGTCGACACCCCTCGCAACCTGTACATGAAGCCGGCCACCACCTTCGTCGCGGCCTTCGTCGGCACTTCCAACGTGGTGCGCGGCGAACTGGCCCTGGCGCTACATGGCAGCACGAGCCCGTTCTCCCTACGCCCCGAACACATTCGTCTGGGCACACCGGAACCCGGTAGTTCCCAGGTGCAAGTGGACGGGCTACTGCACGACATTCAGTATCAGGGCAGCACCACGCGCCTGGAGGTGCAGCTTGAGAGTGGACAGCGGCTGACGGTGACCCAGGCCAACGACAGCTGGCATGCACCGACGCAACCTTGGCAGCCGGGCCAGCAGGTGCGCGCCTATTGGCCGCGAGAAGCCATGACCCCCTTGCGGGAAACCGAGGGGCACTGACATGACCGCATCCCGCACCCTGAGCAACCTGCTCTATCGACGGCCCAACCTGTACCTGGCGCTGCTGCTGATACCGCCGTTGACCTGGTTCGGTGCCATCTATCTGGGTTCGTTGCTGAACCTGTTGTGGCAGGGCTTCTACACGTTCGACGACTTCACCATGACGGTGACGCCGGACCTGACCTTGGCCAACTTCGCCGCCCTGCTGAACCCGGCCAATTTCGACATCATCCAGCGCACGCTGGTCATGGCGGTCGCGGTGTCCCTGGCCAGCGCGGTACTGGCGTTTCCCATCGCCTACTACATGGCGCGCTACACCCAGGGCAAGCGCAAGGCCTTTTTCTACATTGCAGTCATGCTCCCCATGTGGGCCAGCTATATCGTCAAGACTTACGCCTGGACCTTGCTGTTGGCCAAAGGGGG
This sequence comes from uncultured Pseudomonas sp., assembly GCA_963529135.1. GTDB lineage: Bacteria > Pseudomonadota > Gammaproteobacteria > Pseudomonadales > Pseudomonadaceae > Aquipseudomonas. The sequence goes on along the minus strand of CAURYQ010000047.1, from coordinate 14,832 downwards.
GGTTGCCCAGTGGTTCATCCACCTCCTGCACCTGGACACCCTGCTGCAGGCGGTACTGAGCGTTCCAGGGGTTGGTGGCAGTACCTTGTCCACCTCCCATGCAGGGCGCTTCATGGTGTTCGTCTACATCTGGCTGCCCTTCATGATCCTGCCCATCCAGGCATCGCTCGAGCGTTTGCCGCCATCGTTGCTGCAAGCCTCCGCCGACCTGGGAGCACGGCCCAGGCAGACGTTCATGCAGGTGATCCTGCCGTTGTCGATACCCGGTATCGCTGCCGGCTCGATCTTCACCTTCTCCCTGACCCTGGGGGATTTCATCGTGCCGCAACTGATCGGCCCGCCCGGCTACTTCATCGGCAGCATGGTCTACGCCCAGCAAGGCGCCATCGGCAACATGCCCATGGCAGCGGCCTTCACCTTGGTGCCCATCGTGCTCATCGCCGTTTACCTGTCCATCGTCAAGCGTCTGGGAGCCTTCGATGCCCTCTGAAAAAGCCCCATGGGGCCTGCGCTTGGCGGCCTGGGGGGGACTGGTGTTTTTGCACGCCCCCATTCTCGTCATCGTGCTGTACGCGTTCACGACCGAAGAGGCCGCCTTCAGTTTCCCGCCCCGAGGCCTGACCCTCAAGTGGCTCGCCGTGGCCTTCTCCCGGCCCGATGTGGTGCAGGCCATCACCCTGTCGCTGCAGGTGGCTTGCCTGGCCACCCTGATCGCCCTGGTACTGGGTACCTTGGCCTCGGCGGCGCTTTACCGGCGCGACTTCTTCGGCAAGGAAAGCATCTCGTTGCTGCTGATCCTGCCCATTGCGCTGCCAGGCATCATCACTGGCATCGCGCTGCTGTCGGCATTTCGCGGCCTTGGAATCGAACCCGGGTTGCTGACCATCGTGGTCGGCCATGCCACCTTTTGCGTGGTGATCGTGTACAACAACGTAATCGCCCGCCTGCGACGCACCTCGCGCAGCCTGATCGAAGCCTCGCTGGACTTGGGTGCCGACGGTTGGCAGACCTTTCGGTACATCATCCTGCCCAACCTCGGCTCGGCACTGCTGGCGGGGGGCATGCTGGCCTTTGCCCTCTCATTCGATGAAATCATCGTCACTACCTTTACTGCCGGTCATGAACGTACGCTGCCTATCTGGTTGCTGAACCAGCTGAGCCGCCCGCGCGATGTGCCGGTAACCAACGTGGTCGCCATGCTGGTGATGCTGGTGACCATGCTGCCGATCCTAGGCGCCTACTACCTGACCCGAGGCGGCGACGCCGTGGCGGGCAGTGGCAAATGACCCGGAGCATTACCTATGCAGACGCAAATGCTGATCAACGGCCAGCTGGTCGCTGGCCAAGGCCCGGCCTGGACCGTGCTTGACCCGGCACAGGGCCAGGTGCTGGTGCAACTGAACGAAGCCACCGAGGCACAGGTGGACAGCGCCGTGCGCGCCGCTGATCAAGCGTTCGACAGCTGGTCGCAGACCAGCCCCAAGGACCGTGCCCAGGCCCTGCTGGCATTGGCAGAGGCCATCGAAAGCCATGGCGATGAACTGGCCGGCCTGGAGTCGCGCAACTGCGGCAAACCGCTCGGCGCCGTACGCAATGACGAAATTCCGGCGGTTGCCGATGTGTTTCGCTATTTCGCCGGTGCAGCGCGTTGCATGGGCGGCCTGGCCGCCGGCGAATACCTGCCAGGCCACACCTCGATGATCCGCCGAGACCCGCTGGGGGTCATCGCCTCGATCGCGCCCTGGAACTACCCGCTGATGATGCTGGCCTGGAAAGTGGCCCCGGCCTTGGCGGCGGGCAACACCGTAGTGATCAAGCCCTCCGAACTGACGCCCCTCACTGCCCTGCGTCTTGGCGAGCTCGCACAGGGCCTGCTGCCGGCCGGTGTGCTGAATGTGGTGTTCGGCCGCGGCCAGACGGTCGGCAACCCCCTGGTCACTCACCCGCTGGTGCGCATGGTATCACTCACAGGTTCCATCGCCACGGGTGCGCATATCATCGGCGCGACGGCCGACAGCGTTAAGCGCACGCACATGGAACTGGGCGGCAAGGCCCCCGTACTGGTGTTCGATGATGCCGACATAGACGCCGCTGTCGACGGCATCCGCACCTTCGGCTTCTACAACGCCGGCCAGGACTGCACGGCTGCCTGCCGCCTGTATGTGCAGGAGGGTATCTACGAGCGCTTCGTCGAGCGGCTGGGTGAAGCGGTGGCCAGCCTTAAAGCCGGCCTGCAGGACGCCGAGGATACCGAGCTTGGCCCCTTGATCAGCGCCGCGCACCGGGACAAGGTGGCCGGGATGGTGCAGCGCGCCATCGCCCAACCGCACATGCGCCTGGTCACTGGCGGCAAGGCGATGCCTGGGGACGGCTTCTTCTTCGAGCCGACCGTGCTGGCCGATGCCCAGCAGGATGACGAGATCGTACGCAACGAGGTATTCGGGCCGGTGGTGTCGGTGACCCGCTTCACCGACGAAGCGCAGGCGTTGGCCTGGGCCAACGATTCCGACTATGGGCTGGCGTCGTCGGTATGGACGCGCGACACGGGCCGTGCCCACCGGCTTGCGGCCAGGCTGCAATACGGCTGCACCTGGGTCAACACGCACTTCATGCTGGTCAGCGAAATGCCCCATGGTGGGCAGAAGCGCTCGGGGTATGGCAAGGACATGTCGATGTATGGGCTTGAAGACTACACGTGCGTGCGGCATGTGATGATCAAGCACTGAAGGCGATGATCGACGGGTGGAGTACCCGTCGATCGATCAGCGGCGGCGTCGGCAGGCCGGCGCCCACGCGCCGTCCACGTAGCGGGCGATGTCACCCCAGTTTCAGATCCACGGCCCTCAGTCGCGCAGGTCCGATTCATGAATGGGGCTCGACCGGCTGGTGGCACGCTGGTACTGCGCCGGCCAAGTGGCCTGATGCCCCCCGAGATCGTCGTCTGCATGCAACGGCCAGTAAGGATCGCGCAACAGCTCACGGGCAAGGAAGATGAGGTCGGCCTGGCCTGTGCGCAGAATATGCTCGGCCTGAGCCGGTTCGGTGATCATGCCCACGGTGCCAGTGGCCATTTCCGCTTCCTTGCGCACGCGCTCGGCAAAGCGGGTCTGGTAACCCGGCCCGGTGGGTATCTCGGCATTGCTCGACGTGCCGCCAGATGACACATCGATCAGGTCGACGCCAAGCACACGCAGGCGCCGGGCCAGCTCGACGGTTTCGTCCGGGTTCCAGCCGTCTTCCACCCAATCGGTGGCCGACACCCGCACGAACAGCGGCAACTCGGCCGGCCAGACCGCGCGCACAGCCTCGACTACCTGCAAGGTCAGGCGAATGCGGTTCTCGAAACAACTGCCGTATTCATCCTGACGCTGATTGCTCAGTGGCGAAAGGAACTGGTGCAGCAGATAACCATGGGCCGCATGCACTTCGACCACTTTGAAGCCCGCCTCCAGGGCGCGCCTGGCCGAGGCCACGAAAGCCTGTACCACACCCTGGATCTGCTCATGAGTCAGCTCACTGGGCACGGTATGCTCGGGGTCGAATGCAATCTTCGAAGGCCCGACCGGCTGCCAGCCGCCCTCCTCCAGCGTGACGCTGCCATGCTTGCCCAGCCATGGGCGGTAGGTGCTGGCCTTGCGCCCGGCGTGCGCGAGCTGAATGCCAGGTATGGACCCTTGGGCGGTGATGAAGCGGGTGATGCGTTGCAACGGGGCGATCTGTGCGTCGTCCCACAGGCCGAGGTCTTCTGCGGTGATGCGACCATCGGCAGTGACCGCCACGGCCTCGGTGACGACCAGGCCTGCGCCGCCGACGGCGCGGCTGCCCAGGTGCACGAGGTGCCAGTCGTTGGCCAGGCCATCGACCGAAGAATACTGGCACATGGGCGATACGGCGATACGGTTCGGCAGGGTCAGCTGACGCAGGGTGTAAGGCTCGAGCAGCATGCTCATGAGGGCACCTCCCAATGACTGCAAAGTGATCCGGCCCGGGCATTCGATCACGCAATCCTGGCCCGGTACTGGTCTGTGTTCAGACTAGACCAGATTGGGTAGGGGGGAGGTTCCATGGATTTTGGCTGCGATGCCCAGGCTCAGCGCGGTTCCATGTGGGCGATCATCAACTGCACGCTTTCGTTGCCGCGAAATTCGTTCACATCCAGCTTGTAGGCCAGTTCCACCCAGCGCACGGTCGGGTTGGGCCACACCTCGCGGTCGATGCCGAAGGCGATGCCGTCCAGGCGCACCGTGCCGCACTCGCTCTTGAGCACGACTTTCAGATGGCGCTCGCCTACCACGCGCTGCTCGACCAACTGGAACACGCCGTGGAACAACGGTTCGGGGAAGTGCTGCCCCCATGGGCCGGCCTGGCGCAGTGCCTTGGCCAGGTCCAGGTGGAATTCTTCCACCGCCAGGCTGCCATCGGACAGCAGCCGCCCGGTGAGGTCGTCCTCGCGAAGTTGACGGCGGACTTCTGCGTCGAAGGCCTCGGCAAACGCCGGATAGTTGGCCTCGGGCAGGGACAGCCCTGCTGCCATGGCATGGCCACCGAACTTGCTGATCAACTGCGGATGACGCGCAGCCACCGCATCGAGCGCGTCGCGGATATGAAACCCTGGCACGGAGCGAGCCGAGCCCTTGAGCATGCCGTCGCCAGCATCGGCAAAGGCGATGGTTGGGCGGTGATAACGCTCCTTGAGGCGTGAGGCGAGAATACCGATGACCCCTTGATGCCATTCGGCATCGAACAGGCACAAGCCGTAGGGCATCGACTCGACCGGCAGGTCACGCAACTGGGCCAGCGCCTCGCGCTGCATGCCCTGTTCGATGGACTTGCGATCCTGGTTCAGGCCATCCAGTTGCTGGGCCATGTCCAGCGCCAGGGCATGGTCTTCGCAGAGCAGGCACTCGATGCCCAGGCTCATGTCGTCCAGTCGCCCGGCCGCGTTCAAGCGCGGACCGAGAATGAAGCCAAGGTCGGTGGACGTGATGCGTCGATGGTCGCGCTTGGCCACCTCCAGAATCGCCTTCAGGCCAGGCCGGGCGCGCCCGGCACGAATGCGCTCGAGGCCCTGGTGCACGAGGATGCGGTTGTTGGCATCCAATGGCACCACGTCTGCCACGCTGCCCAAGGCAACCAGGTCAAGCAGCTCGCCAATGTTCGGCTGCGGCCGAGTCTCGTAGCGACCCAGGCTGCGCAGGCGCGCGCGCAGGGCCATGAGCACGTAGAAGATCACCCCGACGCCAGCCAGCGACTTGCTCGGGAACGGGCAGCCCGGCTGGTTGGGGTTGATGATGGCATCGGCATCCGGCAGCGATTCGCCGGGCAGATGGTGGTCAGTCACCAGCACCTTCAGGCCAGCGGCCTTCGCCGCCGCGACACCGTCGACGCTGGAGATGCCATTGTCGACCGTGATCAGCAACTGCGGCTGACGCTGCAGCGCCACTTCCACGATTTCCGGGGTAAGCCCGTACCCATACTCGAAGCGGTTGGGGACGAGGTAATCCACATGGGCAGCACCGAGCAGGCGCAAACCCAGCACACCGACGGTGCTGGCAGTAGCGCCATCGGCATCGAAGTCACCGACGATCAGCATGCGCTGGCCTTGGTCAATGGCCTGGACCAGCAAGTCGACCCCGGCCTCGATGCCCTTGAGTTGCTGGTACGGCAGCAGGCGCGCCAGGCTCTTGTCCAGCTCGGCCTCGCTCTGCACGCCACGGGCAGCGTACAGCCGGGTCAGCAAAGGTGGCAGGTTGCCGAGGAATGGCAGGGTCGGGGGCAGCGGACGGGGTTCGATACGCATGGGAAGGTTCAGCCACGCTCCCCCAGTAGCCACTGCAACTGCACTTCGTGCTGGCCACGGTCATCGGTGACGAATACCGTCCCTTCGCTGATCATCACGTCCCATTTGATGCTGCGCGGCATGTCGGTGGCTAAGGTCTCGAGAACCTCCTGAGGCACGGCCGCGATGCTGAGGTTCTTCAGGTTCTTGACCGCGCCCACCACCTTGCCCTCCCAGACCCGCAGGCTACCGTAGGCCAGCAGGCTGGTGCGCTCGGTACGGCGCGAGCACCAGGTCAGCCGGTCGGCGTCCGGCTGGCCCACTTCGATCCAGTGCAGCACACGGTCATCGAGGCTCTTTTCCCACAGTGCCGGCTCGTCGACGTCCGACAGACCGCGCCCAAAGGTCAGGTTTTCGTTGTACCACAGCGCATAGGCCAACAGCCGAACCGCCATACGTTCCTCGGTTTCCGAAGGGTGCCGAGCGATGGTCTGCTTGACGCTCTCGTAAACATTGCGGTCGAGGTCGGTCAGGTTCAGTTCGAATTTGTAGGTGGTGGACGGCTGGGCCATGGTCGGGGTGCTTCTTGCCTGAAGAAAAGTCCCACAGTCTACCCGATCCGGCCGCCGGTTGCGCCGCAGCAGTATCTGCCGCTGCACAGCTGTGATAAAAACACCGCTCTTCGAAGCTGCCACGGATGCCCCATGTCGACGTCAAGCAAACCCCTCGCCGGCCTGAAAGTGGTCGAGCTCGGCACCTTGATCGCCGGGCCGTTCGCCTCGCGCATCTGCGCCGAATTCGGCGCCGAGGTGGTCAAGGTGGAATCGCCCGACGGCGGCGACCCGCTGCGCAAGTGGCGCAAGCTCTACGAAGGCACGTCGCTGTGGTGGTTCGTGCAGGCGCGCAACAAGCGCTCGCTTACCCTCAACCTCAAGCACCCCGACGGGCGCGAGGTGCTGCGCAAGCTGCTGGCCGAGGCGGACATCCTGATCGAGAACTTCCGCCCGGGCGTGCTCGAGAAGCTCGGCTTCAGCTGGGACGTGCTGCATGCGCTGAACCCACGCCTGGTCATGGTGCGCCTGTCCGGCTTCGGCCAGACCGGGCCGATGAAGGAGCAACCGGGTTTTGGCGCGGTGGGCGAATCCATGGGCGGCCTGCGCTACATCACAGGTTTCGAGGATAGACCGCCGGTGCGCACCGGCATCTCCATCGGCGACTCCATTGCAGCGTTGTGGGCGGTGATAGGCGCACTGATGGCGTTGCGTCACCGCGAGGTCAACGGGGGGCTGGGTCAGGTGGTCGACGTGGCCTTGTACGAGGCCATCTTCGCCATGATGGAGAGCATGGTGCCCGAATTCGATGTCTTCGGTTTCATCCGCGAGCGTACAGGCAACATCATGCCGGGCATCACGCCCTCCTCCGTCCATACCAGCGCCGACGGCAAGCATGTGCAGATCGGCGCCAACGGCGATGCGATCTTCAAACGCCTGATGCTGATGATCGGCCGCAGCGACCTGGCCGAGGACCCGGCCCTGGCCACCAATGACGGGCGAGATCTGCGCCGCGACGAGCTGTACGGGGTCATCGACCGCTGGGCCAACGGGTTGCCGCTGGAGCAACTGATGCAGGCGCTGGCCGCAGCCCAGGTGCCTGCCAGCCGCATCTACTCGGCCGAAGACATGTTCAACGACCCCCAGTACCTGGCCCGCGAAATGTTTCTGCAGGCGCGCCTACCCGACGGCAAGCCGTTCCGCATGCCAGGCATCGTGCCCAAGCTGTCCGGCACCCCCGGCTCTGCCGACTGGGTCGGGCCTGCGTTGGGCGAGCACACCGACGAACTGCTGGGCCAGCTTGGCTATGACACGGCCAGCATCGCCAGCCTGCGCCAGGCGGGCGTTGTCTGAGCCTTGCGCTGTCGCGTTGCCTGCGCGCCGCCGCAGGCCCTGCCTGGCTGGCATTGACCGGTGGCGCATTGGCAGCGCTGCTGTGCATGCCCTCCAGCGCCCAGGAGCGTCTGCTGTGGCTGGTACGTGATCTGCCGCCGTTCACCGTGTTCGATGGCCCGGAAAAAGGCCATGGGGTGATCGACCAATTGCTGCCGCAACTGATCCAGCAGATGCCCGATTACGCGCACAGCATCGTGCGGGTCAACCGTGCGCGCGGCCTGCAGATGCTGCAAGACAAGCACAGCCTGACCTGTGACCCAATGCTGCTGTGGACCGCCGAGCGCGCACGTTATGTGCGTTTCTCCACACCCTTGCTGGGCGTACAGACCAGTGGCCTGGTCCTGCGCAAGGAAAACCACGCGTTGGTAGCGCCCTACCTCAACGGCGAAGCGGTCGACCTTCAAGGCCTGTTGAGCGACCGCTCGCTTCGACTCGGCGTGGTGGCCGAACGCAGCTATGGTGCCTTGATCGACGACACGCTGCGCCGCCTACCGGACGCCTCCATCAGCCGACATTACGGCACCGAGGCCACCGCCAACCTGCTGCAGATGCAATCCTTGGGTCGGCTGCGCCTGGTGCTAGGCTACTGGCCAGAAGTTCGCTACCTGATCCAGCAGCAAGGGGCATCGCCGGCCGACTATGAGTTTCACCCGGTTCAGGGCGTCAAACCCTATCAGTTCCTGCACGTAGGCTGCTCGGATAGCCCTCAGGGGCAAGCAGCCATGGCCCGCATCGACCTCGTGGTGTCGAAACTGCGTCAGACAATGCTACCGGGGCTGTATGCCCACTGGCTCGAGCACGCCCAGCAAGCCGGTTATCTCGAGCACAGCCGACGGTTCTTCCTTGATCAGCCTGCGGCGCAGCCACTGGGCCTTGATCAGGACGAGCGCCACGCCGCCGGGTCGATGGACGGGCAGAACACCGACCCCAGATAAAAAGAAACCCCGGGCGCTGGGGAAGAACGTCCGGGGTCAAGCGAAAGCCCTTGGGCTTCCAGCGACAGCAGTGGCCATGCGGGAGCAAAGCAATGGCCGGCTGTACTGATGAATCTGATGAATCGCTCAGGCAAAGGTTCCCCGAGGTTGCTGACGCTGCTGCAATGCCGCGATCACACAAGGCTGCAAACGCCCTTCGGCTATTTGCAGGTCACGGTGCAGGCCATCGACCAAATCCACCAGCAGACGCTGCTCCTGCAACTGACGCTCGCTGACCGTGCGCTGCAGAACCACCCTGGCGAGGTGGTCGTGGACGGTCAATTGCCGGTTACCGTGGCTATCGGCCAGGCCCAAGTGCGCCTGGTAAGGAGTGAGGGCTTGGTTGAGCAGTCTGCAGATTCGTTCCATCCGGATTACTCGCTTGCTTGATGAGTTGTAAGAAGCAGACCAACAAGCGCAACGGAAAGTTCTCACGGCGCAGCTGTTCAGCGCGCCCCGAACCCATCGGCAGCCGGCTGCCTGCCGTGCCCGAGCCCATTGGGTAAGGTTTGCAATACCCGCTGCAACGCGGGCGTAGACAACGGCCAGGGCAGCTCGGCAATTACCTGCAACCCCAACCCACGGGCCTGTACAGCCAGATTACGTCGCCGGGCACCGGCCTGGCCTACGAACAGCAAGGGACAGGCAGGCGGCAAGCGCTTTAGCAGCGCAACACCTGTTCGGGTGGGCATGGCATGGTCGAAGATCAGCAAGTCAGGACAAAATGCGCCCGACAGGCAGGCATCGAGCTCGGCCTTGTCCTGGCAGATGCGGACCTGGAACACGCCCTGCGCATTGAGGGCCTGGTGCAGAAGAATCTGGTGGGACGGGCGAGCCTGATGGATCAGTACATGGTGCTGTTGCATGAGCCGCTCCTACTGGGAGGACCGGCTAATCTAGGCTCGAAAACGATCGACCAGAATAGGATTTTTCTGAAATAAACCATCGAAACCGCTGAGGCTCCGGGCCAGTCGGAATGGCCCGGAGCCGGCACGTTTAGAGTGGCTTGCCGCGGTTGCCGTGCTGGCTGACGAAGCCTTGCACTGCCTTGAGATCATTGGGCAATACCGTGCAGCGCTCTTCACGGCTGAACAGGTCGCTCATGTGCACCGGCAATTCGAGCGCCTTGCCAACGCCGGCCTGCTCGACCGCCTCAGGGAACTTGACCGGGTGTGCGGTGCCCAGCACCACCATCGGGGTATCCAGACTACGACGGCACTCGCGGCCGGCTTTCACGCCAATGGCCGTGTGCGGGTCCAGCACCTCGCCAGTGGCCGCGTAGACCTCGGCGATGGTCTGGCAGGTCTGCTCATCGGTGACGGCCAGCGAGTCGAAGAGCTTGCGCGCCTCGGTCCAGCGGTCCTGCTCGACGCTGAAGCTGCCGCCCTGGCGGAAGTTGGCCATCAACTCGGCGATCGCCGCGCCATTGCGCCCGTGCAGGTCGAACAGCAGGCGCTCGAAGTTGGACGAGACCATGATGTCCATCGACGGCGACAGGGTGGCGTGCAGGGTTTCCTTGACGTACTGGTTACCGCTCATGAAGCGGTGCAGGATGTCGTTGCGGTTGGTGGCCACCACCAGCTGGCTGATCGGCAGGCCCATGTTGCGCGCCAGGTAGCCGGCGAAGATGTCGCCGAAGTTGCCGGTGGGCACCGAGAAGGCCACCGAACGCGCGGGGCCGCCCAGCTGCAAGGCTGCGTGGAAGTAGTAGACGATCTGGGCCATGATCCGCGCCCAGTTGATCGAGTTGACCGCCACCAGGCGAGTGCCCTTGAGGAACGACTGGTCGGCGAAGCTGGCCTTGACCATTTCCTGGCAGTCGTCGAAGTTGCCTTCGACTGCGATGTTATGGATGTTCTCGCCGAATATCGTCGTCATCTGCCGGCGCTGCACTTCCGAAACCCGCTGGTGCGGGTGCAGGATGAAGATGTCGACATTGTCGCATCGACGGCAGCCTTCGATGGCAGCCGAGCCAGTGTCGCCACTGGTGGCGCCGATGATCACCACACGCTCGTTACGCTTGACCAGCACGTGATCGAGCAGGCGGCCGAGCAGTTGCAGGGCAAAGTCCTTGAACGCCAGGGTAGGCCCGTGGAACAGCTCCAGCACCCACTCGTTGCTGTTCAGCTGGCGCAGCGGGGCGACGGCGGCATGGGCGAATTCGCCGTAGGTCTGCTCGAGAATGTGCTTGAAGTCGGCATCGGCGATGCTGCCTTCGACGAACGGGCGCATGACCCGGAACGCCAGTTCGTGATACGGCAAGCCCGCCCAGGATGCGATTTCTTCCTGAGTGAAGCGTGGCAGGTTTTCCGGGACGTACAGGCCGCCGTCGGTCGCCAGGCCGGCAAGCAGCACGTCTTCGAAGTTCAGGGCCGGTGCCTGGCCGCGGGTACTGATATAGCGCATGGGACAAACCTTTGGTTTGAGCGGCAAGCTTCGGTTGCCCGCAGCAGGAAAGCGCCTGTGGCTTCGATCCTGGGCGGCACGCCTCGGCTTGCCGTGACTATAGGGTGTTCTGAAAGCCCCGGATGCTGCATCTTGTAGCAGCGCGGGGGTGGCGCTTGGGCCTGTACGCCAGGCCTTATACTCGGTCACGCTGGTTCATGAGCAGCCTTGCCGGACCTTCGTCCCAAGGCTGGTCATGCGAACCCTAGTTGAGCTGCTCGACGCGAATGCGCACGACCTGCCCAACCACATCCTGCAAGGCTTCGAGGGCCACGATCGCGTCGTTGATGCCCTGCTCCACCACGCGGTGCGTCAACAGGATCATCGGCACCAGGCCGTCCTGCTCTTCGGCTTCTTTCTGCATGATCGATTCGATGTTGATGCCGCGCTCGGACAGGATGCTCGCCACCTGCGCCAGGACGCCGGGATGATCCTTGGCCTGGATGCGCAGGTAATAGGCGCTTTCGCAGGCTTCGATTGGCAGAATCGGGTGGGCCGACAGCGAATCGGGCTGGAACGCCAGGTGGGGTACGCGGTTTTCCGGGTCGCAGGTCATGGCACGGACCACATCCACCAGATCGCCTACCACCGAGGAAGCGGTCGGCTCCATCCCTGCGCCGGCACCGTAGTACAGCGTCGAGCCGGCAGCGTCGCCATTGACCATCACGGCATTCATCACCCCATTGACGTTGGCGATCAGGCGGTCGGCCGGAATCAGCGTCGGGTGGACGCGCAACTCGATACCCGCGGCGGTACGGCGTGCCATGCCCAGGTGCTTGATGCGGTAGCCCAAGGCTTCGGCGTAGTTCACGTCAGCCGTGGTCAGCTGGGTGATGCCTTCGGTGTAGGCCTTGTCGAACTGCAGCGGAATGCCGAAAGCGATCGATGCCAGGATGGTCAGCTTGTGCGCCGCGTCGATGCCTTCCACGTCGAAGGTAGGGTCGGCTTCGGCATAGCCCAGCGCCTGGGCTTCGGCCAGTACATCCGGGAAAGCACGAGCCTTTTCGCGCATTTCGGTCAGGATGAAGTTGCCAGTGCCGTTGATGATCCCGGCCAGCCAGTTGATGCGGTTGGCCGACAGGCCCTCGCGAATGGCCTTGATCACCGGAATACCACCGGCCACCGCCGCTTCGAAGGCGACGATAACGCCTTTCTCACGGGCTCTGGCGAAGATTTCGTTACCGTGCACGGCGATCAGCGCCTTGTTGGCGGTGACCACGTGCTTGCCGTTCTCGATGGCCTTGAGCACCAGGTCGCGGGCCACGGTGTAGCCACCGATCAGCTCGATGACGATATCGATTTCGGGGTTGCTCGCGACGTCGAACACATCAGCGGTAATGGGGGTACCGGTAATCTGGCAGTTCGGGTTCTGCGAGCGCATGGCGATCTGTGCCACTTCAATACCGCGCCCGGCACGGCGGGCAATCTCCTCGGCGTTGCGCTGAAGTACATTGAAGGTTCCGCCACCGACGGTCCCCAACCCACAGATGCCTACTTTGACCGGTTTCACTGTGAACTCCCCATTGAACGGTCGGCACCTTGCCGACCGTGAAACATGCCGTCACCCCATGACGACGGCGTATTGAACTGTGTTACTTGGCAAGCGCCAGCTTGGCGACCTGCGGTGCTGGCTGGTAACCCGGAATCACCTGGCCGCTTTCGAGCACGATGGCCGGCGTACCGTTGACACCGATCGACTGCCCCAGCTGGAACTGCTTGCTGACCGGGTTGGCGCACTTGGCTGCCTTGATTTCATCGCCCTCGACCATCTTGTCCATGGCCTTGCGGCGATCGGTGGAGCACCACACCGCCTGCAATTGCTGGTCGCCAGCCGAACCCAGGCCCTGGCGCGGGAAGGCGACGTAACGCACCTCGATACCGCGGCGGTTGAGTTCGGGCACTTCGGCATGCAACTTGTGGCAATACGGGCACGTGGTGTCGGTGAAGACGGTGATGTGCGATTTGGTTTCGCCCTTGGCCGGATACACCACCATCTCACCTGCCGGGATGCCGTTGATGAGCTTGGCAATGCCCAGGCGCTCGGTTTTTTCGGTCAGGTTGACCGGCTTGCCGTCCTGGATCTGGAACAGATAGCCCTGCATCACGAACTGGCCATCGGCGCTGGCGTACAGCACACGCCCGCCTTGTAGCTTGACTTCGTACAGACCGCTGACGGGACTGCTGGCCACGCTTTCGACGGGCACGTCCAACGACAGGTTCTGCAACGATTTACGAATGGCCTGCTCGGCGCCGACAGTTGTATCGGTGGCCGCGGCCACGGCAAACGTACTGGCCAGCGCCAGGGCGGCGGCGGCGAAAAACGGGGTCACGCGCATGGAAACTCCTGAGGGCGGACAGGGACCGCAGGGCGCCACCTGAACGAAACGACGAGGTGGCTGAACGGCCCTTGGTGCTAACCGCCCAAGCCTACCACATCACGCCCGGCTTGAAGCCGCCGCAGACTGCCGGCTGGCGGAACATGAAAAACATTCATCCGCGCGGGTGGTGCTCGGCATGAAGCTGCTGCAAGCGCGCTTTTGCCACATGCGTGTAGATCTGCGTGGTGGACAGATCGCTGTGGCCCAGCAGCAGTTGCACCACGCGCAGGTCCGCACCGTGGTTGAGCAGGTGCGTGGCGAACGCGTGACGCAAGGTATGGGGCGACAGGGCCTTGTCGATACCCGCTACCTGGGCGTGCTGCTTGATGCGATGCCAGAAGGTCTGCCGGGTCATCTGTTCACCACGCAGGCTGGGAAACAGCACGTCGCTGGCGCGGCCATTGAGCAACTCGGCGCGACCATGGCGCAGGTAACGCTCCAGCCAGACCACGGCCTCTTCGCCCATAGGCACGAGCCGCTCCTTGCTCCCTTTGCCCATGACCCTCAGTACGCCTTGGCGCAGATTGACCTGATCGAGCGTGAGGCTGACCAGTTCGGTCACCCGCAGGCCACAGGCATACAGCACCTCCAGCATGGCACGGTCGCGCTGGCCAATGGTTTCGCCAAGCTCCGGGGCGCGCAGCAAGGCTTCGACATCGGCCTCCGACAGGGACTTGGGCAGCGGCTTGCCCAGTTGCGGCATGTCCACTTGGAGCGTCGGGTCGATGGTGATGAGCTTCTCGCGCAGTAGGTAGCGGAAGAAACCGCGCAGCCCGGACAGGAAACGCGCCGTCGAGCGCGGCTTGTAGCCCTGGTCCAGGCGCCAGGCAAGGTGGTCGAGAATGAGTTCGCGGCCCGCGTCTGGTAGGTTGACCGAGTGCGCTTGCAGCCAGCCGTTGAACAGGGCCAGGTCGCTGCGGTAAGAGGTGCGAGTATTGTCGGACAATCCCTTTTCGAGCCACAGGGCGTCCAGGAATTGATCGATGAGCGGGTGGTCCAGGGCGGGCATGCTGGGGGCTGTTGACGGCTTTGAGGAGTGGTAGTGTTTCATAGTGGTTGGCGGGTTGTCTGTACTAGGATGGGGGCAGTCCAGAGAGTGGGAGCGGCCTCGTGCCGCGATGGGCCGCACAGCCGCCTTGGCAATATAAGCTGTGGAGCTGAAACCCTGGGGCTGCTGCGCAGCCCATCGCGGCACAAGGCCGCTCCCACAGGGTCCACGCCATACCTATAGAGCAACAGTATTGCACCGCACCTGCAAGCTACCGATCATCGTGCGATTTTGTGCCGCAACGGCAAGAAGGCTAGCGAGC
>CAURYQ010000046.1:0-34218 GCA_963529135.1 uncultured Pseudomonas sp. | reverse complement strand
CCCCAAGATCGCAGCCGCGCTTCACAAATCGCCGGGGCCGCTGCGCAGCCCATCGCGGCACGAGGCCGCTCCCACTGGGGATTTTGCAAGCCTTTGGATCTGGCGCAAGCAGTTGCTCGGCAGGTTCAGCGCAGGACACAGGACCAACTCAACTAGCCGATCGTATCTCCCGGATCAACCCATCAAGGCTGTACCCCAGGCGCGGCGCCAGGGCCTGAGCGCGCGCGCACAACCCTGCCAGGTCCAGTGTCTGCTCCAGATCAGCCGGCACCAACACGATCACATTACCTTCCTTGACCGGCAGCTCCCAATAATGCCGGTGATACAAGCCGCGCAGTAACGCCGCCCCAAGTGGCTTGCCTTCATCGGTGGCCCACTGGTTGATCACCAGCCACCCCCCAGGGTTGAGGCGCTGCTGGCAACCCTCCAGGAAATTCCAGGCCAGGTGCCCGACGCCAGGCCCGTGGTCGGTATAAAGGTCGACGAACAGCAAGTCGGTCTTTTCCGTGGTAGGCAGCAGCTCTACAGCATCGCCTATGCGCACATAAAGGCGGGGATCATCGTCCAGGCCCAGGTGCTCCATGGCAAGGCGGGGCACATCCGGGCGCAGCTCGATGGCCTCGATGTCTTCGAGCGGCAGAAACTTCATGCAAGCCTGGGTCAGCGTGCCGGCGCCCAACCCCAGAAACAGCGCGCTTTCCGGCTGCTCATGGCACAGCGCACCTACCAGCATGGCCCGGGTGTAGTCGTACTCCAGCCAGCTGGGGTCTGCCGTGAACACGCAGCTCTGCTCGATGGCGTCGCCGAATTCGAGAAAGCGGTAGTCGTCCACTTCATACACGCTGATGACGCCGAAGGCATCCTCCACGCGCGCCAGCAACCGCTCCTGCCGTTGCGCCACCATGAGCAAACCACCCCTAACAAAAGCTGCATTGTCCGCCAACACTGGTGATGCAACAAGCACGGTGCCAACTGTTACCATGGTTGCCAGCCTGCAACCTACATGACCGAGCCCGAAATGACCCAAACGTGGAGCCCTGACAGCTGGCGCGCCCTGCCGATCCAGCAACAACCCGTCTACCCCGACGCTGCCCACCTGCACAAGGTCGAGCAAACCCTGGCCAGTTATCCGCCCTTGGTGTTCGCTGGCGAGGCGCGCGAGCTGCGACGCCAGTTCGCCGAGGTGACCGAAGGCCGAGCGTTCCTGCTGCAGGGTGGCGATTGCGCCGAGAGCTTCGCCGAATTTTCGGCATCCAAGATTCGCGACACCTTCAAGGTGCTGCTGCAGATGGCCATCGTCATGACCTTCGCCGCCGGCTGCCCGGTGGTCAAGGTGGGGCGCATGGCCGGCCAGTTCGCCAAGCCGCGCTCGGCAGGCGATGAAACCCTGGGCGGTGTTACCCTGCCCGCCTACCGAGGCGACATCGTCAACGGCATCGGCTTCGATGCCAAAAGCCGTATTCCCGACCCTGAGCGCCTGCTGCAGGCGTACCACCAGTCCACGGCCAGCCTGAACCTGCTACGTGCGTTCGCCCAAGGCGGCTTCGCCGACCTGCATCAGGTCCACAAGTGGAACCTGGACTTCATCGCCAATTCGGCACTGGCCGACAAATACCACCAGCTGGCCAACCGCATCGACGAGACGCTGGCCTTCATGCGGGCCTGCGGCCTGGACAGTGCCCCGCAACTGCGTGAGACGAGCTTCTTCACGGCACACGAAGCCTTGCTGCTCAACTACGAACAGGCGTTCGTGCGCCAGGACAGCCTGACCGGCGACTACTACGACTGCTCCGCGCACATGCTCTGGATCGGCGACCGCACCCGCCAGCTCGACGGTGCCCACGTGGAGTTCCTGCGCGGGGTACACAACCCGATTGGAGTCAAGGTCGGCCCAAGCATGGACCCGGAGGCGCTCATCCGCCTGATCGACATCCTCAACCCCAGCAACGACCCAGGGCGCCTGAACCTCATCGTGCGCATGGGTGCAGGCAAGGTCGGCGATCACTTGCCGGGGTTGATCCGCACGGTCGAGCGCGAAGGCCGCAAGGTGCTGTGGAGCTCCGACCCCATGCACGGCAACACCATCAAGGCCAGCAGTGGCTACAAGACCCGCGACTTTGCGCAGATCCTGGACGAAGTGAAGCAGTTCTTCCAGGTTCATCAGGCCGAAGGCAGCCATGCAGGGGGCATCCACATCGAGATGACCGGGCAGAACGTCACCGAATGCATCGGGGGCGCTCGCCCGATCACCGAAGATGGCTTGTCGGATCGTTACCACACGCACTGCGACCCGCGTATGAATGCCGATCAATCGCTGGAGCTGGCATTCTTGATTGCCGAGACGTTGAAGCAGGTGCGGCGCTGATCGGCGACCCATCGTTGGGCAACGACACCGCTGTACTCACTTGCACAGCGGGTCGTCCCAGAAATGCCGCTCGCTTTCCTGGTGGGTATCAGCCCTGCTCAGGCCCAGATCATGAAGCATGGCATCGCTGAGGCTGGCAAGCTGCTGACGCTGACGATACAGCTCCAGCCATCTGCTCAGCCGGCCCCAGGCGGCTCCCAAAAGTGGCCTGGACGCCAAGACTGACACCTGCGCACCGCTGGCTGAACCTTTCATCGTGAAGCCCTCCGTTTTCGATGGCTTGAGTTTCACGCGCCAATTAAGATCAATCCAACGAATGTTTCTGATGCCATGCATCTCGGAGATTGATGCAATGTCCCAGTACCAGAGCCTTGATGCCGATGTGTTGCGCACCTTCGTCGCCATCGCTGACCACGGTGGTTTCACCCGAGCCGGTGAAGTGGTGAACCGCACACAATCGGCGGTCAGCATGCAGATGAAGCGACTGGAGGAAGATATCCTTCAACGCCCTTTGTTCGAACGCGAGGGCCGCCAGGTTCGCCTGACCGCCGAAGGGCAGGTTTTGCTGGGCTATGCCCGGCGCATCCTCAAGCTGCACGGCGAGGTGTTCAATACGCTGCGCATGCCGCACATGGTGGGCTTGGTGCGCATTGGTACGCCTGACGACTATGCCATGCGCTTTCTGCCCAGCATCCTGTCCAGTTTCGCCAAGGCCTACCCTTTGGTGCAGGTGGAGGTGCACTGCGACACGTCCCGGCAGCTGATGCTGCGCAACGACCTTGACCTGACCATCGTCACCCGTGAGCCGGGTAACGAAATTGGCCAACTGCTGCGCCAGGAACGCATGGTGTGGGCCGCCGCCGAGGGCTTCTGCCCCCATGAACAGCGCCCGATGCCACTTGCACTGTTCAACGCCGAATGCTTCTGCCGTGCCTGGACCTGCAACGCGCTGGAAACCCAAGGCATCGATTACCGCGTTGCCTACACCAGCCATAGCCTGTCCGCGATTTTTGCCGTGGTCACCGCAGGGCTGGCCGTGACCGCTCAGCTGCAAAGCCTGATTGTGGGCAATTTGCGCGTATTGGGTGAAGCCGAAGGCTTGCCTGAATTACCGCTGGCCAACGTGATGCTGGTACGCGGCGGGCAATCGCCCTCCCCCATCACCGACTGCATGGCGCAGTACATCGTCGAAGGGTTCAAGTAAGCCCGGACGGTTAAAGCTCGAACCCAAGCATGACTGCACAAATCACCAGGAAGACGCAGAACATCGCCCGCAGCACTTTTTCCGGCAAGGCGTGGGCCAGCTTCACACCCCAACTGATGCTCAGCAGCCCACCCACCGCCAACGGGATCCCGACGCCCCAGTCCACGCTGTGGTGCACGCCGTAGGTCACCAGGGTCACCAAGGTACTCGGAGCCGCCAGCGCCAGTGACAAACCTTGCGCCACCACCTGCGTTGCACCGAACACACTGGTGAGTATCGGGGTAGCGACGACGGCGCCACCGACGCCGAACAGCCCGCCCATGGTCCCGGCGAAGCTGCCGAGCACACCCAGCCAAGGCCACCGATAGCGCAGCTCGGTGCCAGCGGGGGTCACTTTCATGAACATTCTGGCCACGTTCCAGATCGCCAGTGCCACCAGAAAGCCCACGAAGCCCAGACGCATGGCGTAGGCGTCCAACCCTACCGCCCAGATCGACCCCAGCCACGCGAACACGAAACTGCACGCCGAAAGCGGCAAGGCATGACGCAGTTCGATACGGTTGCGCTGGTGATAACGCCACAATGCCAACAGCACGTTGGGCACCACCATGACCAACGCCGTGCCCTGGGCCAATTGCTGGTCAAGGCCGAACAATACCCCCAGCGCCGGAATGGCAATCAGGCCGCCTCCAATGCCGAACAGCCCACCCATGGTGCCCAAGGCAGCGCCCAGCACCCCATACAACACCCACTCGATCATCAGCCCTCTACCCGTGCCTGCAGTGAAAGCGTCATGCTAGCGGCTGCGCGCTGGCACGGAAACGCACAGCCACGCACAATGGCTGTGCGTTTCCCGCAAAAGCGAACCTTGCCATGAACCCCGATACCCTGACCGATCAACTGAGCTTGTTTCTGGATGTCCTGGAAACCGGCAGTTTTTCCGCCGCTGCCCGGCGTCATCCGTTGACCCCATCAGCCGTTGCCCGGCGCATCGACAACCTGGAGCGGGCCATTGGCAGCCGCCTGTTTACACGCAGCACCCATGCGGTGCGCCCCACGCCTGCAGGCAATGCATTCGCCGAACGGGCCAGGCATGTCATCGACGAGCTGCGGCTGGCCCGCGCCGAAGCGGTTTCGTTGAGCAACGCCCCCGAAGGCCTGATCCGCATCGACGCACCGGCAGCTTTCGGACGCCGCCATTTGGCGCCGGCGATTGCCGACTTTCTGGTGGCCTACCCTGGTCTGGACGTGCAGCTGCGCTTGATCGACAGCTTTGTCGATATGCAGGGCAGCCATCTGGGTGAAGTCGACCTGGTGTTGCGCGCAGGCCCCCTGGCCGATACGCGCCTGGTTGCCACGCCCCTCGCCTATATGGTGCGCATCGCCTGCGCCAGCCCTGGCTACCTGGCCACCCGCGGCCTGCCCAAATGCCCCAGCGAACTGCCTGGGCACGACGGCCTGGACTGGGACGGACTGGCGCCACCGTTTGCCTGGCGCTTCGAGGTAGACGGCCAGACCCGACTGTATCGCCCCTCGCGCATGCGCATGGCCGCCAACAACGCTGAAACGTTGCTGTTTGGCGCACTGGCCGGGTTGGGCATCGCTCACTTGCCCACTTGGCTGATAAGCGAATACCTGCTGCGCGGTGAATTGATCGCGCTTTTCTGCGAAGCCGGCCTGCCGCCAGCGGAGACGAGCGGCATTTATGCGTTGCGCCTTGAACATGAAACGAACTCTCGCAGCCGGTTGCTGCTCGAATTCCTCAAGAGCCGCTTTAGCCCGGTCCCACCGTGGGATTTGGCACTGCGCAGTGAATTACGCTGGTAGTAAGCGTACCCACCATCAGCGTGCTAGTTTCTTATTCAACGAATTCAAGGACCTGCATGAACGCCGATAACAAAGCCTCTGGCGCCGAACTGCTACTGGAGAACCAGGTCTGCTTCGCGCTGCATTCGACCTCGTTATTGATGACGAAGGTGTACAAGCCCCTGCTTCAGAAGCTCAACCTGACCTACCCGCAATACCTGGCGATGTTGGTGCTGTGGGAGCACGATGGCTTGACCGTGGGCGAAATCAGCCAGCATCTGCTCACCGACCCAGGGTCACTGACGCCGTTGCTCAAGCGCCTGGAAAGCGAGGGGCTGCTCAAGCGCACCCGTAGCCGTGAAGATGAGCGGGTAGTGCTGGTGCAGTTAACTGACAAAGGACGCAAGCTGCAAAAGCAGGCCGAGGAAGTGCCACAGCTGATTCTCAAGGCCAGTGGGCGTACCCATGAGGGGCTGCAAAAGCTGCAGGCAGACTTGCTGGCATTGCGCCAGTGCTTGCAGAAGACACTTTGAAGGCATGCGATACCCGGATGGCATCGCAAAAAAACCCGGCTTTGACTTGCTGCTGTTCACTTAGGGCCGCTTGACGGCGATCTCAAGTGAACAGCATCAGGATCAAAGCCGGGTTTCAGGAAACCCCGGAAGAATTACTTCTTGGAGCGACCTTTGAAGCTGTTGTCGCGGGTGTCGATGTCGATCCACTCGTCGATCTGGATGAAGTCGGCCACCGAGATTTCGGTACCGTTGCTCAGCTTGGCAGGCTTCATGACCTTGCCCGAGGTGTCGCCGCGCGCAGCGTTCTCGGTGTAGACGACCTTACGGCTGATGGTGGTCG
This sequence comes from uncultured Pseudomonas sp., assembly GCA_963529135.1. Classification (GTDB taxonomy): domain Bacteria; phylum Pseudomonadota; class Gammaproteobacteria; order Pseudomonadales; family Pseudomonadaceae; genus Aquipseudomonas. Next base: position 27,988 of record CAURYQ010000046.1, on the reverse strand, counting down.
GCAGTTCCACCGATACCAGGCGACCTTCGAAGAAGACGGCTTCACAGACATCTTCCATGCCTTCTTCGATGTACGGCAGAACGGCTTCGATGTCCTCGGCGTTCAGCTCGTACATGGTGTAGTCGGTGGTGTCCATGAAGGTGTATTCATCACCGTTGATGAACGACAGGGTGGCTTCCTTGCGGTCCAGGATCACGTCGTCCAGCTTGTCGTCCGCACCGTATACGGTTTCGGTCTTGTAGCCGGTCAGCAGGTTCTTCAGCTTGGTCTTCATGATCGCGCTGTTACGGCCCGACTTGGTGAACTCAGCTTTCTGAACCAGCCACGGGTCGTTGTCGATCCGCAGGACGGTACCGGGTTTCAGTTCTTTACCAGTTTTCATTACGCAGTATCCGAATCTGGATGGATTTATAAAAATCGAGGCCGCGTATCATAGCGAATTTCCACAAAAGTGTACTAGCGCCTTGGCAAGGTCCGGCTCAGCGGCCCGTTCGGCGGCCCAGCAGCGCGCGTGTTGCTGCAGTTGCGCCCAGTGCAGGCGGGCTGCACGCCAGGCCTGGCCCATGTCCTGGTCCATGTTCCAGGCGCGCCACAGCCCGAGCAGCGCAGCTTGAGCCTGGTCTGACAAGCCTCGGCAATAAAGTGCCATGAACGCTTCGAGTTTTTCCCAGTGGGCGTTTTCTTCCTGCACGTAGATGTGCCACAGCATGGGCTTGGCCGCCCACTGGGCACGCACGAATGAGTCCTCTCCCCGTACAGCGTTGAAATCACAGCTCCACAACAGCCGGTCGAAGTCGTCCTGGCTGACGAACGGCAGGACCTGCACCGTCAACGACCCACGCTCGTGCACCTCACCGGCTTGGAGCTGCGCTACCCCAAGCCACTCACCCAGCCCGGCAAGGCTGCGCCCCTGCGGCACCAGCAGGTGGCACGGCTGCGGGTCCGTGGCCAGGGCCTGCAGCCAGTTGGCAAGCTGCGGGTTCTCATAGGCGAACAGCATGATCAACAGCGCATCCTGCGCGGGCGTTACGCCCAAGGCCGTCAAAAAGGCCGCGCGCTCCTGCGCCGACTGCTCGAAAGCGTCCCGCCGTGGCAACAGGTCGCCCTCGCGCAGCAGGCCACCGGTCTTGTCGGTAAACCCCGGGAAGAAAAATACCTTGCGCAAGCCGTTCGGCTGCGGCGATGGCAGCCCGTGGCAGCCTTCAACCCAGGCCTCGGCGCTGAGGTACTCGAGGTTCAGCCACACCGGCGGCTGGGCACGTGCACGCATGGCCTGCACGAAGGCGTCCGGCAGCTGGCACGCGAATGCGCCGATCACCACGTCCCCTGGCACCACAGGTGCCCAGGCGCGCGGCCACTGGCGCACGTCCACACCCTGTAGCCATTGCTGCGCCGCGCAGGCACGCGCCTCGGGGCACAGGGGCACGAAGGCATGCAGGTCATCGACCCACAAGCGCACGCCGACCCCGTGCTCGGCCACCAGTTGCCGAGCCAGGCGCCAGGTCACGCCGATATCGCCGTAATTGTCGACGACGCTGCAGAAGATATCCCAGTTGGCGGTCATGCTCGGTTCTCGTACAGGTGCAAAAAACCACGAATTTTGCGCACAATTGATGAGCAAAAACAGCAGCGCGGTCAAAAATGCCAGCCCGCGTGCCACAATTGGCCCAGCCCTACCTTGCCAGGAAGCCGCCATGCCCCGCTCCCGCGAATTGAAGATCACCTTCAAACCTCTGCCCCTGATCCTGAGCATCGCGCTGGGCCTCTGGCTGGGCGCCTTGGCGATTGCCGCCAGCCTGTGGCTGGTCGATCAGTTGATGCCCTCGCCGGCCGAACCCGTGGCGCCGGCGGCAGCGCACGATGCGCCGCAGTCCGCGACGCCGCCCGCCGCGGCCCAGCCGCCAGACGCCCAGGCCGAGATGTTCGACCGCTACAAGGACATCCTGCACAAGCAACAGCTCGAGCAGGCCGCCGAAGCCGCCCAAGGCAACCCTCGCCACCTCAACAACCCCAAGTGCCAGTTCTGGCTGCAACAGAACCGCACCGCCCCTACCGATAAAAGCCAGGCCAACGTGCTGGAGTTCTGTTATTGACCATGGATAAAGCACGCTTGATAGCGCAGATCATCGCTGCGCTCGAACAGGATCTGGATGTGCTGACCCGCGCAGCGCAAACCGCCTACGAGGCCGCCACTGCCGAAGAGAATATCGCCGAGAACAAGTACGACACGCTGGGCCTCGAGGCGTCCTACCTGGCCACAGGCCAGGCCCGGCGCAGTGCCGAGATCCGCCAGGCGCTCCAGACCTACCGGCAACTGAAGCTGCGCGACTATGACCCCCAGCACGGGGTACAGGTGAGCCAGCTGGTCACCCTGGAAGATGCAGGCGGCCAATGCCGCAGGCTGATCATCGGGCCCGAGGCGGCCGGGTTGAAGATTGGCCTTGGCGACGACACGGTCACGGTGATCACACCCCGCTCGCCCTTGGGGCAACAGCTGATGGGCAAGCAGATCGATGACGAGATCAGTCTCAACGCCATTCGCTCGACCATCGTCGAGGTTCTGTAGGCGCTTTACCCAGGCGTGCCCAAGCGTTGCTCCATCACCTCGAGGAACGCCCGGGCAGCGGGCGTCGGGTGGGCAGACCATATCGCATACAAGTGGCGCACTGGCGCATCGAGCAATGGCACCGTGACCACGCCGGCAAACCCCTGGGCAACTCGCTCCGGCACCAGGCCAACCGCCATGGCACGCTGCACGAACTTCTCCACCAGTCGCACATGGCCGATCTCGAACTGCACCCGACGGTGCAGCCCGGCTGCCCGGAAGGCCTCGTCGGTCTGCCGGCGCGCGCCAGTGCCTTCCGGGAAGTCCACCAACACCTCCTGGACCAACTCGGCAAGGGCCAAACGCTTCTGCCCGGCCAGCCGGTGCCCGGGCGCCAGCACCGCGACCAATGGTTCACGGGCCAGCAAGCGATGCTGCACCCCTTGCAGCACCTCGCCTTCCCACAACCCGATGAATCCCACATCCAGGCGCCGTTCGAGCACATCGGCGATCAGCAATTCGCTCTTGGCCGTGAGCCAGCGCACGTCCACATCCGGGTAGTGCCCATGGAAATCGGCGAGCAGGTCAACCAGGTCCAGTGCCGTGAGCGAACTGATTTCACCAAGGGTCAGCCGGCCGCGCACCTGGCCGCACGCGGCAGCCACATCGTCTGCAATGCGGCGCGCCGCCTCCACCGCTGGCCGCGCACTGAGCACGAAGGCCTCGCCGGCCGGCGTCAGACGTACCCGGCGCGACGTGCGCTCGAACAAGCTGACGCCCAATTGGCCTTCCAACCGGGCCACCTAGTGACTGAGCGCGGACTGCACCACGTGGCAGCGCTCGGCGGCGCGGGTAAAGCTGCCAGTCTCGGCAACGGCCAACGCATATTCGAGCTGCTTGAGATTCATCGATCTATCTGCTTCTAAGATAAATGGAGTGAGAACTATACATTGGTGTCATGCCTTACAGTTGCCGATACTCTTCGCCACTTTACTGCCCGTAACGAGAACCTTCATGCACACCCCAACCCTCAGCCGTGCCCTGATCTTGCTGATGGCCACGGCCACTGGCCTGGCCGTGGCCAGTAACTACTACGCCCAACCCCTGTTGCACAGCATCGCCCAGCAGTTCGGCCTGAGCACCGCCAGCGCCGGCAGTATCGTGATTGCCGCCCAGCTCAGCTACGGCGCCGGCTTGCTGTTGCTGGCACCGCTGGGAGACCTGTTCGAACAGCGTCGGTTGATCACCGTGATGACCGTCATCGCTACCCTGGGCCTGGTCATCAGTGCCTGCGCGCCCAGCCTGCCATGGTTGATACTCGGCACCGCACTGACCGGGTTGTTCTCCGTCGTAGCACAGATACTGGTACCCATGGCCGCCTCGCTGAGCGAGCCCAGTCAACGTGGCCGCGCCATCGGCACACTGATGAGCGGCCTGCTGCTGGGCATACTGCTGGCACGCACTGCCGCAGGCTTCATGGCTGAACTGGGCGGCTGGCGCAGTATCTACGTGCTGGCTGCAGTGCTGATGGCGATCACGGCCTTGGCCCTGCACCGCAGCCTGCCGGAGCACCATAGCCATGCAGGCTTGCGCTACCCGGCCTTGATCGGCTCCGTGTTCCGTTTGTTCATCGAAGAACCGGTGCTGCGCTTGCGCTCGCTGCTCGGCCTGCTGGCGTTCAGCCTGTTCGCGCTGTTCTGGACGCCCCTGGCATTCCTGTTGGCCAACGAGCCGTATCATTACTCCGACGCCGTGATCGGGCTGTTTGGCCTGGCCGGCGCGGCGGGGGCGCTGTCGGCCAATTGGGCCGGGCGCCTGGCTGACCATGGCAAGGGCTCATTGGGAACCACCGTGGGGCTGGTGGTACTGCTGCTGTCCTGGGTACCGCTGGGCTTTGCCGAGCACTCCTTGCTCGCTCTGCTATTGGGCGTGCTGATGCTTGATCTGGCCGTGCAACTGGTGCACGTGAGCAACCAGAACGCCGTCATCGCCCTGCGACCCGAGGCACGAACCCGGCTCAATGCGGGCTATATCACCTGTTACTTCATCGGTGGCGCACTGGGCTCGTTGCTGGGCACGCAACTGTTCCAGCGCCAGGGCTGGCAAGGCATCGTGGTGGCGGGCCTGGTGATCGGCGCACTGGCTTTGCTGGTATGGTTGGTGGCGCAACGTAGCGCGAAACCTGCCATCTTGGTGCCATAGCGGTGGCGCCCCGAGGGGCTGCGCGCAATGCGGCCCCTGAGCGCGCATGGTGACAGGCCGTTGCCTGCTTCCAATACCTGGAGTGACTGATACCATGCCGCCTTTTTCACGGCCCGTACCGCGCACCCAGGAGCCCACCATATGCCCCCGCGTCATCCTCGCCTGCCCCTGAGGCTGCTCAGCCTGGGCCTGGCCCTGCAATGCCCTGAGGTGTTCGCCGACAATGGCGTGCAACTGGCCCCGCTTCAGGTATCCGACATCTACAGCAACGAGGGTTATCAGGCACGTGAAGCCGCAGTCGGCGGCTTTCAGTCCACTCCTTTGCTCGATACCCCGGCTTCGATCAGCGTTTTCAACCAGCCGTTGCTGGAGGACAGGCAAGTGCGCCTGCTCAGCGAAGTGCTGCACAGCGACGCTTCGGTAGGGGAAAGCTATGCGCCGGTGGGTTATTACGAAAACTTCAACGTGCGCGGCTTCGAACTCAACGCAGCCAGCAGCTACCGCCTCAATGGCCACACCATCGTCGGCGAGCAGAACGTTGCCCTCGAGAACAAACAGCAGGTGGAGCTGCTCAAGGGTTTGTCGGGGCTGCAAAGCGGCGTGGCGGCGCCGGGCGGGCTGGTCAACTACGTCACCAAGCGTGCCGAGCCCGTGCGCCGGGTAACGGTGTCGACCAACGAGCAGGGCGAACGCTACCTGGCCACCGACGTAGGTGGCTGGTTCGGTGACAAACAGCAGTTTGGGCTGCGCGTGAACCTGGCGCATGAGGACATCCGCTCCTACGTCGCGCATGCCGATGGCCAACGTGACTTCGCTTCGCTGGCCTTCGACTGGCAGATCAGCCCGAACGCCTCGTTGCAGCTGGACGCCGATTACCAGCACCGCCAGCAGCGCTCTGTGCCGGGTTACCAGTTGCTGGGCGGCACGCGCCTGCCCCACGGCGTGGACCCGCAGGACCGCTTGGCCTACCAGCATTGGGCCAAGCCCGTCCAGAACGATTCGCTGAACCTGGGCGGGCGGTTCGAGTACCGCTTCAGCGAAACCTGGAGCGGCACCGTCAGCGCCTCGCGCAGTCAGGCGGTGATCGACGACTACAGTGCATTTGCCTGGGGCTCGAGCGAGGGCGCGTTCTTCGGCAGCGCCGGTGACTACGACATCTATGATTTTCGCAGCCCAGACGATACCCGGCGCATCGACGAAGCGCAGGCCACACTCGATGGGCGTTTCGACGCACTGGGCGTTGGCCACGAGCTGACGCTGGGCAGCAGTGCCCAGCGCCGCACGCTGGATCAGCGTCCTTACTACAATGCCTGGCTCGGCACGGGCAACGTTGGCGACGACGCGCCTGCCCTCGCCCCCTCCGACCAGCCAGTGGGCGACAGCCAAAGGCGCCTGGACAGCCGCCAATACGGGCTCTTCGTCACCGACCGCGTCATCTTCAGCGAGCAGTGGCAGGCCATACTGGGCGCCCGGGAAGTGCGCCTGGATGAACGCACCTGGGATGAAAGCGGCGCAGCCGGGCGGCACACCCGTCGGTACGAACTGCTGCCCAACGCAGCACTGATCTACAAACCCGAGCCCGATACCACTCTCTACGCCAGCTATGCCAAAGGGCTCTCGGCAGGCGGCATCGCCCCATGGTTTGCCAGTAACGCGGCGCAGATTCTGGCACCAACTTCATCGCACCAGTTGGAGGTAGGCCTCAAGCATGACTGGCAAGGGCTGAGCCTGAGCGCCGCGCTGTTCCAGATCCGCCAGGCGTACCAGTACGCCCGCCCGGAGGGCGACGGCGTCTTCACCTATGTACAGCAAGGCCGGCAAAAGAATACCGGGCTGGAACTGGGGGCCAGCGGGTGGGTGACGTCCAACTTGCAGCTACAGGCCAGCGCCGCCGCCATTCGTGCGCGGGTGCTCGACAGTGGTACCGCCGCTCGTGAGGGCCACCAGGCCATCAACGTGCCCAGGTTCCGGGCCGCTGTGAATGCTGAGTACAACCTGCCCGTGCCGGGGCTGGCGGTGCTGGCTGGAGCGCGCTACAGCGCCCGCAAGTATGCCGACCATGCCGGTGACGTGGCGGTGGGCGGGTATACCGTCTTCGACCTGGGTAGCCGTTACCAGGCTCGCCTGGGAGGGTATGACACGGTAGTGCGCCTGACCGTGGATAACCTGTTTGACAAGCGGTATTGGCGGGATGTGGGGGATTACCTGGGCGACAACTACCTGTTTCAGGGGGCGCCGCGCACGGCACGGTTGTCGGCTTCGGTGAGTTTCTGACAATGGGGTGATGGGCGGGCTCTTCAGCTTCGCAGCAGCAATCGCCGGGGCCGCTGCTGCAAGGCTATTACCCCGTCCCTGTAGAGCACTGGCCATCCCCCAACAGCCCCTGATCAAACCCCCAAAAACAAAAAGCCCCCGTGCTTTTCAGCGCGGGGGCTCTTCGTAGAATGTGGCGGTGAAGAAGGGATTTGAATTTTGAACTCTCCCAGGCCAGAAACCCCTTAGCTTAGCGGCCTACAGCGTGCATAGTAGTACAATTGAGTAGTACAATACGCTCCCCACCTCACTACGATACGGCCGCTTCAATGCCCGACAACTTGATCCAGAAGAAAGGCGAATCCACATGGTACGTGCGGCTGGCCGTACCTGCTGATGTGCAGAAAGCACTGGGCTGCAAGGTGAAGGTCCAGTCACTGAAGACGGGGCTTCGCAAGGAGGCAATGGAAGCGCGTCTGCCCTACCTCGCGCAATGGAAAGCTGAAATCGCAGCAGCCAGAGCGCAAGTACAGAATCGCAAGGAGAACTGGAAGGTCGAGGTTGCTCTGATGGGTAGCGCCATGGAAAAGCTAACTCACAAGGTGCTACAAAAGTTCGTGAAAGGCCCGCCTACAGACTTACCATCAGCCGTAAGTGCCTTTAACGAGAAGCTTGCGCGAGGCCATGCTGACACTGCACTCAAGGCAACGGAAACATACAGCCTTACTGCCACAGAGGTAGCAGAAGCAAATGAACTCTTACGAACCCCTGCCGCTTACCTTGGCAGCCTCAACGCAAAAGCAGTAGTGGCAATCACCCCGGCCCGCCTTAAAGCATTCCGTGAGTTCCGAGAGAGCCGAGGTGGCGCACCTAAACACGTCGATCAACAGATCAGCAAGCTGGAGCGGTTAGCTGACTTCCTGAAGCAAGAGAAGGTGCCGCTCAATTTCGACACAGTAGACCTGTGGCTGAAATCGCTGAATCGTGCCCCGGCAACGTTGAGCCAGTATCTAATGGCTGGTACTGCGTTCTGGAAGTGGGCTATTAAATACGATGCTGGCTGGCGTCAAGAATTCAAAGACAAGGTGAACCCGTTCAGCGGCCACGAACTGCCGCAAGGTGGAGGTGCAGAGACTGCAGGCCAAGACAGGGAAATCTATACGCGGGACGACGCTCTCAAGTTGCACCATGCAGCCTTGGAGAAGAAAGATCAGCCGCTTGCGGACCTAATACTGCTGGGTTGGTACACAGGTGGAAGGATTGAAGAGCTATGCAAATTCACCAAAAACAGTGTTATCACCGTTGATGGCATACCATGCTTAGACTTCCCCCGCAGCAAGAGCAAGGCCAGCAAGCGCGTCGTGCCGATTCATCCAAGCCTGCTAACGACCATTAACCGGCTAAGCGAAGACAGCACTGATACTTTCCTCATCCCCACCAGCTCACACGACCACTATGGCAAACGCTCGCACGCGATATCCAAAGCGTTCGGTCGGTTGCGTACAGCAGCAGGCTTCGGCAAGCTCCACGTCTTCCATGGATTTAGGCACACGGTAGTTACTGAGCTTATCAGGGCAGATGTACCAGACGCCTTGGCAAAGGAACTGGTTGGACATGAAACAGGCTCGATAACGCACGACGTCTATTCAAAAGGTGCGAGTGCAGCACAGAAGCTAGCGGCAATCTCCAAGATACCCGCCCTACCCATCTAACAATCCCCTGGGGGGAGCTATGTCGTGGTCGCTCTTCAATACTGAGGAGGGCGCAGGTATCAAGCCACCCCGTGCGCTCCTGTAATCGCTCCATGTGATGCTAGCGGGGTTCTCACGGGCAGGCCAAGAGGCGGTATCACTTGCCCTTAGGCAGTTGGGGACTACCGGTTACCACCGGTGGTTGGATGTAACGTGCTATCAGGCAATCCGCCACGACCTGTCGGCGGCTTCTCAACCACTCGCAGCTGAGCAGCGTTTACGCAGGAAGCTGCCCCCAAACTAATCTGACGGTGTTACTAACTCGTCAATGTGGGCGGCAGCCGTGCGCTTCTGGGGGAGGTGCCTATACAGAGTCCGGGCTTTGATAGCCGTACGCTTCCAGTTCGGGTGTAGAATCCTCTGACCTTTGCAAGTCACGATCAACGATGAGGCGAATATGGGCTTGGAGATGAAGCAGAAAATCGAGAGGCTTTACTTCGAACAATTCGGAGTTCATTACCCATTGCCACTTGGAGATATCCAGTATGGCGACAAGCCGGACGTAATTATTAATGGACCTGCTTCAGTCGGAATTGAAATTGCTCGCCTCTATAAGCTGGACGGGAAAGAGCCGCACAGTGAACAGCAGCAGAGCCGAGATAGGATGCGCGTGTTGAAGCTTGCTGAAGACGCGCATCTTGCTGCGGGCGGCCGTTCTATAGAGATTAATGTCGGATTCAATCCTAGACACCCTATTAAAAGGGAGCGCTTAAGGTCAATATCAGCAGTATTAGCTGACATTGTATCTGAGATCGCTAGATATGAAGAGCCTTGTACGTTGCATAGCCCAGCAGAGGATTGGCCAGAGCTAGAGTTTATCTATCACAGCGGACAGAGCCAAAGGGACAGCTCTTGGAAGTTAGTGCAAAGCATCGAGATACCAGCCTTGTCTTTCGAACGCATCAATGAAATCGTCAAGCAGAAGATCGAGAAGGTTAAAGCCTATCAGCCATGCGATAAATACTGGTTACTATTAATCGTTGACTACTGGGACGCAGCACAAGATCAAGACGTAGAATGGCCACCCGCAGCTACAATCGCGCAAACTCCGTTTGAGCGTATACTGATATTCAAAACTGTATTCTCAATAGTAACCGAAGTAATCCAGCGATAGCTTCTAACTCTCAATCTTAATGTGAATGACCTGGGAGCGGCATCCATGGCAGTATCTGAACGTAACGACGGTAAGCAGTTAGAAAGCCTGATTGCGTATATTGAGGGGTTGCGGCTTCCTGCGGGGTGGAAGGTAACACCCAGAAAGCTAATGCCGTCCACTGCCGGAGGCACGGCCGCTGAATTAGACATAGTGATTAGCGGAACAGTCGGCACAATGGACTTTACTTGGCTGATTGAGTGTCGAGACAGACGCAAAAGTAAAGCGCCAGCGAGTTGGATAGAGCAGTTAGTTACCCGCAGGACGAGGTTCAATCTATCTCGGGTTACAGCCGTCTCGACATCAGGCTTCAGTCGTGGCGCGGTAGAGCTGGCCAATCTCTACGGGGTTGATCTCAGAGAATTCAAACAACTAACCGCTGATGAGTTCTCTAGCTGGCCTGAACTGAAATTTATGCCACATAGAACAGACATAGTTCTATTGGAAAGCGCCGCGCTCGGATTTGACAGCTATGACTCTGTCCAGGTAGAGAAGACGGTAATGGAAAAGGTTGCCTCCCTAAATAGCTTATCCACCTTAAAGTCTGTAGCCACAGGGACCGTAGTGACTATACAGTCGATATTCACAAAGGTAATAGATTCCAACCCTGAAATCCTTGCCGACTTGAAGACTAACGGCCCGGCCCTACCGGTACACTTCAAAGTAAATATGCCCGCGAATAACAGTTACACCTTGGCAACGGACATTGGCTCAATTCCAGTAGCAGTGATAGTGTTTAGAGGGAGCGCGCTACGCACTGAGGAGCTTCAGCCCTTACTGGCGGCAGGCGAATACCTGCACACCCATGATCGTGCCTCTATAGCTCGCATCAGGACTTACGCCCCTCAGAGCTTACTTGGAATCAATATTCAAGCGGAAATCCATGAGAGTCCAGATATCGATGGAGCAACGCTCGTCCTCAGAGCCATAGATGCAACAAAGCCCAATCGTAAGTAGGTAGAATTAACCTCTAATATGCTGTCGGCATGAACGCATCATCACCAACTAGCCTACTAACTTGATAGTTAGCAAGGCAAGTAGTGGTTACCGCTAGCCTCGCACCTTTAAAACCTTAATTGATTATATATAATTAAAGGTAACACTAATTATACTGAGGTGCAAATATGCAGCGGACGGTTGTCGCACTCCAGAGAACTCAGCGATATGTGGGGTGGCATTTAACCCCACTCTCCTATCAATGCTCCATAATTACTTTAAATTTTAAAATATGGCAGGCAATAAGATACGGCCTGAAAGCGGCTACGAGCGTAAGCAATCTATCGCGGAGGACAAAGCACTTGCCTGGAGGTCCAGAGTTTCTAGCGCGGTCATCACATTATCATGGACACTAACTGACCCCCGCTGCCTGATCCAGGTACTTACTTCCTCCACCGCTGCCCTCAGGGCAGTCTGATTCATATGCAGCACTTCAAGGGCGTCCGCTATTGCCGCGTTCTGATCTTTCATATGGGCGATCTCGCTTAGGGCAGATATCGCAGCGTAGGCCCTTACAGCGCCTTGTTCCAGTGCCGTTTGACCGTGGCAATACCGATGTCGAGTTCGGCTGCCACTTCCGCCTGCGTCATGTTCTTGGCCTTAGCCTTTTGCACCGCCTTGGTGGTATCAACCGCTTCAGGGCGCCCAAGCTTCTTACCTTCTGCTCTGGCACGCTTTAAACCAGACTGTGTACGCTCAATCAACAAATCTCGCTCGAACTCTGCCACAGCACCGAGTACCTGCATGGTCATCTTGCCTGCTGCACTGGTCAGGTCTACGCCACCAAGGGCGAGGCAGTGAACACGAATGCCAGTTGCCGCCAGTTGCTCTACTGTCTGCCGCACATCCATAGCGTTACGGCCGAGGCGGTCCAGCTTGGTTACGATCAGCACATCATCTGATTCCATCCGCTCAAGTAGCTTCTGGAAGCCAGGGCGCTCACTGGCAGGTATGCTGCCCGAGATAGTTTCTTCGATTACACGGCTGGCCTGCACGTCGAAGCCGGCGTTCTTCACGTCCTGTACTTGATTCTCAGTGAACTGGTTGGAAGTGCTGACACGGCAGTAAAGGAAGGTACGGGACATCGGCATCACCCAAGGCATCACTTAACGTAGCATCATTGTATTGGTATCACAATATATTGTAAACCCTATTTTGTTGATGCCAGAATAGGCCGGGTTTGGTGGCATCGTTTAACGGTCGTTTGCTGATACCAGTTCAAGGCGGCGACTCAGGTTGACGAAATTGACCGTACAGGGTGGGCGAATCAGGAGGACTCAATGTCGACTCATTGGCAATGTATACTCACGCCTTTATAGATGAGCAACGAGTGTCAGGAGGTTTGCTGGACATTGCCCAAGCACCTGCACTGTAGCCAGACAACCATCCCCATCAAGAGATATGCCTACATCTTGTGATCAATTTTCCACAGCATTGCAAGAAATATGCCCATGTAGTGGCATTTGCTTGACCCACCCGTAGCGGAGGCCCGGTAAATAGGGGCTTACCCGGATGTGAGCTGGGGTCGGCATCACCGTCGCCGTTACAGGACAATTAGTTTGAGGTTGGCTTTGCGATTAGTAAGCGGGGAGCGTCCACCTTTGGCTGCTCTTACCCGTAGTAGGTGCTATGAAGCAGATTGGCTAGCACTTACACTGGCAAACGGCATGTCAAGCGAGGAATCTACCTGCCTCCGTCCTATCTCTTGGAACTAGCCTCATTCTCTATGTGGAGAGTGGAGGCTTTGGGCAGACTGGGAAGATAGCTTGCGTTGCTCCTCTCGCTCCTTGCGTTCCTCGGTCCTGATGGCTATCAGCCTTTCATCGCAGTCATTAAGTGCTCTGGCACCCATACGGACAGTGGTCGTATAGGGCTGCACTGAGTAGTCGGTGAAGCCTACATAACCGCCCATTCGGTTTTTGGCGTTTACTTCGCCGCAAACCGTACCATCGCTCATTATCCGATCATTGCGGAACTCTGCTGAGTCAGGATCGAACAGCTTTTCTTTAACTGCATCATGTGCGTTGCGGAGAGTTTGATCGCAACCGGCGATGGCTAAAAGGCCAAGGAGAACTAACACTCTGTTCACAGAAGATTCCTTACGTTAGGACAGCGAGACGATATCATATTGCCACCCTGTCTTCACGCTCTACATCTGGTTCTGTCAGGTCGACCAAGGTAGACGGAGGCTCAAGATGTGCCGGGTAGCCTTTCCAGCCCCAGTCACTGTAGTAGGTGCCCTTGTAGATACGCTGGAAACGTCGGCTGTTCTTGAACCGCTTACGGGCGACATCGACCGCTGCGTACAGGCTGTATCGGATACCGGTGTGGGCATCTTCAACTTGTTTCGCTGTGCACAGGTCCACCGCCAACATTGCCTGCCACACAGGCTGGGCCTCGTCTACAAGACTCTCAATGTACTTGTCCCAGCACCCAAAGGCTTCAAAACCTGTTGCATCCGGGGCGTCTACCTTGGGAGTTAGCGTGGCCACATCCAATCGCTTGAGCAGGCGAGCACGTAGCAAACCCTTGGAAATGTATGCACCCGAAAGCGCGTGGTAACAGTGCTCGGTGATGCTCTCGATCAGCAAGCGGTGGTCTGCATCTATTAGTTGCTGGTTAGGCTTGCCCCACGGCTGCTGCCAGTTCATATAGACCAGCGGCTGCCATTCAAACCTCGCTTGCGGCAGGAAGGCTTTGTGGCCACCATCTCTTGGGCATTCTCGTTGGGCGATATAGATCCCAAGCACCCGCACCAGACCAAGCATGAAGGTGCAGTTATCGCGGTGACGCTGTGATGGGGATACTACTGCCATCCGTTCCAGCTCGTCCGCGTCTCCGCACAAAGAAGCACGGGGCTGCAGCTCGGGTTTAAACTTGGTGAATGAATCTTTGCCCCGCTGGTGCGCATCCATCAGCTCTAGCTGCTCTAGCGGTAGTTGCTCAAGCTGGCCAAGCGTATATTGCTCTTCCAGTTCCTGCACCGCTGTGCCCTTCTGCTGCCGGTTGTAGATTTGCCGGGCAAGGGTGTGCAGGGTGTCCAACTTCAAGGCAGCGGATTGGGCCAGATACTCGATGAACTCTGTGCCCAGCAGGGCGCGTACCTTCTTTGCCACCTGCTGCTTGGTGTCGCCTACGGCTACTTGCCACTTCTTTTGCAACTTGTGGGCTGGAATGCTCAAGCCTGCGTCGGTAGATACTAACTTGTTACCGGCTTGTTGGTTGGGTCGAGATAGGCCGATGAACAGGTTTAGCGGGTGCAGTGCTCCCACTGAGCCGTTTACGCCTATACGGGCTTGGATGTGGCAGCGGTGATACACAGACTTCTGTTCATCTGGATTGAAGCCATAGCACTTGTAGTAGCGATTGTGGAACTGCTCAAGTTCGAATAGCGAACTGGTAGTGTGGCCCATCATGATGCAGGCCGTGTTGGCCTTGATGCACTCTCTGATCACCCACTGCCCGAAACTGCTCTTACAGAATCGGGTGAACTGGTCCTCTATCCGTGGTTGCCGCTTTGTGGCCTTATCAGCCTGTCTTGACTTGGCCTTTCTACAGCTATCTTTACAGAATCGCTTGGACTTGTCCGCCTGCTCTCGACGACCAGCATATGGACTGTTGCAGGTGGAGCAGATGTAGCTGTAATTACGGGTATTGTTCTTCTTGGTCTTGCTTGGTGACATTCGTTCCACTCTCTAGGGAATCAAGCCGCATGGCAGCTTCTTCAATCAATTGTTCTACCACTCGGGTAGGGTTAATGGCGCCTGTGTGCTTCATCAAGCGAAGCAACTTCGCTTGGTGCTCAGGCCGGTATACGGAGATTCGCATGTAGGTTCCTACTGGGGTTATGCATATCGATTGGGCTGGAGCCCTTGTACCATGCGGGGCTCAGCGATCAAGGCGGACAAAAGCTTCACTACCTGCTGCCTTTGAGAGCTTAGCCTAGGAGACCAATCAGACCGCCTTGGTAGGTTCCGCGTAGGCTCTTTGAAGGTCGGCCAGAGCTAGAGCTTCATCGTCCACTTGCTGCTGGGCTAGCATCGCCGCTTGTGCTGCTTCGCGCTCTCGCCGCTGGCGATTCACTGAGAATTCAATCTGCCGTTGAGTTTCAACCCTATTCCGTTCAAAGCGCTCGTCGTCGTACGCTGCTCGAATTTGAGACTCTAGCTCTTTGAGATCAACTCTAATAAGCTTCTCTGGCTTCTTCAGTTGAACCTTCAGGTATAACGGCTGGTGAAGTGCAGCGGCAACGCCATAGCCCTTACTCGTCCACTCAAGCATTTCATTGAGAGCCTGGGCAAGTGGTTTGTCACTAAACCAATCAATGTGAGCGCCTAGCTGGGGGTAGGCTGGCGACTCAGAGTGACGATGATATTGCGTGGTGCGTTGAGCAAGCTTTTGCTGTAGCTCTGCATCGCTATGTTTAAAGAACTCAATTACGTCGAGTCCGTAAGCGCATGTTGCGTCCATTATTATTGCTCTCCTTGTTTGCGTGGTCGTTCAATCTGCTTGAAGCCCGCCATAAATTCTGACTTGGTGAGCTTCTTGTTTGCTTGCTGCTTATTGGTACTGGCCTTGATATTGCTCTCCACAGGCTTCTGCGTGGACTTCTTGTTCGGCTTCGGGGGTAGGGCTGCGCTCTTCTTCTCTGTTGATAGCAGGCGCTCCCTGTGGCTCACAAGGTCGCTCAGAGTGACTACCACTCCAGGAGGAAGAACATTATCCTCAAGCAGGTTCAAGTATAGAAGTTCATCCTTGCTCGCTTGGATATAATCAACCGTGGCAGATGAGGTCTCTGGGCACTCTAGGAAATACGACAAGATCGCCCCGTTGCCCTTATGTATCTCAAGCCAAATACAGTTACTGGTCATTAAGCGGCTTCCTTGTCGTGCTGTGCTGCCTTCTCTGCCTCTTGGGCTACGAACTCTTGCTCTAATTGCGCCTGGCTAGCGGTGTTGTTATTACGCCACGTACGAGACTGGCATGTGGACCCACAGAAACGGGTTAGCGGAGAGCGTGAGTAGTGGATTCGTCCACATCCCTCACAGGTGTTGCGGCGTAGCGGTCGTTGCATATAGTTATTATCTCAATGAATTAAAGATTAATGACGGGCAAAGTAAACCCCTGATTCCACGAGGAACCTAGGGGCAAGTTGGCGTCAAGATGCGTTGCACTTACATGATGAAGTGATATTTACCCCATTGGGGTTATTCTTACAAGTTAGCGGCCAGTTGCGTTGCTCTCCTGGCCAGAGAATAATTTGAAGTTAAGGCTCCTGAAGCGCGCTTAACTACTCGTTACAACTTGTTTCCCAATGAAACTCTCAATCATCTGCCCTGGATTGAGTACAGGCTATGCCGCACCAACAGAGATTCAACGTCTCTATTGACGTGCTTGCAGTACGAGAATGGGTCTTACTGAGGGAGGGATCGAGTGGGAGTTGCCACCGAAGAAAGCACCTTACCACAGCACTACGATTATGTCAAGCATAATTCACTCAGTGATGCAAGGTATTTATAGCAGTCAGCGACTAACGGTTGTCAGCGGCTATGCAGTCGACCCGAAACGTGATCGGGCTGCAGTTACGAGGGACAGTGTGCGGGGCTGCGGGCCTGCGAGGCACCTCATGAGCGAGGCAATGGGGAGAGAGGCAGGGAGAGTAGTACAATTGAGTAGTACAATCCGCAAATGAAAAGCCCCGCAAACCATTGATTTGCGGGGCTTTCAAGAATGTGGCGGTGAAGAAGGGATTTGAACCCTTGATACGATTTCTCGTATACACACTTTCCAGGCGTGCTCCTTCGACCACTCGGACACTTCACCGTTTCTCTTCAAGCCGTATGGCCTGTCGAGGTGCGCTAATTTAGTGAAAGACGTTTCCTTTGGCAAGCATTTTTTTCAGTTTTTTCATGCATTTGCACCCCACCGCCGTCCGCGCCTGACTGGCCGGTCAGCCTTGCTGCTTTACCTGGCCTGCGTCGCTGGGTAACGTCACCGCCACGCCAACAAAAGGACTCTGCCATGAGCGAGCTGATCACCTACCATGCCGAAGACGGCATCGTCACCCTGACCCTGAACAACGGCAAGGTCAACGCCATCTCGCCAGACGTCATCGACGCGTTCAACGCAGCGCTCGATCGCGCCGTCGAGGCGCGGGCGGTGGTGATCATCACCGGGCAACCCGGCATTCTGTCGGGGGGCTATGACCTGAAGGTCATGACCCGCGGCCCGAGAGAGGCGATCGAACTGGTCACCGCAGGCTCCACCCTGGCGCGCCGCCTGCTGGCGCATCCGTTTCCAGTGGTGGTCGCCTGCACGGGCAATGCCGTGGCCAAGGGCGCGTTCCTGCTGCTGTCAGCCGACTACCGTATCGGCGTTGAAGGCCCCTACAAGGTGTGCCTGAACGAAGTACAGATCGGCATGACCATGCACCATGCCGGGATCGAGTTGGCCCGTGACCGCCTGCGCCGCTCGGCTTTCCATCGCTCGGTGATCAACGCCGAAGTATTCGACCCCCACGGCGCGGTGGATGCGGGCTTTCTGGACAAGGTCGTGCCCGCCGAGCAACTGATGGACGCCGCTCTGACGGCAGCGCGCGAGCTCAAGAAGCTGAACATGCTCGCCCACAAGAACACCAAGCTCAAGGTCCGCAGAGGCCTGCTCGAAGCGCTGGACAAGGCCATCGAGCTAGACCAGCAGCACATGGGCTAAGGCCGTCCTGCCACTGGTAACAATGGGCCCCTGTGCGGCCCACGCCGCCTTCGGGTGATCACAACCAGGCCCACACCAGGGTTTGCCCCGGCCAGTGCACAGTCGTACACTGCCGGGCGACTGTCTGGTGTGAGTCGTACCATGCTTTACCTTCTTCGCATGTTCCTGCTGGCGCTGCATTTTCTTGCCGTTGGCGCCGTGGGGTTGATCATTGGCCTGTGCCGCCCGTTCAACCCCGACAACAGCCGCTTGTTCGCCCGCCTCTACAGCGTGCCAGCCACTTGGCTCCTGCGCCTGGAGGTCAAGGCCCAGGTCGGCCCTCTGTGGGACCAGCCCCCCGGGTGCGTGATCATCGCCAACCACCAATCGAACTTCGACCTGTTCGTGCTCGGCCAGGTGGTACCGCAGCGCACCGTGGCCATCGGTAAGAAGAGCCTGGGCTGGATCCCGCTGTTCGGTCAACTGTTCTGGCTAGGCGGCAACGTGTTGGTGGACCGCAAGAACGCCTACCAGGCCCGCAAGGCCCTGCAGAAAACCACCCGCGTCCTGCAGAACGACACCTCCATCTGGATCTTCCCCGAGGGCACGCGCAACCCCGGTGACCAGCTGCTGGCGTTCAAGAAAGGCGCTTTCCACATGGCCATCGAGGCCGGGGTTCCCATCGTGCCCGTGTGCGTCAGCCGCTATGCAGGCCGACTGGACCTCAACAGCTGGCGTCGGCGAACGGTGATCGTCCGCTCCTTGCCCCCCATCGCCACGGCCGGCATGACCCAGCAGGACCTGCCTGCACTGATCGAACAGTGTCGCACCCAGATGCAGCTGTGCATCGAGCAGATGGAAAACGAACTGCCCTGACCCAGTTGCTCTCCCGCCCGCTACAGCCCAAGCTGTAACCCGTGTTCAACCAGACCAAAGCGGGCAATCATGGGGCGAGTCGTGGCAGCGGCGGTGTACAGCGCCGGCAGGAAAGTCACCAACATCAGCATCGATGAAGGCAGCGAATGGGCACGCAAGCCGGGCCATTTCGTCTGGATCGGGCTGGAGGAGCCCGACACCGAAGCGCTGGCCAACCTGCAACGCCAGTTCAACCTGCACGAACTGGCTATCGAAGACGCCCTGGAGAAACATAGCCGGCCGAAACTGGAAACCTTCGGCGATGCGTTGTTCATCGTTACCTATTCGCCGGTGCGTCAGCAGGGGCGGCTGGAATTCATCGAAACCCACATATTCGCCGGCAGTGGCTACGTGATCACCTGTCGCAATGGCCATTCCAAATCCTATGCCCTGGTGCGCGAACGCTGTGAAGCGCGCCCGTTGCTGCTCGAACACGGCGAAGACTTTGTGTTGTATGCGCTGCTGGACTTCGTTACCGAAAACTACCAGCCAGTCAGCGAGGCGATTCATGGTGAGATCGAAGCGCTGGAGCAAAGCGTGCTCGGTGGGTCGCTGCTCGAAGCCGACATCCGCCGCTTGCACAGCCTGCGTCGCGACTTGCTGCGCCTGCGCCGTTACGTAGCGCCCATGGTGGAGGTGAGCGAAGAGTTGCAACGCCTGAGCTTTCCCTTCATCGACAAGAACATGCGACCGTACTTTCGGGACGTGCAGATCCACGTGACACGGCAGATGGAAGACCTGGCCGGGATTCGCGACATCGCCAGCCAGACCATCGAGATCGGCATGCTGCTCGAATCGTCCCGCCAGAGCATCGTGCAACGCAAGTTCGCCGCCTGGGCAGCGATCCTGGCCTTCCCTACCGCCATCGCCGGCATCTACGGGATGAACTTCCAGAACATGCCGGAATTGAGCTGGCACTATGGGTACTATGTGGTTTTGGGCGTGATCGCAGCCGGATGCACGGGGCTGTTCGCCAGCTTCAAGAAGTCCGGCTGGCTGTGACGTGACCAAGGGGTGGGGCTGTCAGGCAGCCCCTGCCCCCGTCAGGCCGCGTTGTGCTTGCTGGCAGGTTGCTGGATGAAGCGCAGCATCCACTCGCCCACTACATCGCCCTGATGCTCGGTCGCAAGGCTGGCGACGGCCTTGTGGTAGACCTCATCGCCCAGGTAGGCCTGGCGTGCATCGAGCAAGGCCCGGGAATAATCGTGCACGAACTCCGGGTGCCCCTGGAAACACAACACCTGGTCGCCGATGCAAAAGGCGGCGTTGGGGCAGAAATCACTCGACGCGATGACCGTCGCACCTTCGGGCAACTGGGTCACCTGGTCCTGGTGACTGATCAACAAAGTCAACTCCGACACCTGAGGCTGCATCCACGGTGCGCGTGCGGTCAGTGAGTACCGGTGCACGCCAACGCCCCACCCCTGCTCGGCCCGCTCAGCCTTGCCACCGAGGGTCAACGCCAGCAGCTGATGGCCGAAACAGACGCCCAGCAGCTTCTCGCCCCGGGCATACAGCTTGAGCAGATAGGCCCTGAGGGTCTGGATCCAGGGATCGGAACCGAACGAATCTGCCTTGCTGCCCGTCACAAGATAGGCATCGAACACCTGGTCATCAGCAGGATATTCGCCGTTCATGACGTTGTAGACAGTGAACTGCGCTGCAATCGGCTGACGGGCGAAGAGCTGTTCGAACATCCTGCCGTAGCCCTCGTACTGCGCCGTCAATTCCGGTCGCAGAACATCGGTTTCAAGGATGCAGATGCGTAACGACATAGGGATAGTCCTGAACGACATGGGTGGAAATCAGCTGTAGAGCGTGACGCGAAAGGCACGTACAAGCAAGAGGGTTGCGCAGACGAACGGTGCTCTGCTGGCCCGCAGGGTGCAAAAGCGCCGCCCCCGTCTAGCAGGAGGCTGTCAGCGCGATGGCTTAATGCTTTAAAACAAAAAGCTCTATGTATACCCAGCGGTTAGAACAAAGGGTTCTCAAGTATGGATAACGCACACCCTACTGTTGGTTGTATATCCACATTCAAGAGGCAAGCAGCGCCGGCGCCGGTGTGCGCCACTGCGATCGACCCGACGTGCGACAAGGAAGCCAACGGGTACTCAGGAATAACAACAAGAAGGCGGTCCGCCATGTTCAGACAATCGAAGCTTCGCCAAGCTGGGCTCATTCTTTTCGCTACCACGTTGCTGCTGATTCTGCCGAACCTGACACGTTTGTTCGGCTAGGCCTCGTGGTGGCGGGGACAGGCTGCGTACAGGTAACCTGCTGGCCCTGATGGCTGGAGCGTCCCTATGCGCCTACTCTTTGCCTTGGCAGCCTTGCTGTCGTGCCTGCCCTTGTCGGCGGCCCAACTGCGCCTGGAACTCGGCACAACCGATAAACAGTGGAGCAGCGAGCAATTGCTCGCGCATCCACAGGCCAGGTCGATCGACATCATCGAGGACGTTTCCTACAAGCGCCCCATGCGCTATCGCGCAGTCCCCTTGGCGGCATTGCTGCAAGGTGTGCGCCCCGAGGACCACCTCCAGGCAGTGGCTTCGGACGGCTTCGCGGCAGAAATGCCTGCCGGCCCCCTGCTGCAACCTGGCCCTGCGCAGGCCTGGCTGGCAGTCGAAGACCCGGCCGCGCCTTGGCCACCTTTGGCCAAAGGCAAACCGAGCGCAGGGCCGTTCTACCTGGTCTGGACCGCGCCGCAGGCGAGTGGTATTCGGCCTGAACAATGGCCTTTTCAAATTTCGACGATTCGCGAGCTGGCCCCTGTCGAGCAGCGCTTTGCGGCCTTGCTACCAGACTCGGACCTGCCGGGCGACAGCCCAGTGCGGCAGGGCTTTGCGCTCTTCCAGCAGAACTGCCTGGCCTGCCATCGCCTCAACGGGGCGGGAGACGGGCACATAGGGCCCGACCTGAACATGCCGCACAACCCAACCGAGTACTTCCAGCCGGGTTACCTGCGCCTGTTGATTCGCGACCCGCAACGCTTGCGGCAGTGGCCCCAGGCTAAAATGCCCGGTTTTGCCGAAAACGTGCTCAATGATCAGGAACTCGATGCCTTGCTGGCCTACCTCGGGCACATGGCCACGCGCAGGCCTTGAGAGAAGCGGGCCGCGATACGGCCCGCAGGTTCACGCCGTGAGCCGCTCGTGCTTGACGCCCCACCCTTCCACTTCGCCGCCATAGGGCGTAACCACCTGCTCGAAGGCCTCCTCGAAGTCGCCGATGCCACCATGGGTGGCGAACATGATCTTGCTCAGTTCCAGATGCCAGGCACCGTCATCGAGCTCGGTGACCTGGGCGTTGAGCGATTCGCCACGGAACTCCCCGGCTGCACGGCGCGCAGCCGCCTCGTCCGGGAAAACGGCGTAGAACTCGATGGGGTGGATCTGGGTGAAATCGAACCCGCCTGCCTTCATCTGGCGCAGGACGTTGCTGCTGATATCGTCGTTTTGGATGCTCATGAATCGTCCTCCTGAATAACGCTATGGATAGACTTTCCGTGCACGGGCACCTGCCCCAAGTCATCGGGCAGTTCGAGCTGATACAAGACGCGAGTGGGAACGGTGCCGCCTGCGCAGCCGGCGGGCACCTTCATGCAGCGTAGTGCCCCGGAAGACACCACGCAAACGGTGGCTCAGGGCGCCTCTTCGATGCTGGTGATGGTGACGCCGCTGTGTTCTTTCAGCCAACGCGCCGTGGGGGACACCGCGCGATCCTGAAAATCGTTGAGGTCCAGCTCATCCATGACCGGGAACAACTGCGTGCGTATGGCACGTGCGGCATCTTCCTCGCTGGGGCGATGTTCAGCCTTCAGCACCATCGAGGTCGGTGCGCCTTTCTGGTCGGCAAAGATGACTTCCCACTCTTTCATCGAACGAGCCCTCTCAATCAAATGACACCTGTATGCGATGCCTGAATAACTGACCCTGGCCCTTGGGGAATGTTCAGAAAGTTGAACGGCTGGCGACCTGGGCCGAATGTGACAGCCCAGGGCGCAGCCAAGCGAGGCTACTTCGGCGTACCGTGCACCACGCCTGCGGTGTTGTCCAGCAAGCTCTTGGTCGCCGTCTGGATAAACGCCTCCAGCTGCTTGAGCAGTTGCGGCTGGTCCGGGCTTTCGATCAGTTCGGCCTTGAACTCGCGGCCCAGCTGATAGCGGTACAGGCGCGGGGTCATGTCCTTGGACTCGATCAGGATACGGTCGCCCTGCACCAGGCCTACGATCTGCTCGCTGCCCGAAGGCTTGATCATGCCGATGCCTGGGTCGCCCTCAGGCAGGTTGAGCAGATCGCGCCCCCAGCACTGATGACGCGTCTGGCCACCCAAGCGGCCCATGATGGTCGGCACGATGTCGACCTGGGTGCCCACGGTGTGATTGACCGCACCGAACTTTTCCTGGATACCGGGGGCGATCAGCAGCAACGGCACATTGAAGCGGCCCAGGTCCAGCTCGGTGACCTGCTGATGGTTGCCGAAACCGTGGTCACCCACGATCACGAACAGGGTGTTCTTGAAGTACGGCTCCTTGCGGGCCTTTTCGAAGAACTGGCCAAGGGCCCAGTCCGAATAGCGCATGGCCGTCAGGTGCTCGTCCAGGCGGCCTTGCCCGGTGACCTTCTCGACCGGCAAGTCCTTGGGAAGCGCGTATGGCGTGTGGTTGGACAGGGTCTGGAGCAAGGCGTAGATAGGTTTCTTGCCGTCGTGCTTGGCCAGTTCCTGGTTGCCACGGTCGAACATGTCCTGGTCGGAAACACCCCACGTCGGGTCGGAGAATACCGGGTCGACGAAGTCCTGGCGGCCGATGAACGTGGTCATGCCCTGGTTGCCGAAGAAGCCGGACTGATTGTCCCAGGCGAAGTCGCCGTTGTAGACGTACACGTCGTCGTAGTCACGAGCGCTGAGCAGGGCCGGCAGGCCGGACAGCTTGTGACCGCCCTCTGGGGTCTGCATCAGGTATTCGAAGCCCGGCAGGTTGGGGAAGCACGCCATGGTGGCGAACATGCCCTGGTGGGTGTGGGTGCCGTTGGAGAAGAAGCGGTCGAACAACAGCCCTTCCTTGGCCAGCTTGTCGAAGTAAGGCGTGATGTTGTTGGGGCTGCCCAGCGCACCGACCGAATGGCCCGCGAAGCTTTCCATCAGGATCACCACCACGTTCTTGATTGGCAAGGTGCCCTCGGCCGGCGGCATGAAGTCCCGGCGCACGGCCGCTTCATCGGCATCGACCAGAGTGTCATGCGGGGTCAGCAGCTGCTGGCGTACGGTCTGGGTCGCCAGGTTCTGCTCCAGCACCGGCTTCCAGATATTGGCGCGGTCCTCGCCGAAGCGGCTCTTGGCTGCGTCGATCAGGGTCAGGGTGCCGTTGAGGCCCAACTGGTTGACGAAGTTGGAATCGGTGGTGAACGCATCACCCCACCGCATGGGCGGGCCTTGACGCAGGGTGCCACGGGCGGCGATGACGGCCACCAGCAGGATCACCATGAACACCGCGAGGCGGTAATACCAGGCCGCCACCGGCTGGGTGCCAATGCCGCGGGTCAGGCGGTCGACACCCTTGAACAGCAGGCTGAGCAACCAGGTCCCGAACACCCAGGCCAGCAGGTAGCGCACCACCGGGAAGCCGTACCAGAGCATGCTCATGACGGTCTTGGGGTCTTCTTTGATGTACTGGAACACCAGGCCGTTCAGACGCTGGTGGAACTCGCGATAGAAGTCCAGCTCCATCAGGCCCAGGAACATGACCACGCTGGCGGTGAGCGTCAGCCAGAAGCGGAACACGCCACGCCGGGCCATGGCCCATGGGCTGAGCAGCGCGAGCAGCAGCGGGATACTGATGTACACCACCACCCGAAGGTCGAAGCGCAGGCCGTTGATGAAACCCTCGGCAACCGTGGCCGCTGGGGTGTCGCCGATCATGTCGCTGTTGTAGACCAGCAATGCAAGGCGCACGAGGCTCAGCATCAGCATGATGACCAGCGCACTGAGCAGCGTGTAGGCCAGGTGGGATTTAAGGGTCGGCGAGAACGGCGCTTGCGCGCGCCATTGCTTCAAGGCGTCCGGGTTGGCCATGAACGGGAATGTCCTAGAAAGGCGGTTTGCGAAGAAGGCGCTGGTACAAGACCAGCGCAGCATTGTGCGGGTGCGGATTCTGTTTAATTCATTGTGAAAATTTTGTCACGGCCTGGACGCGCCCGCGAGGCCACGGGCGCAAGGCGCGCCGGTTTCAGAGCCGACCTGTGCCGCGCGGCCCGGCGATGGCCCAGATCACCAGCCCCACCACGGGCAGCAGGGCGATCAGCAAGATCCAGAGTACCTTGACCCCTACTTCGCGGTCGCTTTTGTAGACGTTGATGATGGCCCAGATATCCAGGGCCAGAATGATCAGACCTACCAGGCTGTTGAACATCGATCCCATGCCACGTACTCCATTTCAATGAGGGTATTGCTGCATAGCATACCCAGCTATCGACTCGATAGAAGGGAATCCTTGGCGGCACCTGTAGGTCACTGCCTATGATGCATCGTCATTCCGATCAGAGGTTCTGCATGCCACCTGCCCATAGCCATAGCGCCACCCCGCCCTCGCCGTTGAGCGTTTGGCGCCAACAGATAGCCAACAACCCCTGGGTGGGCGCGGGCCTGGCGCTGAGCCTGGTGGCGGTTCTGGTGCTGCTCGGCGCGAGCCTGTGGAACGCGGTGAACGGCGATCATTCCGAGAACCTTCACCTGGCAGCGCTCGGCGGCCTCTCCGGGTTTGGCGCCACGGCCCTGGGTGCAGTGCTTGCGGTGGTGTTGCGTGACGTGAGCAGCCGCAATCAGGACGTGATGCTAGGGTTTGCCGCTGGCATGATGCTGGCGGCCAGTTCATTCTCGCTGATCCTGCCCGGCCTGGATGCGGCGCGGGAAATCACCGGCAGTGGACCGGGGGCGGCGTTCATCGTGGTGGTGGGCATGGGGCTGGGCGTGTTGTTGATGCTGGGCCTGGACCGCTTCACCCCTCACGAGCACGAACGTGTCGGCCTGGCCGGGCCGGAAACCGAGCGGTTCAGCCGCGTCTGGCTGTTCGTGCTGGCCATTACCCTGCACAACTTGCCCGAGGGCATGGCGATCGGTGTCAGCTTCACCAACGGTGACATGAACATCGGCCTGCCGCTGACCACCGCCATCGCCATCCAGGACATCCCAGAAGGCCTGGCTGTAGCACTGGCCTTGCGCGCGACCGGCCTGTCCAATTTCAAGGCAGCCCTGGTGGCCGTTGGCTCAGGGTTGATGGAACCCTTAGGGGCTGTCATCGGCCTGGGTATTTCCACAGGTTTTGCCGTGGCCTACCCCATCAGCATGGGGCTGGCTGCCGGGGCGATGATCTTCGTGGTGAGCCACGAGGTGATCCCCGAAACCCACCGCAACGGCCACCAGACTTCCGCCACGCTGGGTTTGATGGGCGGTTTCGCCGTGATGATGTTCCTCGACACCGCCCTTGGCTGACAGGACCGCAGGGATTGTCCGCCGTGGACGTGTACGAAGCGCTCAGACGTGCAGCGCCACTTTCAGGGCTTCCAGGGCCGGCTCGGCCTTGATGCCGATTTCAGCTGCCAGTGCCTGCACCCGCTCCAGGTCCTGCTTGCCCACCATCACCATCTGCAGCTCGTCATCGAGCAACTGGCTGAAGTTGAGCAGTACGTAGCCACCGGCTTCCTTGTTGAGCGCGCCCATCTGCACCTGGATGCGGTTGAGCGCGGTGAGCGGTTCGGTACGCGCCAGCTGCTTGGGCTTGAGGGTGAACGGCACACTCTTGTCGAAGGACTCGCTGATCTGCTGGAACAGGTCCTGATACGTGTCGGCCTGGAATACCACGGTATCAGGCAGGCTTCCGAGCACCACCCATTCGCCCAGCGGGATGGGGAAGGAGTCGTCGTAGTTGATGTCGGAATTGGCGGCGAGGAACGCGGCCGGGTCGGCGTAGGCCTGGGCGGCCTCGTCGGCGATGCGCTCGATATCTTCTTCGCGCAGGCAGCCTGCACCAATGAGGCGGATGAATTCGAGCAACTGGGTTTTCATGAAGGGGGCCTGCGGCGTTGGCAAAGTCGCCAAGGATAGCCGCAAATGCCCCTCGGCCGTTAGCCTGCCAGTGCTTGCAGGCGTGCGGTGGCGTCCACTGCGCCCATGGTCTGAGCTGCCATCAACGCGTTGGCGCCGCGGGCATCCTGCAGGGAGGGATCTGCGCCTTGGGCCAGCAGGTATTCGAGGATCTCGACGCGGTTGAACATGGCCGCCAGCATCAGCGCCGTACGCCCGTCCTGGGCAGCGGCATCGACCGGCACGCCGTTTTCAAGCAGCAGCCGGATCATCGCCATGTCCCCCTTGAAGGCCGCGCCTGCGATGGGTAGCTGACCGTTGTCGTTGGCAATCAACGGATCGGCGCCATGGTCCAGCAACACCTTCACGGCCTCATGGTGACCGTGGTAGCTGGCCAGCATCAGCAAGGTATCGCCCTTGTGGTTACGCAGGTTCACCGGCAGACCGCTTAGCAGCAGACGCTCCAGCATCTGGGCATCGCCCTGGCGGGCCCGGTCGAACACTTGTGCAGCAAAGGCAGCGGCTTCGTCGGAAGACATTTGAGCGGGCTGAACGGGCGCGGTCTGGGTGGACATAAGGAACCTCCTGGTAGAAATCGTTGCCCAAGTGTTTGTCAGGCCCTCACTGCGCGTCAAAGGTTCCGTTTCTATCGGGGCCATAGCCTGGACGATGATGCCGTGCAAAATGCACTGTGCAATTTGCATGACCTTGCAGCTTGCACGGAAGGCGTTCTCGAAAGTTGATGCAACCCACTGATTTTATTGGATTTTTCCCGCAGGCAATTTCTGGCACGGTCACTGCAATCTACTACGTATCGATTGCCACACACCTTGTCAGGAGTAGTCATGAACCTTATCCAGGAAAAATTCGTCTCGGTATTCCCGGCTTACCAAGTCACTACCCAGCCACGTCCTGACGGCGGCATTCTGCTGAGCCTGCGCGCCGCTGACGGCAAGGTGACCCGCCGTGTGCTGACCTACAGCCAACTGCACAGCGCCGAGCAATTGTCCTGGGCGATCAGCGCAATCCGCCGCGACCTGGCCGAACAAGCCAGTGAGCTGCCAGTAATCTCGATGCTGCAGAGCCAGCAGCGGTTTGCACTGCCGACCTACCGCTGAGTCGGGAGCTCTGGCAGGCGACTGCACGCTTCTTCCGGGAAGCACCATGCGCGCCGATGGTTGCCTATCAGCCCCAGTCTTGTGGCCTTGGTTACACTAGCTTCAGCTAGGTGTGATCAGTGTCAGAAGACTGGGGCTGCTGCATTCAGGAGATGGGCCTTGCTGGGCGACGAACCGGCTGCCATAGGCTGCGCATCGGCCCCAGGATTCAGCTTCTGAGCTGATAATGTTGGGGCCGCTCTGCGGCCCATCGCGGCGCAAGGGCCGCTCCCACGAGGGCGGGTTT
>CAURYQ010000045.1:0-34263 GCA_963529135.1 uncultured Pseudomonas sp. | reverse complement strand
CCGCGATCGAGGCTGCGCGGGCAGGTGAAGCCGGCCGCGGCTTTGCCGTCGTCGCCGATGAAGTCAGGGCGCTGGCGCACCGCACCCAGCAATCGACGGCCGAGATCGAAAGCATGATCACCGGTATCCAGTCGGGTACGGAGTCTGCGGTCGGCGCCATGCACGCGAGCAAGGGGCGCGCGTCGGGTACCCTGGAGATCGCTCAGTCCGCAGGTCAGGCGTTGAACACGATTGCCGAGGCCATTTCTTCCATCAACCAACGTAACTTGGTAATCGCCAGCGCCTCCGAAGAGCAGGCCCAGGTGGCTCGTGAAGTGGATCGAAACCTGGTGAACATTCGCGATCTGGCGATGCAGACCTCTGCGGGCGCGAACCAGACCAGCGCTGCGGCGCAGGAACTCTCCCGCCTGGCCGTCGACTTGAACGCGATGGTGGCCAAGTTCAAGGTCTAGGGTGCGATGGCGGACGGTTCGCCAGCCGCGCGGGAAGGCCTGCACCCTGCCATGGCGGCAAGCATTGCCGCCATTGTGTGATGCAAATGCCGCTGCCTCGGAGGGAGGTCGTCGCGATTTTCTGTAAAAAAAGCGACGATTTGTCCTGTTTGGGCTGTTCACCGGGGCTGCATCGCATATCCTTGCACCACGCAATCAACCTTGAAGCAGTGAATTGAACGATGAGCTTTGAACAACTGGCAGCGCTACGGGATCGCCTGCGGGCTGAAAAAGAACAGCAAAAGGCAAGCGCCCCTGCGCCCGCCAAGCGCAAGCCCCCACAAAAGGCCAAGCCGCGCGAGCTGGACCCGGCGGTAGCCGCCATCTGGCCCCTGCAGAAACACTTCCCGTTGGCCTTCCCGGTCAACCCTGCGCCGAAGGTGCCGCTCAAGGAAGGCATTTTCAAAGATGCCGAGCAACACCTGGAGCTGCTGGGCATTACCCGTGAACAACTGAAGCTAGGCATTTCCACCTGGTGCCGGGGCAACCGCTACTGGACCAGCATGGTGGAAAACGCCCCGCGCCTGGACCTCAACGGCGAGCCGGCAGGCGTTGTCACTGCAGCCCAGGCGATTCACGCCAAGCGTCAGGCGGCGCAGCAGCGCAACCAGGAACGGCGCAAGCGGGCCCAGGCCAAAACGCAGACCGCTTCGCCTACAGGCGAAAACGAGGCTTCAGTGGAGCCCGCGGTCGAGCAGCCAGCAGAGTAAGGGCTTGACTTGATCGAGCGGCCACCGCCTGCACGTTAGGCGTTCGGGTAGTGGCCCGCGCGAAGTATGAGACGGCAAGCGCTGGCCGACTGCGCAACGCTCCGCCGTTCTGGGCTTACAACCTCCAGTCCAGGCTGACCATCATGGTGCGTGGCTCACCGTGGTAGACGCCGTTGTAGAAGCCGACGTTGTTGTAATAATGCTCGTCGAACAGGTTCTTGACGTTGACTGAAGCTGTGAGGTGCTCATCGACCTGATAGCGGGCCATCAGCCCAACCACCGAAAAGGCCCTCTGACCGATTTCGTCCTTGGCGGTGATGATTCGCTCTCCGTCGCGCCCCACAGGTCGGTTGGCCAACCTGAAATTGTCGCTCTGCCAGTCCAGGCTCGCCCCCACGATCAATGCCGGGGTTACTGCATAGGTGCTGGAGAAGCGCACCAGGTTCAACGGCTGCTCGGTGTTCTTTCGCTTTTTCTCGGCCGTGGCTGCATGGGTGTAGCTGTAGCCCAGGCTCATCTGCCAACCGGTCATCACCTCGCCTGCGACCTCAGCTTCGAAACCCTCGACGACCACACCTTTGCCGCCACTTTTGTAGAACACTTCATTGCCGTTGGGCGGCACCGAATCGTCTTGTTCGGCCACGTTATCCTGCTTGCTGCGAAACACCGCCGTGGACAGGTTCAGCCGTTCTGCGAACAGGCTGCCCTTCACGCCTGCCTCATAGACCTTGCCGACGATGGGTTCGAGGTACTGTTTGTTGACGTCTCTCACGGTCTGGGGGTTGAAAATGTCCGTGTAGCTGACATACGCGGTGAATTGCTCGTTCAGATCGAACAGTACGCCGGCGTAGGGCGTCCACTGGTCATTCTGAGTCTGCTTGGAGGTGGACTGACCGGCGACTTGCAAGGCATCGCCATAATCCCACTCTCGTCGCTCGGTTTCCCAACTGCCGTAACGGCTACCGATCACGAAGTGAAGGCGGTCGGTGGGGTTGAGGCGTGTCGCGATGTAACCGGCTTTCTGGCGAACGCTGGAGCGTGAGCTGTCCAGCCCGGTGTCCAAATCATGGAACGTGGGTGTAGCCCCCATGTACTTCCAGTCAGGAATGTTTTCATACCCTTCTGGAACAGGCAGATCAATGCGATAGGGCTCATTGTCGCGCCGCCTGGACTCGCCATAGCCGATCATGAAGTCGTGGCTGCGACCCAACAACTGGAAGGGACCGGCGAGGTTGAAGTCGACCGCGTCCATCTGCTCGGCGCCCCCGAAATGTGAATACCAAGCGCCCATGCCGCTGCGGTCGGCTTCGGGAAAACCATTGCCCCCGTAGAACACTTTCCCGTCGCTGTCGGTTTGCCGGTGGGTATACGCCACCTTCATGAGCCAGTCGTTACCCAGATAATGGTCAAGGGTGGCGAACACCGTCTGGTCTTTCAGTGGCCAGGAAGACCAGGGCGCACTGAGGTTGGTCGAGCGAGGCAGATTGGCTTTGCTGCCATCGGCATTCCAGAACGGCACCGTGCCCCACGACGATCCTTGCACGTGCTTGTTCTGATAGTCATACCCCACGGCCAGTGTCGTGCTTGGGGTCAAATCGGCTTCGAGCACACCGTATGCCACTTCACGCTGGGTGGCGTACTTGTCCATGAACGACCTGTTGTCGCGGTACGCAAGGACGGTGCGACCGCGCAGCCGGCCTTCCCAGCCCAGCGGGCCACCCACATCCAGGTACGTGTAGTAATTGTCGAAGCTGCCTGCGCTTACACCGCTCTTGACCGCCAATTCATGGGTGGGTCGCTTGCGCATCATGGCGATGGTGCCAGAAGGGTCGCCAGCGCCTGTGGTCAGCCCGGTAGCGCCGCGAACTACTTCGATACGGTCGTAGATGATCGTGTCGGAGTCGGACTTGAGCCCCGAGAACGTGTTGAGCATTCCATCGATCTGGAAATTGTTGATCGCGTAGCCACGCGAATAATAACTCGGTCGCTCCGAGTCATTGCGCTGCACCGTGACCCCGGTGACATGAGCCATGGCTTCGGAGAGTGTGTTGAGTTGAAAATCGTCCAACTGCTGGCGCGAGACCACCGAGACCGACTGAGGGGTTTCCTTGATCGAGAGATTCAGCCGCGTGGCGGCGCTCATGCTACCGGTGGTGTAGGAGCCACTGCGCTCGGTGACGCTGCCAAGGCCGGTGGCGACTACGTCGGTAGAGCCCAGCTCCAGTACGGGGTCGTCATGGCTCGGTTGCGTATCGGCCAAGGTGGGTGGGCAAATCAGGCATACGTACAGGCCGAGGGAAAGCGTTGTGGGGTGGGTGATCGACGGGGGCATTGCAGGATGACTCCTTGCGCGTGAAAATCCTTGGCGCGAATCTACATCATAATCATCATCAAATGATAATTAATCTCAAGATTGCAGGAGTTATTCAGTGCGCTCCAGCCATAGACTGCGCCCGTGGCGGCCTCTGGGACGACCTCGCGCACTCTGTTTCAGCTGCCCCAGCCCTGCACAGTCAAAACCTTCTAATACAGCCTCCAGAAAGCGCCTTTCAGCATCCAAAGCATATTGAATTCTTTATCGCTACGACTGCACGTGGGACCGAGCCAAGCGCTGTCAGCAATACTGCGGCTAGTGCTGAAAATCAGGGTGCCTTTGCTCCCAAAGTCTGAGGTGGCAAGCTGGTTGCTCAATTTGCTCCACGGCCCCTGGACAAGGGTTTTACCCACCCACGGCCAGAAATGCTTCGTGAGCAAACAGCCGATGGCACGAAGACGCCCGTTTTCGGTATCGGTATCGGTATCGGTATCGGTATCGGTATCGGTATCGGTATCGGTAGCAGCGTGGAGGCGCAAAGCACTGCGTAAAGCACTCGCATTAACGCCCTAAATTTTTTGTTGACCGCTCATTGGGTACTACCGTCCGCCTATCGTTTTGGGTAGAAAAACACCCCATGTTTAGCCAACACTTACGCATGCAGACATCGGCTGCCAACCCAATTCAACTTCGAACAAATTTCTGTAGGAGGTACGAATCTGTTCTGGAACTTGTTCGATGTACGACCGGGCATGCGCCTGGTCTTCTGGGCCAAGGCTTTCCAGATAGCGCAATGCTTGGTATGCCGTGGGGATCCGATTTTCGATATTTTGATAGCGAGGTGGAAGCGCTGTCCAAATCACCGCGTCCAGACCACGGTCAAGCGCCCATTTATTGAGACCATCCACCCCGGCATCGTCATGAACCATCAACGTTCCGACGCCGTCTGTTCGCTGTTTCGGAATCCCCTCCCGACTAGCCAGATCACTGCAGGCCTGCTCCAGGGACATATTGGCGAGACGTGCCCACAACACGTCTACGGTCGGCACGCCCAGGCAGATAGCGGTGGCAAGCTCCCCACCATCAGCTACACGAGAGAACTCGATAGGGACTGCTGGCCCATCCGAATGCCACTCCCCGGCGACTTTCAAGTCACCTGGTTTCCAGATTAACGAACCCCATCCCAGGCATCCGATTTTCACCTTTGTCTCCCTCCCATCTCGTTTACGTGAATCGCTCTATGAACAAGTGACCTCACCTCGCGAAGAAAATCTTAAGCGTTTGGGCCGATACATTCGAAGGTGAGAAGCCATTACCCGGATGGTCGATATCTCCTGAGGGCAATGAAGGGAGGTGCTCGAACATCTTCTCTTCCAGTCGATTGCCTACTTTGATGCAGCCGGCTGGCCGTTGACTCCACTGCGCGTGCATAGCCCGCTTGCCCAGCAACCTCACGTGCTCGCGGTACGAACACGCGGGCAGCATGGCTGCATCACAACTCCATGGCTCTGCACACAGCGCGGTTTACACACCGCTTCACGTTGTCATGTCGCTCCGTTGCATCATCACAGCGGTGACGAGCTGATCAAGTTCCTTCAGTGGAACTCCGCGGCAAGCGGGTTCCCCTTTAAGGCGAACTGAATTGTTGAGTAACCGCGATGTCGTAATGATGGCGCGCTGCTACGTCTCGTTGATAATCAGCAGATAGACCTGGATGTCATTACCTTCCAGCAGCCGCCTTCCCGAGTATGAGTCATGACAGATCTGCACCCCGTCGCGAAAAAAAACCAGCCTGCCGTCCTTATCGTTGAGGACGACCCCCCAATTCGAGAGCTCTTGACCCTTTATCTCGAAGACTGGGGTGCGGTCGTCACAGCGGTGGCTACCGCTGATGCCGGCAAGTTGGAATTAATGAATAAAGACTGGGCGTTGCTGCTCACCGATGTGCGAACGCCAGGCTCTCTGAATGGGGTAGACCTCGCCTGGATTGCTAGCCAGCTGAATCCTGAGATTCGCCTCATTGTGATGAGTGGCTACTACGATTTCGCAGATCGCGCGCTTCCCGACAATGCGCTCTTCTTGCCTAAGCCATGGCCGGTAGCCAAGCTGCAGGAAATGATTTCTGATCAGTTATTGAAACCGGCAAGGGCTGAACCGGGCTCCGCAGCCGACGTAGTTTTACTTTGAAATGAGCAGATCCTGACCATGAAAGCATAATAGGCATAAGCGGTGTGTTTACTGATCCAGTTCGTCACTTCGGTAAATCACTTGAGGCAGAGAGAAACGTCTCATTTGATCCGAGCGGACCATTGGAGCGAGTTCAATCTCCGGGTCGCTACAGCTTGAAGCGAACGTGGATACAGCTCTTACTGTCTGTGCGATCCACCTCAACCGCCGCGCTGCCGTAGCCGGAATAGCTTTTGACCAAGCGCATGCCGAGGCCAGTGCCGGTTGGCTTAGGGTAATTGTCAGGGAATCCATCGCCCTCATCCCTGACAGTGAGCACAGCGTGATCGTCGGCGTGCTTGACAATCACCTCAATACGGCCCCTGCCGTACTTGAGGGCATTCGTTATCAGCTCGGAAACAACCAACCCCAACGGCGCCATTCGTTCCGGTGGCAGAATAAAGTCGTCAGCCTCAAGCAGAATCTTCCGGTCGGCCAATGCTTTACCCAGATCGCCCAAGAGAGCATTCAGGTACTCACGGGCACGAACTTCCTGATCTTCGGCAGACTGATAAAGCCGCTCGTGAACCGTAGCAATGGTCACCACACGTCCTGCAGCGGTTTCAAGCTGTAATTTGACCGCTGCATCAGCCGTGAGATTCGCTTGCAGTAATAGCAGCGTGTTCACCAAGTGAAGGCTATTCTTGACTCGATGATGAATTTCTTCGAGATAGAGGTCGCTTCGGCTCTGCCTCGAGTTTTGTGAATCGATAAGCGAGAGCAATTGCGCTTCGTACTGGTGCCGCTCCGTGATATCTCGCGATACCGCGATGATCCTTTCGACTTGCCCGTTCGCGTCGAGGATCGGTGCGGCCGTTACATCCCACCACTTCGGCTCATCGTGGACAACGGGGCAAAACGCTTCGAACCTGGCAGATTCTCCGGATCTCACTTTGCCTATTGCGTCCCAGACGAGTGATCGAGATTCCTCTGGCCACAGATCATGCCATTGCCGACCTTTGACGCTGTCCAGCTTGGCGCCCATGAGAGTCAGCCCTGCTTCGTTTGCGAACTCAATTGCGCCATCCGCCCCCAGAATCTCTACCCAGTCTGGGCTCGCGTTGAGCAGGGTTTCTGAATAAGGATCGGGAAGAGGTATATCGGCGCCTACCGATATTCTCTCGAGGGCCATGGAAATAACATTCGATATGCCCTCCAAAAACACCAGATCACTTTCTATAAAATCATCTCCGTCGGTGCTATCGGCTTCGAGGACGCCAAAGGGGCTAAGCACGCCCCGAATCGGAACATTGATGGCCCGCTCGATTCCGTATTTCTTCAGCAACTCAGGTGTTCGGAAGCGGTTCTCCATGCCTAGATGATTCGAGAGCACGGGCCTGTAAGTAGCCAATGCATAGCCTGCCGGGCTTGCCTCATCGACACCCACGCTAGCATGACCGATATCAGAAGCGTCCCAGCCCACGCCATGTGACAAGATGAAGCTTTCCCCCTCCGCCGCCGGCTGCAGCACCTTGGTGAAGCGAGTGCTCATCCCTTCAGCGACGACTTCACAGGCATGGGTCAACAACACGTCCAGGTCAGTCTCTTTCAAAGACATGACGCCGAATTCCACCACCAGTTCATGTTGACGGTGCAGGCGCACATGAGTCTTCTTCAAGGCGGCTCGGATGGTTTCGTCAGCGGGTAGCTGCTGCATAGTCTTCTCTTCAGATTAACGGTATACGCTTTGGAAACCGGGCAGAGCGTGAAGGCGGTTCGCTTGTTGCCCTCCCACGATAGCCGCTAATCCCTTGCGTCACTTGGCGCACCACTCATCACTTCTGAGCACCGCCATGTGGCGGGGACGCTCTAGGGCATACGAGAGCAAGTCGATGAAAGCCATTTTGATCGTAGAAGACGACGAAACACCCAGAGGGCTAACGCAGAGGGTTTCTCGTCACTTTACGCAGTCATCATGACGTCCACGGTACATGGGCGATGCGTTTCACCACCCTTCGCATGAAAAAGTAAAGAAATAATTCCATTGAAATGGCAGTTGGTAAAGCATTCAGCGCATGTGGGCCTCGGTGCTAACTGGCCTGACTGCCTGTAAGGAACTCGACCAGCGTCGCGGCGCAGGCCAAGATCCCCTCCAGAAGCACCATCTCGAAGCCGTGGGTATTCTCGGTCGGTATCGCAATGCAACCGGCCCGAGCGTCGATCCCAGCACTCAAAACCGCACTCGCATCCGACGCAAAATCGACGAGCAATGCGGTCTGTGGCTCATAACCGGCCTTTCGGCCAGCGGCGATCAGACCCTGTACCACAGAGCGGCTGTAGTATCCCTTCTGGTCACCGGTATTGATGATCGGGTTAGCCGAAAGCTCCGTGCCGTATTCTTGAAGTACAGGGCCGACCTCGACGGCGATGGTGGTGTCGCCCGGCAACCGGGAAGCCGCATACATCGCGCCAGCATTCGACTCTTCCTCCAGCGTCGTCAACACAAACCAGACGTCCTGCTGCAGTTTTTCACGCCGTTCACTCAGCAGCTCCGCGCATAGAATGACAGCGCTCAGCGGAGCTCGATCGTCGAGGAAGTGAGCAGCAATACAGTCATGTACCTTGAAAGGCTGGCGCCAGTGCTGGCTGAGCACGACGCGAGTACCCGGCCGAACGCCCAGCGCCTGGAGTTCTGACTTGGTCTTGCGCGTGACGACGTGGACATCTTCCCACTGGACATTACCTGCCAGCACGTCTCTTCCATTCGCAGTCCGACCGCTATTGTGCATTGAGCCGTAGGACAAAACCCCCGGCAGGATGTGTTCATCGCCCAAGATATCGACAGGACAGACGCCGAAGCTTATCGGTTGCGCGCCACCGAGAGCGAGCACTTCCAGGTTGCCATTCTCCAGCACATTTTTGACAATCATTGCAATCTCATCGAGGTGGGCCATAACGCGTATGGCCGCCTCTGGATTACAAGCACGGTTCCCACGAATCACCCCTACCACATTGCCGGCAGGGTCAATGTACGGGGCTTCACAGAAACGGCTAAGCTCCCGCAGGCAAATGTCTCGCACCTCGTCTTCTTGTCCGCCCGGCCCTCGGGCGTTGAGGAGCTCGGTCAGTAATGGCTCGATCTTCAAAACGTTACCTCCGTATTTGCCCGCTAATCAGGTCAGGCCAGTTGAATGAATACCGAATAGCTACCCAATAGCACCCAGAACACTAGAAAGATCCACGGCGTGCGAAGGGAGAACAGCAGTGATTTCCGATGCCTTACACGCGAGGTTTCCGCCTCGCAGAACAGCGGCGATTCGTCGTAAGCCAACCCCATCAATGGCTCGCTGTGCAACAGATGACTTTGCTTGAGCTGCCAGTGATCGATGATGTTGTACGCTGCTCGGATGCCAGGCCAGGCGTTGAGCGAACTCAAGCCGCCAAGCAAGGCGAGAAACGCGGGCACAATCAGGGTGAACATCTCGCCCCATCCCTGGTTGATGTTGCCCATGGAGGAGACGAAGGCGATGACCAAGAATGATTGCGCCGCCAGATAGGCATCCGTGCGGTTGGCCAAGATGCTGGTTTCGTACTGGATCTCACGCCGGTAGAAATCCAGGCGTCCTTTGGGAGAGCCAAACATCCTGGCAGTTTGCTCGCTGATCTCGTGTTCGGGGGTCGCTGGGGTGATGATTCGAGGCACTCGCTACTCCGGGAATTGGCTCCGAGCGACGAGGTGAGCCAGGAGCTGAGTTCGGTAGAACAGGCAAGGGGCATGGAATTCAATTGGAATGATCTCCCACACCGCTCGTTGCTGACAGCAGCATCGGGAGGACAGTAGCGAATGCCTATACCAGCCTGTTGGCCTGTGCCACGGCTTG
This sequence comes from uncultured Pseudomonas sp., assembly GCA_963529135.1. Classification (GTDB taxonomy): domain Bacteria; phylum Pseudomonadota; class Gammaproteobacteria; order Pseudomonadales; family Pseudomonadaceae; genus Aquipseudomonas. The sequence continues at coordinate 24,701 of CAURYQ010000045.1, read as the reverse complement.
CCGGAAGCGGCAAGTGGGTGACAGCGGCTATGCGGCGCCCTCGTTGGGACGATGCTGGAGCGGAAGCGGTAAAGAAGGCGTGGGCACTTTTCCAGACCCCATAAACGCAAAAACCCCCGATTTCTCGGGGGTTTGAATATGGCGGAAGCGTAGAGATTCGAACCCTTATATCAGGAGCCCCCGGTCTAGCCTATCTTCTAGACCCCCTACGCAACCCAGTGTGCGAGCATTCTAACCCAGCAAAACCGGGGCTTCCAAGCCTTTTTGCAAAAATCCTCTAAAAGATGCAACTCGTTGCACCTTACCCTCCCAAAGCCAACCATGCCTCGTTCTCCTCCAAGGGTTTGCTCCAGCCGCCTCCAAGGGCCCACACGACAGCGAAAAGGCATTCCCACCCTTCCCTGCCTGCCGATAGAATTTGCCATCAAAATGCGTCCCGCTGAGGAGCCACGGATGATTCTTCCAACCCGCGCAGAGATTGTTGAGCGTACTCAAAACGGGACGCTGCTAGAGGCAGTTTTCAGCGATCGCTGGGGGTGTCGTTACCAGCACTTCGAGCCCATCGCACAAGAGCTTGCAAACGCTCACAACGAGGGTGACATCGACTTACTGAAGACACTCTCCCCTAGCAAGCCAGACGACGCGATAAAAAAAGCACTTGAACGCTATGGTGATCACCGCGGATATCAGGGAAGACGAGTTTACAGTTTGGCAATTGAGCGGCTGGAAACATCAGCAATCAGGTTACTAGAGGCTCTACGAGTCCTGGTCGACCTAGCGGCAGACGAAACGTATGAGGTCAGTGAAACGTTACGCCGGTGGTGTACTGCATTGCCTCACAGGCCTAGAGAGCTACTCGATCTCATTGACTCTGGCCAGCTAAATGCGGGGGAGTTCTATAACCTGGTGATCGCTATCCGCACGGGTCTTAAAGTCGATCTTCCGTATTTTTCCGAGCGCGCCTATCGCTTCATTCAAACTGGCAGTCCAACAGAAAAAGAGTTGGCATTCCAAGCGTTATCTCCTCCACCCTTTATCGAGGATGCCGACTGGCGGCGGGCATTAGTTGCGCTCGCTAACGCGGCAGCCGTAGAGTCGAGTGAAGTACTGAGAGGTGCCTTCGCGAATACGCTTTTAAGCTGGACGGGAACAATCCCCTCGACTTTTTCTGAAGAGCTGGAAACGCTAATAGGCCAAATATCGCATCCCACAACACCTAGGGTTGCTCACCACCTTGCCTACGCACTCGCCTTCAGCTTCGACGACATCTCACCTCCATTGAGAAACCTGCTGCTGTCGCTGCTGAGTGCCATTGGCCTCACTCCGCAGACTCAAAAGCTCCTAGACATGGGCCTGGCTCATATGGTCAAAGCAGGTGGGGCGCCCCAGGTTCGAACGCTCATTACCGGAATGCTTTTACAGCCGAATTCCCAGATCAAGTTTCAGGCCTTCGATTGCACCATCAGACAGCTCGTCGAAGGCCCCGCTGACGACTTCGAGACGTGGGCTGTCGAATGGCTCAGGACAGTGCCTGACGCCTTGTGTACTCAACTCAGCGATGGGCTATTCCAACACAAGGATGAGTACAGCTTTCAAACGAACTTCAACCGATTCGATTTCACCGAATCTGAAGTCGGACGCATCGCTCGCCGTGCCATTTCAACCTTTTTCGTAAAGCCCGAAATTGCCGCTAGCCTCTTGGTTGGCTTAGGGCGGTGTTCGGTCAGCCTTAAACAGAGCTTTTCCGATCAGACAAACGACCCCGCCGCGCAAGACAACAGCTCTGCGAATGGGGGAAGCGCGACTACCGCAAACTCTCTATCCCTCGCCAAAGCCATTCGTTTTGCACTCCGGCAGACTCCGACGCGTTCAACACTTCAACCTTTGCAGCCACTGCCAGAGCAAGACGAGCCGCCGGCATTGTCTGAGGTCTCACAGGACTTGAGCGAGTTGCTGTTCAATCCGTTGCTCCTCAACTACACGCGCATCCGAGAGAAACTTGAACCGATCGCTGAAGCCAGTGATGACCATGCTGCATCTATTGTGCAGCATGCACTTGATCGCTTTAAGCAGTACTGCGATGCACTTGAGGAAGTCGGCTTCATTGCAGAGTTGCAACCTTCCGAGCGAGAAAGGCAACTGGAGGGACAGCGACGCTCCGATGTCATGAATGACATGATGCGGGAGTCGCGGAAGAACTCCCCCTTGGCCAGCTTGTTTTCCGAAAGCATTCTTCTTCATGGCAACGGCATGGTTGCGTGGATTGACGACAGCGCTTATCAGAGCGAAGGCAATAATGATCAAAACGAAGGCAAGGAGAATCCGAACGAAAACAAGCAGGATCAGAAAGTTAAGAACGATGGTGAGCGCACCGTCAGGCCCTCTAGGCGGATGGAGCAACCTCTTGCAAGCTTTAGCCACAGCTTTGAATTGCCCCGCGAGGAAGTCTTAGATCCGACCGGGCTGCACAACAAGCTGCTGAGCCTCAGAAGCCAAGGTCAACCAGAATGAAGCTTGTATTCAGAGAATACCTTGCCACCCTGCGCGAACGCCGCGAACTCGATGTGGTGCTGCCCGACCTCTTGAGCGAGCTCGGCTTCAATGTGATTTCACGTCCTTCAGTCGGTACGCGCCAGTACGGGGTCGATGTGGCTGCGGTTGGCCTTCACACAGACGCGAAGACCGGTGCTTCGGAGGACAAGCTGTTTTTGTTCTCGATCAAGCAAGGTGATCTCACGCGCAACGATTGGGACGGTACAACGCAGGCACTACGAGGGTCGATCAACGAGATCACTGACTTCTACATTCCTGTGCGCATTGCGGATCAGTACAAGCACCTGAAGGTGGTCATCTGCCTGTGCTTCGGTGGCGAGATCCACGAAGCGATTCAGGACATCGTCACACAGTTCATCAAGCTCAAAACTGATGAGCGCGTTTCCTTCCAGATTTGGAACGGGGACTACTTGGCCGGAAAGCTGACCGAAGGTGTGCTGCAACAGCAATTGGTCGACGAGAAGCTACGCAGCAGCTTCCAAAAATCGGTCGCGATGATTGATGAGCCAGATATCGCCTACAAGCATTTCTCGCGCTTGGCACAAGGGCTGCTCGGCGACGGGGATGCCAAACCCCAGGCTCGGCTAACGAGTCTCCGGCAAATCTACATCTGCCTGTGGGTACTGTTCGTATGGGCCCGCGCAGCTGGCAATCTTGAGGCGCCATATCGAGCAAGCGAGCGCACTATCTTGCTGGCCTGGGATCACATCAAATGCGATGTAGCTTCAAAGCAGCATCGAAAAATAGCGGAGGAAATGGGCACTACGTTCGCTGAGCTCATCGATCTTCACTTCCAAATCTGGGATGAATTGTTGGGCGAAAAAATATTGCCCCATGTACACGTGCAGCACGGCCTTTCCGCTGCGGTGAACACCTCGACCTCAGTGGACATCAATCTGAAAATGTTCGAAACGTTGGGGCGGATGGCCCAACGAGGTCTTTGGCTGCTGTGGCAGGTGAGTCGAGATGATGCAACCCCTCAGCGATGCGTGAGGGCCGATGCCACTGACCCTGCCAAGTTCGACCAGGCCTTCATGCTTGCCTCCCAGATACAACAGCTCATCAGTAAAAATCCGATGCTGCTCTGCCCGATCACGGATGACCATTCGATAGAGATTGGTGCCGCGGTGACCTTCCTGTCCATGATGGACAAGTGGCAACCGCTGGCCCAGGACTATTGCGATCACCTGCTAGAAAGCTTCTGGTTTACCTACTGCACCCATGGCCAATATCCTGTGATCGATGCCAGCTATCGCAACCTGATTGGGCATCCCAGGGAAGCCACGGAGGCCTACCGCGAAGCGCAAACAAGAGGCAGCACACTGATCCCACTGATCCTGGCGGGAGCGACATCCCAAGGTGAGACGACCCGCAGCAGCAAGTTCAGCCGCTTCGCCAAGGAATCACTTAAACACTGCAATATGCAGCTCTGGGTACCCGCGGGGGACAGTGAAGATATGCTGTACGCAGGTCTTCCAGGGCATGGCTTGGCATTGACTGGCATCCCCATCACGTCGGACGGTGCCGCGGCTCTGAGAATGATCGATGCCGAGGTTTCTCGAGACGAGCACTTTAAGAAGCTATCCGCTGTTGAACATGGCCATTGGCCGATTTTGATCATGGCTTGCCGGCATCACCGCTTACCCTTACCCCCTCACCTTTGGCTTCCACTCCTTTCTCCTGAGTAGCCATTAGCAAGGCGCGACAGCAGGCATAGCGGCTCGGGACTAGGCAACGTGGCTTCATCCCCGTTTTTGAGGATTAATGATGGCCCTGATGCCGGCCCTTGCCGCCCTAGTCCGCGTGATCAGGAATGCCAAAACGCTTTCGCAAGAGGAGATGTCTGGCTCGGTCGAAGCCCGGCACCTTCACAACATCGAAAATGCCCTTTCCAGCATCACGATCGATAAACTGGAAGCCACCTCCGACAAGCTCAACGTCGCCCCATCAGCGCTGGTAGTACACGCCACCGCACTGGAAAGGGGCCTGACTGACGCACAGATCCTCGACTCACTTCGAGTCGAGTTTGCAAAAAACGATGCGCTAGGCGCGCGTGATCGCATCAGTGATGCACGATCAGGATGGCAAGGTCATCCGAATGCGCCCAGGCGCCCAGGCAGATAAATTGACCTGCTAAAACTTGCAGCCATCCGCCAAGCCAAAGCCGCCGAAGAAAGCCGAGTATCTGTGAGCGCTCGGTTGGGGTTGCCAAAATCCACAGTCGGTCGCTGGAGGCACACCCGGATGAACATGTCGAACTACCTTTCGAATTGCTGCGGGGTGCGGGGTGATCTGATGATCAGGCTGTTTGGCGAGCTGCCGTACGAATGATGTGGGTGGCCTCACTCATCTAGATCTAGATGGCAGGCAAAAAGAGGCCCGCGATGAGGGAGCGGGCCAGGAGATTCGTAAAAGGAGTAAGGCCACCGTATCCGATATGTTGTGAAAATCGCGTGAAGACACGCACATATAGGTCGTCCTGCAACAGGCATTGGCCAGGCCCAGGCATCGAATCTTAGGAGCGCATGCCCTGTACGAGCGGTGAACGACAGAGCCTTGCCTGTCACATCTCTCCAGTGGAAAACGAAAAAAAGAGAAATATTTTTTGCCTATCTGGAGGACATCTATGACCTCCCCCGGAGACATATAGGCCTCCAGAGTGGTAGACAAAAAAGACACCCTGGCGGAGGTCAATTCTGTCCTCCTAATCATATCCACCGTTAAGTACATCACCGTTAAGCACATCGAGCTAATAGTCACACGCAGCATACCAGGGACGGGGAGACAATTTTGTCGCGAGGCACCCCATTGCCACCTCGCTTTTAGCGCTCTCATAATCCGCTCCGACACAACCACTTTAGCCGGAGCCCACCATGGCCACTGCCTCTACCACCGCTAGTAGCGGTTCCCCAGCTGCACCTAAGACTAAGGCAACGCGCAAAAAGCCCAATGCTGCAGATGAGGTTAAAAATGCTGCCACAGGCGGTACCGGATCTCCTAAAGCCGCGACAGCCGCGACGCCCTCCGCCAAAGCCAAGAAGACCCCAAAAGAACCCGCGGAGGACAAGTCGATTGCCGAGCGCTGGGGCAAAGACCTCACAGCCGCTGGATGGACTGCTATCCCCAACGCTGTCTTTGAGTACTCTCAAGACCTAGGACTGAAAACTGCTCACATCGTGGTGATTCTGCACCTGGCGGGTTATTGGTGGCGCAAAGGCAATGACCCCTTCCCGAGCAAGGCAACGCTTGCCCAAAAAATGGGCGTGAAGCCTCGGACGGTTCAGCGCGCGATCGCCGAGCTGGAAGCCATGGGCTACATCGAGCGCACTCAACGCTTCTGGCAAAGCGGCGGCAACATGACCAACAGCTACTCGTTCAATGGGCTCATCAAAAAAGCTCGCGTGTATGCAAAGCAGATGATTGCAGACCGTGAAGCTAAAGCGGTAGCGAGTAGCCGGAAGAAACCCGCACGCGCACCTAAATCGGCCTAATCACTCATGCAGCGAGCACTCGGGGAGGAAGGCTATGCAGCACAACCAATGCTCTGATTGTCACGTAGCCGACGCATTCCGGGCACTGATCGATCATGTGGAGCGCTCTCAAGAAGACGGGCTACGTCTTGATCAAGCAGGCCGCGCCCCTGAGTTCACTTACCTGATGACTGCCAAGCAGTTCGACCGCATTCGCAAGATTTGCCGGCAGCAGCATTGGCCGGTACCAAACTGTCGCGGTATCAGGTTTGACCTGGAAGCTGTCGCCCATCCGCTGGTCGCTCGCCAGTTGAAGGACGGCTGCACGGTTGAGGAGATAACCGAGATACTGATTAGCGCCTACTGCAGCCACAGCCAGATTGGCTTGAACAAACCGAAGAACGCGCAAGCGATCTTCTTCAATGCTGGACGCAAGGTGATGGTGGGAGCCACAAGGTACCAGGCGGTAGCCGTTGTGAGGGTTTGCCAGGAAAACGGTAGGAAATTCTTGGCCCCCGTCACAGCGTTTCACGCAACGGAGGCCAAGGTTCGAAGCATCTCGTGACTACGGAGGAAGGACGGCCTCGAAAGCGAGTCTCCCGCACTGAAGCAGAACAACCCATGTGCTTCCAATTTCCCTTCATATGACCCACAACAAAAGGGCCTGCGCAGCACCGCCGACAAATTTTCTGCTGTCTACGTAGTCAGTTCACCATGCTACGGATCATACCTGGACAATGCAACGCCGCAAGTCGACACGTCCTGGTATCAGGCTCGCTCGCGCCTCACCTCCTGCGCCAAAGGGACAGGGCAACTCTCGGTTCAATCATTCCATCCACAGCGTCTATGACCCTTATGCTAGACAGTCAGCGTGGGTATTCGGGCTTGTTTCTCAAACTGTCACGTTGGTACATTCTGGCTTCGATCTGCAAGCGCTCGCTCGAACCTTATCCGGCCACAGAGCTGTTGAGAGCCTGCCTAACGCGCGTTTTCACTTTAGGAATGTGCTTTAAGGTGAAGCTGGGAAAAAGTCCGAGAGGTCCGCCAGCACTGCACCTCATGCACATAAGGAAAATCAATGGGTATCAAGATGAGCCAGGCTCGCGACCAGAAAGGACACATCTGGGACGCCGACACCTATCAAAAAGGGCGCGGTGCCGAGCCTCTGTTGTGCATGCATTGTGAAACAACGGTGGCTCACAATCCTCCCTACCCCAAAGAGATGTACGACAAACCAGTGTTCGTACCAGGGTATTTCCGACTGATGCCCAAGCGCGCTCACGCCCCCAGCTGTCAACACGGCGTGGATGAAGAGATCAACAAGATCGCGAAGGCTTCTGAAGACCTTATCGAGAGCCTCGAGCACGACAAATACCGCCTACGTCTTGTCATGATTCAGGAGGCCCTGGGCACAGAGACGAGCAAACCCAAGCAAGGTGACGATGAACGCGCCAAGGCGGGCCGCACCTATTCGTCTCGCCCCGGTCTCCTGCCAGCCTACATCAACTCCGCGAACAGGGTGCTCAAGCTCAGAGCGATGTGTGAGAGCAACGCTGAGATGGAGCAGCACCTGGAGCTGGTTTTCGAAGGCAACGTCACTGTTTCCTGGGATCAGTTCTATTTTGACCAAGACCGGCACATGCATGCCTATCACGCAGTCTCACAGAACACAGTGCAGCACCCCATCGCGCTGCAGGGGCAGATCAAGAGCATCCGGTACGCTGTGCAGAACAAACCATCGAGCAATGTCATCAACCTGGTGATGAACAAGCTACGCAGCGATTCTAACGACTCGACCAACGGGATCGGGCTAGAGGTCAGCATCTGGTCGAACCAGCCGGACTGGTTCAAGGATTTTGCGGTAGACGATGAAGTCGTCATTCTCGGGATATGGAAACACTCCATCGCAGCGCCCAGGCCTGCCCCGATGCAAGGAGGGCGTTTCCAAACGTTGACCAACCGCAGACTCATGCTCAACCTTATGCTTAAAACGCAGATCAGCCGTGTGGAGCCGCTCAAGCGCGCAACTAACTGAATTGACTGTTAGCCCCCTGCCCCCTTGGAAGAGGTGGGCGGTGCGGTCAATGCTTGGCCGCCCTTGACGAACTAGCCAGGGTCATGCCTGCAACGAAAGTCACGTTCACATGGTGACCAGCCCTCTCCTTCAGCCCACCAAAGTTTGACAATGAGGCTGCAGGCCATGCAAGATATGGGCATCCGACGAGTGTTCATGCTACTAGCTAGGCATGAAAACAAGGTGCAGCAGCGTGATGCAGTAACACTGTGTCATTGGGAGCATGGGATGAGTTTGCTGCGACTTCCCCTTCCCTCGGGGCATCATGAGATGCAAAGCGCCTCGACCGAGGGTGACTGAAATGGGGCTAGCTCTTTCATCTGTTGGACACAGAGCTGATATTTTTTATCAGTAGGGCGCATGGGGGATATCTGGCCTTCCTTGACGAAGAGATCGGCTTCGTCACGCATAGACAATCCGACGAAATCAAAAATTTTGGCTCACCTCAAACATATTCATGCTTGAGGTGAGACTCGTCAGGGAAAAATGTGGATAGCCATCGTCGCCTCACACCAGAACAAATCAACAAAGTACACCAATCTCTCAATGCCAGCCTGCGCTTCAGTGGGGCTGACATCCTTGGCTCACAGCTCGGCCAGTATGTAGCGAGAGCCATAGCACCGAAAACCATCAAATCACTTGGCGGCATTCGCAGCATCGTCGCCAGCGACCTCAATGATGTTGTTGAATTCGTAGAACCGCGCCAATCTGACTTCCTGTTCAGAATCACACTTCAGGCGACCGAGCCTGTCCGCGAGATTATCGAGCAAACGACAGTCAATGGTGCCCAGCTCTGGCGCTACTTCTCCAACCCAAATGTTCACTGCACCCTTGGTGTCGATGAAGCCTATCAGGTCATTGTCTCCTCGCCTGAACAGCCGTTCGCCGCACCCGTGAAGCTGCTGAACCGCATGCAGGCCGAAGAGTACCGGACTCTTGCGCTCGCCTATGCCCAAGAACAAAGTGACGACGACTTTCGCGCAGAGCTCCTCGACCTCGTTAACGAAGCCTGGATCTACGCCAAGTGGATCGAATGCTTGCGCACCAAACGAACCACGTCCATCAACTATCTCAAGTCTTGGGAAATTAAGCGTACCGAGCTAGTGGTAACACGACTGCGCGAGGAGCTGGAGCGTGTCGGGATGGATCCAAGCCACGCAACATTGTTAGCCGATGGCGTGCGTCCTCCCTTGAAGAAAAAAGCGGTAGACGAGCCTCAGAGCCCTTCTTATGCCATTGCGGTTAGTGATGATTCGCTGCCTGACGACGGCGAGACCAGGGAGCTCAAAGAACTGCGCGCCCTTCTCCGTCAAGCCGTGGAACACATGTCCCTTGAAGACCTCAAGGCCATACGGGTGCCTGCCGGTGTCTGGCTTGCCCTGCGTCATAAGTCGGTGGACTGATAGTACATGCGGCCTTTGCTGATCCTGGCTGAAACCAGGCATCTCCATCGAATCGACGCGATTCTAAAGAGGTACGGCCACCCGGCCGTCATCGAGAAATTCGTCCGTATTCTCGACGCTGATCTGGACTTGGAAATCAACAAAGGCCTGTTTCAGTCCCAGGTGCTTAATGTACTGCAGGAAAAGCGACCTGCCGGCGCATCGCAAGGGTACGCAGTTTGCTCGACGGTCGAGCTTGCTAGGGCATTCGGCCTGAAGAAGCTTCTTCAGCTGCAAGACATCACACTGCAATTCCTGGCCGGCAACGCGCTTTCGAAGCCTTTGCGCTCAAATCCCACGGTAAAGCCGCAGCTCGCCAACCTGCTGGGTGAATGCGAACTCTCAATTCAGACAGCCGCGTCTGAACTGCTCAGCGCCTGGATTCATTCCCGTGTCGATGTGAACTCGCTCGCTGACTGGAAAGGGCAATTCGGCCAACTGGGTAAGTTTTCCTGGATCGCCGACGCACTGCTGGCGAATACGGTATTGATCGCCCCTCAGGATTTGGTCGATCGCTTCCATGCATCGCCGATTCCTGGGGCAGACGCCGTGGTCTACAACAAAGACGGTCGTGGCACGGTCAAAAGCGGAGAGGTCATTGCAAACCTGCTGACCAAGCAACTTCCTCGCATGGACATCCGCCACTCACTGACCGAAGCGATCGAAAAGTATCCGACTGGCAACATCGTCATGGTGGAGGACGGGCTCTGGACAGGCACGGAGGCTGTCGGGGTTTTCGAGAGCTTGCTTGGTCATCGAGAGGATCGAGAAAAGACCCAGGCACTCAAAGATCCGGCCATGCTCGCAGGGGTGACCCTCACTCTGGTGTACGGCGTCGCAACCGACTATGGCACCTCGATGGTCAACCGTTACCTTCGAGACAAAAATCTGACCAATGTCAGCATTTTTTCAGCTGAAACCATAGCCCTCACCTCCCCTCAGTTGCTTGCCAACATCGACGACAAAGACTTCAATGTGGCGGATTTGAGGCGTCATGGCCCCGCGCCACAAGACATAACGCCGCATTTTTTTAATCACTTTGAAGATCCCGCCGGTCAAGCTCTCGCTGTCGACTTTTGCAAGGATGTAGGACAGCAGCTATTCGACATTTACCTTGCAGAACAGGTGGCAGGTGGATGGAGCCCCTGGGATGATCAGAAGCGGCTAAAATGCTGCTTCGGCATGAATGGCCTGGGACTAACGCATGCCTTCGGACATTCGGTGCCCAAGGCGACCTTGCCATTATTCTGGTGCAAAGGCACCGTGCAATGGCAAGGCCGCACTGTCGAGTGGATACCGCTTTTTCAGAACGCCTAACTCAGCTGGGAGCCCCTCAGGGGCCTCTCGCGCTGTGGATTATTCGAACCTGTCGACCAAGTCCCGAGCAATCGCTTCGATCTGTGCACGCGTTTTTCGATCTTCAGGCACGATGGGCGGCTGAGCCTCTTTCAGATGAAAAATCGGTGCCCCATCCTCATCCCAGCTGACCTCGCTCTCGCTTGGATCTGACTGAAAAAGGTATACGCTTTTAATCTTTTCAACGGCCCCTTCTCGACTTTTTCCCGCAATAACGAGGGTTGCCGCCTCCCGAGCCTTCTGCCAGCGTTTTTGCTCTTCGCTCTCTTCCTGCTGCGCTTGTAAATCCAGGTCGCTGCTCATACACACACTCTTGGTTGTCTATTCGTCGTCACTGGCCTCACGCCTGCGGCCTGATCATTGCAGCCCTGCAGCGCCACGTAAAGCCCCTGACTTCAATCCGGAGCTCGTGAACAAAAGCGTATCGATGGTGGACATGATTGATTCCGGTGCCGCCAGCAGCGACGCATCTGGGTCTCCGATTGACGGAGCTCAAGTCTGCGTCATCGGCGTGGATGGCGCTGCTCATAAGCATCGGACAGACGAAAATGGGCGCGCGGTGAGCCCTGCCGTCCCGCCTGGATCAATAGCTTACGTAGCCCATCCCAATTATCACGGCACGGTCATTCACCGATTGATTGCCGAAAATGCTGTTCAGCTTGAAAAATCCGCGCAGGGAGGCTCCTTTATTCATACCGAAACAGGACATCCATGGACTCAACTGAAAGCTCGGATACAGATCAATCACAATGACTAGGGCACATGTCCATGTACGCGACGGGCGCTGTGATGGATTTCGGTGTCAGCCAGCCAGCCGTCATTTCTCTTGGGAAGCGCACGCACATTAAAGATCCGACAGGACACCGTGTGCACTTCTACCCTCAGGCAGCCAGGGGCGACGTATTCCTGGTGCAGGTTGAGAATCTAGCGCCACCCAGGCCTGCCCCTGATACGTCGGCTCGGTTGTTCTAAGGGCGCATACAGGTTGGCCAGGAAGTCGTGAATCTGAAGGCGCACTCATGGCTGCACGGTGCGGCCCGCCCTTCTCAACTTCCCTCGTATGCCTTCACTTTCTGTAACCAGATCCAGCACTAGCTTCCAGAGAAAGGATTTTCATGACACTCGCGCTTTGCAAGACCGCCCTGCTCGACCTCATCAAGGATCAAGAGAATCGCGTCATCGCCCTCTCGGGCAAATGGGGAACCGGAAAAACACACTTGTGGCAGCGTGTCCGCGAGGAAACGGATGATGCACAGGCGAAAGTCGCCGTGTCGGCTTCGCTCTGCGGCGTCAGTACGATCATGGAGCTGAAGCTCAAGATCGCCCAAGGTATCGCACCATCGCTCGGAAAAACCAATACGGAAGGCCTGATGACGTGGTTGGGCGGTATCACAAAGGCGCTGAAAGGAGTTCATTCGAGCTTTTCTGCGCTTGAAGAGGTCGCGTTGTTGGCGATGCCATACTTTGTGAAAGACCGATTCATCATCATCGACGACATTGAGCGCAAACACACAAAGCTGTCCATCGATGAAATCCTGGGATTCATTGATGAGTGCGTACAGAACCACGGCTGCCGCATTCTTTTGATCCTCAACAGTGACAAGCTGAAGGATCAGGAAATTTGGGGGCAAATCCGGGAGAAGGTTGTCGATCAGGAGATCAAGCTGGAGACCTCTCCATCCGAAGCTTTTGACATCGCGAACAAGCTAACCCCCTCCCCGTGGCCGGAGAAAATGCAGGCTGCGGTCGAGGCTCTGCAGATCACAAATATCAGGATCATTCGCAAAATGATTCGCACGGCCAGTCAGCTGCTAGGGCAGGATCCAGCGCTTTCACCCCTGGTACTGAGTCGTGTGCTGCCATCCATCAGCCTACTCAGCGCTATCCACTACGAGGCGGTAGAGGATGCTCCAAGTCGCAAATTCATTCTGAGCTATGAGGCTTCAAGAGTAGCGACGCTGGCCGCCCTCAGAAAAAGTCAAAGCGAGCCGCTCAGTGACGAGCAGAAAGATCATGATCGCTGGCACCTCACGATGAAACGGCTCGGCATCAACAGCACCGACGAGCTGGAAGCTATGATCTTGGCTTTCCTCGACTCCGGCGTAATGGACTCAATGAAAATTGAGAATCTGGTACGGAAATATCTGCAGAAAAGCGAACGACTTGAAGCTCGCAAAAAAGCCGTCATTTTTGAGGATCACCTGGCTTGGCATCCGCAGCTTTCAGAGGACGATCTAGTCGCTGAGCTGGATGCCCTGCTTCCCAATGCGGGGATGCTGAGCACGAGCACACTGTCCAAGCTCATCCCTTCGATCGATGAATTGACCGGCAGCCAGCAGCTTGGATTAGCATTTGTGGATGCCTGGCGAGCTGCGTTTCAAACAGAGCATCCAAATGGCGTCACCGAGAGTTGGCTCCAGTTCAACACACAATCTATTGATGAGCTCCACCCTCTGATTCGAGACGAGATCGAGATAGCACGCGCCAAATATCGAAAAAACTTCACCGTGCTGGGGATCTGCCAGGAACTGCTAAAAGGGAAGGACTGGGGTACCGGCGAGATGGAGTTCATCAAGTCGATAACCGCCGAGGTCTTCGAGAGTGAGATTAGAGCCGCCACCGGCCCAAACCTTCAACTGCTCATCTATAAGGGATTCGAGTTCGCCAACAGCCCCACAGAGCCTCAAGGCGGCTACGGGAATGCACCTACGGCGTTCCTTCAGGCTTGTCAGAATATCGTTCAGCAGGAGCCTGGATCGCGCCTGGCTAAGATTGTGAGTCGCGAAATTGAGATCGCAGCTATGAATGCGCAATTTAGAGAGGAAATCGAAGAAGAGCACGCCATCGATCTTGCACTGATTTCAGGTCGCAAATAGCCCATTTGGGTATATGAGTCGGCAAAAAATAGTCAGGGAATCGCTGGGAGTTGGATGACACCCCCAGCGATTGCGAGGGTTGCGGGTTGCTGAGGGTTTGCGAGGTGTATGCCTGGATACGTGTTCCCGGCCACAATCACCTGACCTTGGCCTGACCTCGAACGATTAAGCAAGCATGCAGTTGGGTCACTGGCGGCTTGATGGTAAGCGCAAGTATGCAATAGCGTGCAACTGGACAGGCTTCTGAGGCTTGAGATTGCCACCCTGCACCCCACCAGCGAAAATCGCTGGGCACAAAAAAAGGGCCTAGATGCTCTCTAGCCCTTTAGTTGTCTATGTTTGGCGGGGAACCAGGGATTCGAACCCTGGGAACGCTCTCACGTTCGCCGGTTTTCAAGACCGGTGCATTCAACCACTCTGCCAATTCCCCGATGCTACTGCTTGGACATCCTGAAGTGTGCATCTGGGGACTACCTGAGATAAGAACTCTAGGATAGTTGCCCATCGACGGTTTTCAAGACCGTTGCCTTAAACCACTCGGCCACGCTTCCGTGTACAGCGGCGGCAATCATACCCGAATGAAACAAGCTGTCAAACTCTCTCTGTCGACCCAGGCAGAGGCTCTGGTATGCTGCCCTCATCCAAATGTTTCAAACCTTGGACCATTCATCACAGGAGCGTCGCCATGCGCGAACAGGATTATGCCGTCAACCACGGCCAGCAGGTCGAGCAGCAGGAAGTCAGCCGCGTCCTGCGCAACACGTACGGCCTGTTGGCCCTCACCCTGGCCTTCAGCGGCGTCATGGCCTTCGTCGCCCAGCAGATGCGCGTCGGCTACCCGAACATCTTCGTCGTGCTGATCGGTTTCTACGGGCTGTTCTTCCTCACCGCCAAGCTGCGTGATTCGGCCTGGGGCTTGGTGTCGACCTTCGCCCTGACCGGTTTCATGGGCTTCATCCTCGGCCCCATCCTCAACCGTTACCTGGGCATGAGCGGGGGCGCCGAGGTCGTCAGCTCCGCGTTCGCCATGACCGCGCTGGTCTTCGGCGGCCTGTCGGCCTACGTGCTGACCACCCGCAAGGACATGAGCTTCCTCAGCGGCTTCATCACCGCCGGCTTCTTCGTCCTGATGGGCGCCGTGATCGCGAGCTTCTTCTTCCAGATCAGCGGCCTGCAACTGGCAATCAGCGCCGGCTTCGTACTGTTCTCGTCGGTGTGCATTCTGTTCCAGACCAGCGCGATCATTCACGGTGGTGAGCGCAACTACATCATGGCGACCATCAGCTTGTACGTTTCGATCTACAACCTGTTCATCAGCCTGCTGCAGCTGTTCGGCATCATGGGTCGTGACGACTAATCCTATGATGTGTGCGAAAAAGCCCGCGCTATGCGGGCTTTTTTGTGCCTGTTTTCAGGACCCATATCAGCAGCCGTAAAATGGCTACCACACCTGAATACATTGACTTAAAAGTCAGAAATCGCAGGCGATGATCGTCGATCATGCAGTGAACCGGCATTCCACTACCGCAATGCCGGTTCTGCCCGTAGAATGCGCTCCTTTTTACTGACGGGCAGTGCTGCGCAATGAGCTCACACGAACACAGCCCAGGCGTGACGGCGCCTGACAGCGAACTGGTACTCGGCCTCGAAGACAGGCCACGGCTGATCATCGGCTTGCTGGCAGCGCTGCAACACTTGTTGGCTATCATCGTACCGATCGTCACGCCTGGCCTGCTGATTTGCCAGGCCCTGGGTGTATCGCCCCGGGACACCAACCTGATCGTCTCCATGTCCTTGGTCATCTCGGGCATCGCCACCTTCATCCAGTGCAAACGCTTTGGCCCTTTCGGTGCGGGTTTGCTGATCGTGCAGGGGACCAGCTTCAACTTCGTCGGCCCGCTGATTGCCGGCGGAGCCTTGATGGTCAAACAAGGCACGCCCGTCGAGGGCGTCATGGCAGCCATTTTCGGCGTGGTCATCGCCGGCTCCTTCGTCGAGATGGGCGTCTCGCGGATCTTGCCCTTCGTCAAACGGCTGATCACCCCTTTGGTGACCGGTATCGTGGTGCTGATGATCGGCCTCACCCTGATCAAGGTCGGTCTGATCAGCATGGGCGGTGGTTTTGGCGCCATGGCCAATGGGACGTTCGCCAACGGCGAAAACCTGCTGCTGTCGGGCGTGGTACTGGCAATCATCGTCATCCTCAACCGCATTGCGGTAGTCTGGCTACGCAGCTGCGCCATTGTCATCGCGCTGGCGGCTGGGTATGCCCTGGCCGGCTACCTGGGCCGCCTGGACTTCACCGGGATGCACGAGGCCGCACTGTTTCAGGTGCCAACCCCTTTGCATTTCGGCCTTGGCTTTTCCTGGGCACTGTTCATTCCGATGCTGGTGATTTACCTGGTGACGTCATTGGAAGCCATCGGTGACGTGACCGCCACCAGCAAGGTCTCGCGCCAGCCTGTGGAAGGCCCGGTGTGGATGCAGCGCATCAAGGGTGGCGTGCTGGTCAACGGCGCCAACTCACTGCTGGCTGGTGTGTTCAACACCTTCCCAAGCTCGATCTTCGCCCAGAACAACGGCGTCATTCAGCTCACCGGTATCGCCAGCCGTCACATCGGTGTGTGGATTGCTGCAATGCTGGTGTTGCTGGGCTTGTTCCCCAGCGTTGCCGGGGTGATTCAGGCGGTTCCCGAGCCTGTGCTTGGCGGTGCGGCCATGGTCATGTTCGGTGCCGTGGCAGCCTCGGGTATCAATATCCTGGCCAGCACCCGGCTCGATCGCCGGGCACTGCTGATCATTGCCGTGTCCTTGGCATTGGGCTTGGGCGTGGCACAGGTGCCAGAATTTCTCGCCCACATGCCTGCAGCGATCCGCAACGTAATGGAGTCGGGTGTGGCCACTGGGGGGATCTGTGCCCTGGTACTCAACTGGTTCCTGCCCGAAGGTAAAGAGCAGGTCTGAATCCATCAGGCCCGCAGCAAGCGCGATAGCAGGCCATTTTGTTTTATCATGGCGCGATTCAATAGCACGAGTTCGCCATGAAATTCGCTATCGCGGTGTTTTCCCCCGCACAGGACCCTGCCTCCCGTCGGGCGCTGCGCTTTACCGAGGCAGTACTGGCTGCCGGGCACGGCGTCGTCCGCTTGTTCTTCTACCAGGACGGTGTCCACGGCGCATCGTCCAATGTGGTGGTACCCCAGGACGAACAAGATACTGCTCAGCAGTGGCGTGCACTCATCCAAGCCCACCAGTTGGACGCGGTGGTGTGTATCGCCGCTGCGCTGCGTCGGGGGGTGCTCGATGAAAGCGAAGCCAGCCGCTACCAGCGTCCTGCCGTGAATTTGCAGCAGCCTTGGGAGCTCTCTGGGTTAGGCCAGTTGCACGAGGCCGCACAAATGGCCGATCGCCTGATTTGCTTTGGAGGTGACTGAATGGCCAAGTCGATGTTGATCATCAGCCGCCAGGCACCTTGGAGCGGGCTGTCTGCCCGGGAAGCGTTGGATATCGTACTGGCCGGGGGCGCTTTCGATCTGCCGCTGGGCCTGCTGTTTCTGGACGATGGCGTTTTCCAGCTGGCGCCCGACCAACGCCCAAGCGCTCTTGAGCAAAAAAACCTGGCTGCCAACCTTCAAGCGCTGCCCATGTTCGGTGTAGACGCACTTTACGCCTGTGGGCACAGCCTGGCACGACGGGGCATGGCCAATGCCAGCCTCGGCCTGCCGGTAGAGGTTCTCGACGATGCGCAGATCGCTGCATTGATCGCACAATTCGACGAGGTGGTGACGCTCTGATGACGACCCTGCATGTAATTGCCCACTCCCCGTTTGGCGACGATCGCCTGCAAAGCTGCCTGCGGTTGCTGGGCAGCGAGGATGGGGTGCTGCTGTGCGGCGATGCGGTCTACGCGCTGCTGCCGGAAAGCGAACCCTTGCGCTTGCTTGAAGACGCCAAACTCTCCGGGCGCCTTTACGCATTGGACGAAGATGTCCAGGCCAGAGCCATTTCCGATTCACTGGCAACGACGGTGGACTACCCTGGCTTCGTTGCGCTGTCACTGCACTATGACAAGGTCAACAGCTGGTTATGAACACGCTCGATAGCGAAGGCAAGGCCATTGCCTTGGACAAGGATGGTTTTCTGATCGACCTGAACGACTGGTCACCAGCCACCGCCCAGGCGCTGGCATTGCGCGAAGGCATTGCGCTGACGCCTGACCACTGGGAGATCCTGACGCTGCTGCGCGCGTTCTACCAGGAGTATCAGCTGTCGCCCGCTACACGCCCGCTAATCAAATACGCCGCGCTCAAACTCGGCCCGGAAAAGGGCAACAGCCCTCATCTGAACCGCCTGTTCAATGGCACCCCTGCCAAACTTGCCGCCAAGCTGGCGGGCCTGCCCAAACCGACCAATTGCATATGACCAGCCCTCGCCCGCTCACCCTGGAAACACCCGCCGAACACCCCTTCGCCGAATACGTCCGCATCCTTGGCAAAGGCAAACGTGGTGCGCGCGGCCTGACCCGCGAAGAAGCCCGCGCTGCCATGACATTGCTGCTCGAAGGCAAGGTCGAAGACGCGCAGCTGGGTGCCTTCCTGATGCTGCTCCGGCACAAGGAAGAAAGCGCAGAAGAGCTCGCCGGCTTCACCGAAGCCTTGCGCGCGCACCTGCAAGCCCCTGCCATTGCCGTGGACATCGACTGGCCCAGCTATGCCGGCAAGAAGCGCCACCTGCCGTGGTACCTGCTGGCTGCCAAGTGCCTGGCCAGCAATGGGGTACGTATCCTCATGCACGGGGGCGGCGCACACACGGCGGGCCGTCTTTATAGCGAGCAACTGCTCAGGCTGCTGCACATCCCCCTGTGCCGGGATTGGCAGGCCGTCGACCACTCGCTCGACCGCCACCAGCTGGCCTTCTTCCCGCTGCAAGACTGGGCGCCTGAGCTTCAGCGCATGATCGACCTGCGCAATACCTTAGGCCTGCGCTCGCCGATCCACTCCCTCGCACGTGTGCTAAACCCGCTCGGCGCACGTTGTGGCCTGCAGAGCATCTTTCACCCGGGTTACCAAGCCGTACACCGCGAAGCCAGTCGCCTGCTGGGCGATCATGCAGTGGTGGTAAAGGGCGATGGCGGCGAAATCGAGGTGAACCCGGATGTGATAAGCCACCTCTACGGCACCACAGGGGGCGAGGCTTGGGATGAACAATGGCCTGCGTTGAGCGAGCGTCGGCACGTCAAGCCGGCATCCCTGGAGCCTGAACACATGCTGGCGCTCTGGTGTGGTGAGGTTGAAGACAGTTATGCCCAGAAGGCAGTCATCGCCACGATGGCCCTGGCCCTGCGCGGGCTGGGGCAGGATCGCGGCGAAGCCTTCAGCACCGCGCAGGCCTGGTGGGATGCGCGCGATCGATCGATCTGACCGATCATACTCCCCCATTCTTTGCGCTATTCGTTCGAACGTCTTTCTCTAGACTGGGCTCTAACGACAAATCGCTTTTGTTAAGGAGCTCATCATGGGCCTGTTGGTCGACGGTCGCTGGCATGACCAGTGGTATGAAAACGGCAAGGACGGCGCGTTCAAGCGTGAAGACTCGCAGCGTCGCAACCCGTTGCCTGCCGCTGAATCAGGTCGGTACCACCTCTACGTTTCGCTGGCCTGCCCTTGGGCTCATCGCACCCTGATCATGCGTGCGCTCAAAGGCCTCGAGCCGTTGATCGATGTGTCGGTGGTCAGCTGGCTCATGAAGGATGACGGCTGGACCTTCGACCGTCAGAACGGCTCCACGGGGGATCACCTCGATGGGCTAAAGTACCTGCACCAGCGTTACACCCAGGATGACCCCCACTACACCGGGCGCGTTACCGTACCAGTGCTGTGGGACAAGCACGAGAACCGCATCGTCAACAACGAGTCGGCGGAAATCGTGCGAATATTCAACAGCGACTTCAACTCGCTGACCGGCAACCTGCTCGACTTCTACCCTCAGCCGTTGAGGGCAGACATCGACGCGTTGAATGAGCGCATTTATCCGGCGATCAACAACGGCGTCTACCGCGCCGGCTTCGCCACGACACAAGAGGCCTACGAAGCGGCCTTCGATGAAGTGTTCGCCGAGCTGGATCACCTGGAAGATCTGCTCAGCCGCCATCGCTACCTGGCAGGCCAATACCTTACCGAAGCCGACGTGCGCCTGTTCACCACGGCGGTGCGCTTCGATGCCGTTTACCATGGCCATTTCAAGTGCAACCTGCGCCGTCTGAGCGATTACCCCAACCTGTCCAACTGGCTACGTGAGCTGTACCAATGGCCAGGGGTAGCCGACACGGTGAACATGCAACACATCCAGAACCACTACTACCTCAGTCACAGCACCATCAACCCGAACGGTATCGTGCCCAAGGGGCCGCTGTTGGACTTCAGCCTGCCGCATGATCGCGCTCGCTTGCCTGGCAAAGGCATCTGGGGCGGCAGCTGAAAGCAGATAAGCGTTGGCATTATGGGCACGAGGATGGACACCACCAGTGCCTTGCCCAGGCACTGAAAACTTCCACCCCCATATCGCCATGGGCTTGGTGACGCATGGCGGTGCGTCGCTGAGGCTAGGCGTCGGCTGGCGCAACGGCTTGCTGCGTAATCACGGGTAAGGTATCTGCCTTGACCGGATTTCAAGCTACCTGTGAGCGGCCTTGCCGGGGCAGTAGGCCGGCAAGACCATTCCTCCAAGTGGAACTGCACCAGGTGTACAGGCTTGTTGAATTCGGGTAGACAACTGCACCACACGGCACCCGAAAGCCTCTACACCCTCTTGTGGAGGCCTCAGATGTCACGCATTGAGGTTGTATCCACTACCAGCTCCCTCAACCGTGCTGTGCCCCTTCGAACCACGCCAGCTTCTCGCGCAGCTGCACCACTTCGCCCACGATCACCAAGGTTGGGGCATGCACTTCATGGCGTGCGACCAACGCCGGCAAGTCGGCGAGGGTACCTGTGAACACGCGTTGATTGCGGGTGGTACCTTGCTGGATCAGCGCGGCCGGAGTGCTCGCCGCCCGCCCATGGCGGATAAGCTCTTCGCAGATGGTCGGCAAACCCACCAGGCCCATGTAGAACACCAGAGTCTGGGCAGGCGCCACCAGATCGTGCCAAGGCAAGTTGCTGCTGCCGTCTTTCAGGTGACCGGTGACAAAACGTACCGACTGGGCGTGATCGCGATGGGTCAGCGGGATGCCGCCGTAAGCGGCGCAACCGCTGGCAGCGGTGATACCGGGCACCACCTGGAAGGGAATGCTGTGCTCGGCCAGCTCTTCGATTTCTTCGCCGCCACGACCGAAGATGAACGGATCGCCCCCCTTGAGACGCAACACCCGCTTGCCCTGCAGCGCCAGATCCACCAACAGCCGGTTGATCTGATCCTGGGGTACGGCATGCTCTGCACGACGCTTGCCGACGTAGATGCGCTCGGCATCACGGCGGCACATGTCGATGATGGCAGGCGCAACCAGGCGATCGTACAGCACCACGTCCGCTTGCTGCATCAGACGCAACGCACGGAAGGTCAGCAGATCAGGGTCGCCTGGCCCGGCACCCACCAGATAGACTTCGCCGCCCTGCTGCACCGGCGCGCCATCGACCATCGCCTGCAACAGGCGTTCGGCCTCGGCGCCCTGCCCGGCCAGCTGGCGCTCGGCAATCGGTCCCTGGAAAACGGTTTCCCAGAAACCCCGACGCTGGTTCACATCCGGATACAACGACTTGACCTTGTGCCGGAAACGCGCTGCCAGCCCGGCCAGTTCGCCATACGCGGCAGGGATCCAGGCTTCGAGCTTGGCGCGGATCAACCGCGCCAACACCGGCGCATCGCCCCCGCTGGACACGGCGATCACCAACGGCGAGCGATCGACGATGGCCGGGAAGATGACCGTGCACAATGCCGGCGCATCGACCACGTTGACTGGCAGGCTCAAGGCCTGGGCGTCGGCCGACACCTGAGCGTTGAGCGCGGGATCGTCAGTGGCGGCGATTACCAGCCTGCAACCGGCCAGGTCACCGGGCTGGTAACCGCGCACCAGCACCTCGCCTGCGCCTTCACGGGCCATACTGGCCAGCTGGCCATCGACCTCCGGCGCTACCACCCGCAACGCGGCGCCGGCATCGGCCAGCAGGCGCGCTTTGCGCAAAGCGATCTCGCCTCCGCCAACGACCAGCACCACGGCGCCCTGCAGCTTGTGGAACAGCGGCAGGTAGTCCATTTAGCGGATCACCTCGATGCCACCCATGTAAGGCTTGAGCACCTCAGGCACCCGGATCGAGCCATCGGCTTGCTGGTAGTTTTCCAGTACCGCGACCAAGGTGCGGCCCACCGCCAGGCCGGAACCATTGAGGGTGTGCACCAGCTCGGGCTTGCCGGTTTCCGGATTGCGCCAGCGCGCCTGCATGCGACGAGCCTGGAAGTCGCCGCAGTTGGAGCACGAGCTGATTTCGCGGTATTTGTCCTGGCTAGGCACCCACACTTCCAGGTCGTAGGTCTTGACGGCGCTGAAGCCCATGTCACCGGTGCACAGTGCCAAGACCCGGTACGGCAGTTCGAGCAACTGCAGTACGCGCTCGGCATTGGCCGTGAGGCCGTCGAGCGCTTCCATCGACTTGGCTGGCTCCACCACCTGAACCATTTCGACCTTGTCGAACTGGTGCTGGCGAATCATGCCGCGCGTGTCTCGGCCCGAAGCACCGGCTTCGCTACGGAAACAGGGGGTGTGCGCCACGAACTTGAGCGGCAGTTGCTTGGCGTCGAGAATTTCCCCTGCCACCAGGTTGGTCAGCGACACTTCTGCGGTCGGGATCAGGTAGAAGTCCGCTTCACCTTCGCGGGTGATCTTGAACAGATCTTCCTCGAACTTGGGCAACTGGCCGGTACCCTGCAGGGCCGGTGCCTGGACCAGGTAAGGGGTGTAGTGTTCCTCGTAACCGTGCTCGCCGGTGTGCAGGTTGATCATGAACTGCGCCAAGGCACGGTGCAGGCGTGCGATCGGGCCGCTCAGCACGGCAAAGCGAGCACCAGAAAGCTTGGCCGCCGCTTCGAAGTCCAGGCCACCACTGACCTCGCCAAGGGCGACATGGTCCTTGATGTCGAAATCGAACGCCTTGGGCGTGCCCCAGCGACGAACCTCGACGTTGTCGTCTTCGCTGGCACCGACTGGCACGCTGGCATCAGGCAGGTTGGGGATGGTCAGCACGATGCCGTCCAGCTCGGCCTGGATACTGTCCAACTCGGTCTTGCCGGCAGCCAGCTCGTTGGCCATGCGCTCCACGTCGGCCATCAGTGGGGCGATATCTTCGCCCTTGGCCTTGGCCTGGCCGATGGATTTGGAGCGGGCGTTACGTTCGGCCTGCAGTTGCTCGGTACGGGTCTGCACCGCCTTGCGGCGCTCCTCCAGGGATTCGATGCGCGCGACATCCAGGCTGAAGCCACGGGAGGCCAGGCGATCCGCCACTTCCTGAAGTTGGCCGCGTAACAGTTTGGAATCGAGCATATCGTTCTCTCGTTATGTGTAGGTGTTGGTCAGATTCGGGTGAGGGACAACCCAGCCCAGGTCGCGAGCAGCCCGCCCACGACACTGATGGCCGAATAACCCAATGCCAGAGGCACCTGCCCGCTTTCCAGCAAGCGTACGGTGTCCAGCGAAAAAGAGGAAAACGTCGTAAGACCGCCCAGGAAGCCCACGATCAAACCAGCGCGTAATTCAGCCGGGACCATGGGCTTGTGCAGAAACAGGCCATACAACAGGCCGATCAACAGGCAGCCCAACAAATTGACGGCAAGCGTACCCACATAGAAGTGTCGCGGCCAGTGGGCGACGACCCAATTGCCTGCGGCAAAGCGCAACAGGGTACCGGCGACACCGCCGGCGCTGACGGCGGCGATCAGCGTAATCACGGTTTTCTCCGTTGTCGCGGGCTGTTGCGGTCAAGGTCGGCCAGGTGCCGCAGCTTTTCGCCGATCTTGAGCTCAAGCCCGCGCGGCACAGGTTGATAGTACTGACGCGGCGCAAGCGCCTCGGGGAAGTAGTCTTCACCGGCGGCATAGGCATCCGGTTCGTCGTGAGCATAGCGATACTCATCGCCGTAACCCAGCTGTTTCATGAGTTTGGTCGGGGCGTTGCGCAGGTGCAGTGGCACCTCCAGCGATCCGTGCTCGGCCGCTTCGCGCAGGGCGGTCTTGAACCCCACGTAAACGGCATTGCTCTTGGGGGCACAGGCGATGTAGGTAATGGCCTGCGCCACGGCCAGTTCGCCCTCGGGGCTGCCCAGGCGCTCCTGTACATCCCAGGCCGCCAGGCACAGGCTCAGTGCGCGAGGGTCGGCGTTACCGATGTCCTCACTGGCCATGCGCACTACCCGACGCGCGATGTAAAGGGGGTCGCAGCCGCCGTCAAGCATACGCGCAAACCAGTAGAGCGCTGCATCGGGGTCTGAACCTCTTATGGACTTGTGCAACGCCGATATCTGGTCATAGAACGCTTCGCCGCCCTTGTCGAACCGTCGGCGACTGTCCCCCAACAGGCTTTGCAGCAGGTCGACGTCGATCTCACTGCCGTCTTCGGCCAGGTCAGCAGCATTTTCCAGGAAATTGAGCATGCGCCGGCCATCGCCATCGGCAGCGGCCTTCAACATGTCGAAGGCCTCGTCACCAACGCGCAGGTGACGCTTGCCCAACCCGCGCTCTTCGCTCAGCGCACGGTCGACCAGCTTGCGCAGCGCCGCCTCGTCCAGGCTCTTGAGCACGTAGACACGCGCCCGGGACAGCAGCGCATTGTTCAGTTCGAAGGACGGGTTTTCGGTGGTGGCACCGATGAACAACAGCGTGCCGTCTTCAACGAAAGGCAGGAAAGCATCCTGCTGGGACTTGTTGAAGCGGTGCACTTCGTCGA
>CAURYQ010000044.1:0-34366 GCA_963529135.1 uncultured Pseudomonas sp. | reverse complement strand
CCACCTTCGGCAAGAAGGCCCGTGACGGCAAGCTGGCCATCGAAGAAATGACCGGCGGCACCTTCACCATCACCAACGGTGGTACCTTCGGTTCGATGATGTCGACCCCGATCGTCAACCCACCACAAGCCGCGATCCTGGGCATGCACAACATCATCCAGCGTCCGATGGCCATCAATGGCCAAGTGGTGATTCGCCCGATGATGTACCTGGCGCTGTCCTACGACCACCGCCTGATCGACGGCAAGGAAGCGGTAACCTTCCTGGTGACCATCAAGAACCTGCTGGAAGATCCGTCCCGCCTGCTGCTGGACATCTAATCGCGCGGCTGTAAGCTGCGAGCGACAGGCTTCAGGTCGAAGCCTGTCTGTCTTGCGGCTTGCAGCGGCCGCTTGAGCTAACAAGGAATCTTTTATGACCCAGAAATTCGACGTGGTAGTGATTGGTGCCGGTCCTGGCGGCTATGTAGCTGCTATCAAGGCCGCCCAACTTGGTCTGAAGACTGCCTGCATCGAGAAGTACACCGACGCCGAGGGCAAGCTGGCCCTGGGCGGCACCTGCCTGAACGTAGGCTGCATTCCTTCCAAGGCGCTGCTGGACAGCTCCTGGAAATACAAGGAAGCCAAAGAGAGCTTCAACGTCCACGGTATCTCCACTGGCGAAGTGAAGATGGACGTACCGGCGATGGTCGGCCGCAAGGCGGGCATCGTCAAGAACCTGACCGGTGGTGTCGCTACCCTGTTCAAGGCCAACGGCGTCACGTCCATTCAAGGCCA
The DNA here is from genome assembly GCA_963529135.1 of uncultured Pseudomonas sp. Lineage (GTDB taxonomy): Bacteria > Pseudomonadota > Gammaproteobacteria > Pseudomonadales > Pseudomonadaceae > Aquipseudomonas. Next base: position 33,590 of record CAURYQ010000044.1, on the reverse strand, counting down.
CGGCAAGCTGCTGGCTGGCAAGAAAGTCGAGGTCACCAAGGCCGACGGCACCAGCGAAGTCATCGAAGCGGATAACGTGATCCTGGCTTCAGGCTCGCGCCCGATCGACATCCCACCGGCGCCTGTCGACCAGAACGTCATCGTCGACTCCACCGGCGCCCTGGAATTCCAAACCGTACCCAAGCGCCTGGGCGTGATCGGTGCCGGCGTGATCGGCCTGGAACTGGGTTCGGTATGGGCGCGTCTGGGTGCGGAAGTGACCGTGCTCGAAGCCCTGGATACCTTCCTGATGGCTGCCGACACCGCGGTCTCCAAGGAAGCCCAGAAGGTCCTCACCAAGCAAGGCCTGGATATCAAGCTGGGCGCGCGTGTCACCGGTTCCAAAGTGAACGGCGACGAAGTCGAAGTGACCTACACCAACGCCGAAGGCGAGCAGAAGATCACCTTCGACAAGCTGATCGTGGCCGTGGGTCGTCGTCCTGTGACCACCGACCTGCTGGCTGCCGACAGTGGTGTGAACATCGATGAGCGCGGCTACATCTACGTCGACGACCAGTGCGCCACCAGCGTGCCGGGCGTCTATGCCATCGGTGACGTGGTGCGCGGCCTGATGCTGGCGCACAAGGCCTCGGAAGAGGGCATCATGGTCGTGGAACGCATCAAGGGTCACAAGGCCCAGATGAATTACGACCTGATCCCGTCGGTCATCTACACTCACCCGGAAATCGCATGGGTGGGCAAGACCGAACAGTCCTTGAAGGCCGAGGGTGTTGAGGTTAACGTGGGCACCTTCCCGTTCGCGGCCAGCGGCCGTGCGATGGCAGCCAACGACACCGGTGGTTTCGTCAAGGTCATCGCCGATGCCAAGACCGACCGCGTATTGGGTGTGCACGTGATTGGCCCATCGGCTGCCGAACTGGTACAGCAGGGCGCGATCGCAATGGAATTCGGCACCAGTGCCGAGGACCTGGGCATGATGGTCTTCAGCCATCCGACCCTGTCCGAAGCGTTGCACGAAGCAGCGCTGGCGGTGAATGGCGGTGCCATTCACGTAGCCAACCGTAAGAAGCGTTAATCATAAGAAACCACGGCGGGCTGCCCGTCGTGAGTCTTGCGTGCATGACTCACCGCGGAAAGTCCGCCGGACCGGATCACATGGGATAACCCGGGGTCAACGGTCACAGGTGGTGCGGCGCCAGTGATGGCGCAGCGCCGAAGCGCAGTACCTAACGAAGACGGTAAAAAGCATGAATCTTCACGAGTATCAGGGTAAGCAGCTGTTCGCTGAATACGGCCTGCCAGTTTCCAAGGGTTTCGCGGTCGACACCCCTGAAGAAGCGGCAGAAGCCTGCGACAAGATCGGCGGGAACGAGTGGGTAGTCAAAGCCCAGGTTCACGCCGGTGGTCGCGGTAAAGCGGGCGGCGTCAAGCTGGTTCGCAGCAAGGAAGACGCCAAGGCGTTCGCTGCACAGTGGTTGGGCAAGAATCTGGTCACCTACCAGACCGATGCCAACGGTCAACCCGTCTCCAAGATTCTGGTCGAATCCTGCACCGACATCGCCAAAGAGCTGTACCTGGGCGCTGTGGTCGATCGTTCGAGCCGCCGCATCGTGTTCATGGCCTCCACCGAAGGTGGCGTGGACATCGAGAAAGTCGCTCACGATACACCTGAAAAAATCCTCAAGGCCACTATCGACCCGCTGGTCGGCGCTCAGCCGTTCCAGGGTCGCGAACTGGCGTTCCAGCTGGGTCTGGAAGGCAAGCAAGTTCAACAGTTCGCCAAGATCTTCGTGGGCCTGGCCAAACTGTTCAAGGATCACGATCTGGCCCTGTTGGAAGTGAACCCGCTGGTGATCAAGGCCGACGGCGACCTGCACTGCCTCGATGCCAAGATCAACATCGACGCCAACGCCATGTACCGCCAGCCTAAGCTGAAAACCTTCCACGACCCGTCCCAGGACGACGCCCGTGAAGCCCACGCTGCCAAGTTCGAACTGAACTACGTTGCCCTTGAAGGCAACATCGGCTGCATGGTCAACGGTGCTGGCCTGGCCATGGGTACCATGGACATCGTCAACCTGCACGGCGGCAAGCCAGCCAACTTCCTCGACGTTGGCGGCGGTGCCACTAAAGAGCGTGTTACCGAGGCGTTCAAGATCATTCTGTCCGACAGCAATGTCGCGGCCGTTCTGGTCAACATCTTCGGCGGCATCGTTCGCTGCGACATGATTGCTGAAGGCATCATTGGTGCGGTGAAGGAAGTCGGCGTCAAGGTTCCGGTCGTCGTTCGCCTTGAAGGCAACAACGCCGAACTGGGCGCTAAAGTACTGGCAGAAAGCGGTTTGAACATCATTGCTGCAACCAGCCTGACCGACGCTGCTCAACAAGTTGTCAAAGCTGCGGAGGGCAAGTAATGAGCGTCCTGATCAATAAAGACACCAAGGTCATCTGCCAGGGCTTCACCGGCTCGCAGGGCACCTTCCACTCCGAACAGGCCATTGCCTACGGCACCCAGATGGTCGGCGGCGTGACCCCGGGCAAGGGCGGCACCACTCACCTGGGCCTGCCGGTGTTCAACACTGTGAAAGAAGCCGTCGAAGCCACTGGCGCCGACGCTTCGGTCATCTACGTACCGGCTCCGTTCTGCAAGGACTCGATCCTGGAAGCGGCCCTGGGCGGCATCAAACTGATCGTCTGCATCACCGAAGGCATTCCGACCCTGGACATGCTGGACGCCAAGGTCAAGTGCGACGAGCTGGGCGTGACCCTGATCGGCCCGAACTGCCCAGGCGTCATCACCCCGGGCGAGTGCAAGATCGGCATCATGCCAGGTCACATCCACTTGCCAGGCAAGGTCGGTATCGTGTCGCGTTCCGGCACTCTGACCTACGAAGCCGTCAAGCAGACCACCGACGCCGGCTTCGGCCAGTCGACCTGCGTCGGCATCGGCGGTGACCCGATCCCAGGCTCGAACTTCATCGACATCCTGAAGCTGTTCCAGGAAGACCCGAAGACCGAAGCGATCGTGATGATCGGTGAGATCGGCGGTTCGGCTGAAGAAGAGGCCGCAGCCTACATCAAGGCTAACGTCACCAAGCCTGTGGTTTCCTACATCGCCGGTGTTACCGCACCTGCGGGCAAGCGCATGGGCCACGCTGGCGCCATCATTTCGGGCGGCAAGGGTACTGCAGACGAGAAGTTCGCAGCCCTGCAGGACGCAGGTGTGAAAACCGTGCGTTCGCTGGCTGACATCGGCAAGGCACTTGCCGAGCTGACCGGTTGGGAAGTGAAGAAGTAATACTGCTGCACCCCCCCACGCGCACAAAGGCCACCCTCGGGTGGCCTTTGTCGTATCTGGGAGCAGAACTGGCCTGTTGACGGCCGCGCTACTCGTCGGGTTCGCAGGGGATTAGGATTTTTCGATAGCTTTGATAGGAATTTTCACACATACATGGGGTGCAATCCGCGGATAATGCTCATTGTTCCGGTCATGCAGACGACAATCACGTACGCACATCGGACAAGGCGCACCGTGCCAGTGCGTTTGAGTGGTAAACCGGTTAATCTACGCGACTATTTTGTGCCCGTGCCCCAAAAGGGAACGACACGCTAAACGGGTCTGGCCTACCAAGCCGGGCAGCATTTCCCTCACCCATGGGGAAATCCCCTCACGAACCCCGATTTCAGCAGTGTGGTACTACCTCAAATGAAAGTTCTCAAAGGCCAGGATATCCTGGCGCTTGGCTTTATGACGTTCGCGCTTTTCGTAGGCGCTGGCAATATCATCTTTCCGCCCATCGTTGGCCTGCAATCCGGTCCTCACGTGTGGATGGCAGCGTTGGGCTTCCTGGTCACCGCTGTGGGCCTGCCTGTCATCACCGTGGTCGCCCTGGCCAAGGTGGGCGGCGGCATGGACGCGCTGAGCAGCCCGATCGGCAAATTTTTTGGCGGCCTGCTGGCGGCCGTGTGCTACCTGTCTGTCGGCCCGCTGTTCGCCACGCCACGGACTGCGACCGTTTCGTTCGAAGTCGGTGTGGCGCCGCTGACCGGTGAAAGCCCGTTGGCGCTGTTCCTCTACAGCCTGGTCTACTTCATCGTGGTGCTGGCAGTGTCCATGTACCCGGGCAAGCTGCTGGACACCGTAGGCCGGTTTCTGGCACCGCTCAAGATCATTGCCCTGGCCGTGCTTGGCATCGCGGCGTTCGCATTGCCCGCCGGCACGATCGGCGAAGCGCAGCCTGCCTACGCTGCCGCCGCTTTCTCCAAGGGCTTTTCCGATGGCTACTTGACCATGGATACCCTCGGGGCGCTGGTGTTCGGCATCGTCATCGTCAACGCGATCCGTTCGCGTGGTGTTGAGTCGCCCAAGTTGATCACGCGGTACGCCATCATTGCCGGGCTGATTGCCGGCGTTGGCCTGGCGCTGGTCTATATCAGCCTGTTCCGCCTGGGCGCTGGCAGCCACGAAATCGCGGCAGGGGCCAGCAACGGTGCGGCCGTGCTGCACGCCTACGTGCAACACACCTTCGGTTCGTTGGGCAGCGGTTTCCTGGCCGTGCTGATCGCGTTGGCCTGCCTGGTCACGGCTGTGGGCCTCACATGCGCGTGCGCCGAATACTTCAGCCGGCTCCTGCCGTTGTCGTATCGCGCACTGGTGGTCATTTTGGCGGGCTTCTCGCTACTGGTATCCAACCTCGGGTTGACCAAGCTGATCATGTTCTCGATCCCAGTGCTTACCGCCATCTATCCGCCGTGCATTGTCGTGGTGGGGCTGAGCTTCGTGAATGACCTGTGGAACTCGCCCACGCGTATCCTCGGCCCGGTGATGCTGGTTTCGCTGCTGTTTGGCATGGTCGATGCCGTCAAGGGCAGCAGCATTGCCCATGTGCTGCCAGACTTCATGGCCCATTTGCCATTGAGCGATCAGGGCTTGGCCTGGCTGGTGCCGTCCGTGGTCACCTTGGTGGGCGCCGTGGTATGCGACCGCATGCTCGGCAAGCCCCGCGAGGCCATGGCGTGATTCGCTGAGCACGGGCTCCGGCATCGGCCACAAGCCTTAGCATGCAGGGCTCACGGCTCGGCGAACAAGGCCCCGCATCCGCCAGGATGCGGGGCCTTCGTCTATCTGCGCGATACGAAATGCCCAAGGGAGACCAGATCGGAAAAATTCTCCGACAGCCCCGTGCCTTTTGTTGCTTGCCAGCGTCGAAAGACGGTCTCTATTCTTCCGGCAACCAGGCACTTACGGATCCCTGCATGAACTTCATCCTGAGCAATCTCAACAACCTCGTGGCTGCGTGTTGGTTCGTGCTGTGCTGGGGTGGCTATACGCGGTATGCCATCTGGAAGGGGCGGGACACGGCGTGCCTGGCCAGCGTGCTGCATTTGTACCGGGAAGACTGGATGCGCAGGATGCTGCTGCGCGACAACCGCATCGCCGATGCCAGCGTTATCGGGAACCTGGAGCGAAACGCCTCGTTTTTTGCGTCCAGCACATTGATCATTCTGGCTGGCATCCTGACGGTGCTGGGGGCTTCGGACCGCGCGTTGTCATTGCTGGCCGATCTACCGCTGGTACAACAGGCGTCCCAGGGCATGTCGGAGATCAAGTTGCTGTGCCTGGCCACGGTGTTCGTGTATGCCTTCTTCACGTTCAGTTGGTGCATGCGGCAATACAACTTTGCTGCGGTATTGGTGGGGTCCGCACCTATGATTGGCGAGCGCCAGGTAAGCGAACTTGAGCGCAAGGCCTTTGCCTTGAGGGCGGCGCGGGTGTTGTCATTGGCTGCCAACCAATTCAACTTCGGGTTGCGCGCGTATTACTTCGGCATGGCCATGTTGAGCTGGTTCATCAACCCGTGGTTGTTCATGGCCGTAAGTGTGGGGGTAGTGCTGATCCTTTATCGCCGCGAGTTTCATTCCGACGTGCTTGAGGTGATGGTGTTCACGCCTACCGAAAGTTCGTTGAATGACGTGCCCGCCGGTCAATCCACTGCACCCAACTGAAACGATTAGTCTGTAAATTACAGGCATAAAAAAACCCGACGATGTCGGGTTTTTTGTTCGGTTCGATTACTGCTTGGCAGGATCGGCCGGGGTAGTGGTCGTGGCTGGAGTGGCTGGGGCAGCCTCTTGAGCCGCCTTGCGCTCGGCTTCGGCCTGGTCTTGGGCAGCTTCGGCGTTTTCCTTGGCAGCGTCGTTCATCTTGTCCTGTGCGTCACCCATTTTCTCCTGGGCTTCTTCACGGTGTTCTTGTGCGTCCTGGGCTTTGTCTTCGCTCGCTTTATCGCAAGCAGCCAGGCCCATGGCAGCAGCCAGCATCAGAGCAAAAGCAAATGGTTTACGCATGGGGGTGTCTCTCCTTGGTGGAATAAGTTGACTTGATGCTTCGAGTCGGGCCCTGCTGAATTAGTTCCACCTTGATCACACAGATATTAAATATCCTTGAAACTGAACTTCCGGCTGTCACCAGTGTTTCGCACTAGCGGCAGGTTATCGGGCAGGGATCATGCAACTGCAACAGCCATGGCAGTGCACCTTTGGTTGCGCACTGCCTTGTCGCTGATCATTCCCGGTAGGTGTCCATCTACAGCGATCACACTCGGCTCGACCGCCTGGCCAATGTACCGCCTGTTGCAAGTCAGGTGGTGCGGTTGGCGTCATCAAAGGGGCTCATTTCAAGATCGAATCCGGTGAGCCCTTGAAATCATCCGGTCAGCCCCCATCTGCATGACATCCGCCGTCAATGCAGCCACCCGTGTTGCTTGGCGACCACTGCCATCAGATCGGAGTTTGAAGAACATGAGTGTGGAGACTCAAAAAGAAACGCTGGGCTTCCAGACCGAGGTGAAGCAATTGCTGCACCTCATGATTCATTCCTTGTACTCGAACAAGGAGATCTTCCTGCGCGAATTGATCTCCAACGCCTCCGACGCCTCCGACAAGCTGCGCTTCGAAGCCTTGGCCAAGCCGGAGTTGCTCGAAGGCGATGCCGACCTGAAGATTCGCCTGAGCTTCGACAAGGAGGCCGGTACGGTCACTCTCGAGGACAACGGCATCGGCATGAGCCGTGAAGACGTCATCACGCACCTGGGTACCATTGCCAAGTCCGGCACCGCCGACTTCATGAAGAACCTCACGGGCGACCAGAAGAAGGATTCTCACCTGATCGGTCAGTTCGGTGTGGGCTTCTACTCCGCATTCATCGTTGCCGACCAGGTCGACGTCTACAGCCGCCGCGCAGGCCAGCCAGCCAGCGAGGGTGTGCACTGGTCGTCCAAGGGCGAAGGCGAGTTCGAGGTCGCAACCATCGACAAGCCCGAGCGCGGCACCCGTATCGTCCTGCACCTGAAGAAGGACGAGCTGGAATTCGCCGACGGCTGGCGCCTGCGTAACGTGGTCAAGAAGTACTCCGACCACATTGCTTTGCCGATCCAGTTGCCCAAGGAGCAGGCTGCAGCCGAAGGCGAGGAGCAGCCGGCTGAAGAGTGGGAAACCGTCAACCGTGCCAGCGCCTTGTGGACGCGTCCGCGTACCGAAATCAAGGATGAGGAGTACCAGGAGTTCTACAAGCACATCGGTCACGACTTCGAAAACCCGCTGGCCTGGAGCCACAACAAGGTCGAGGGCAAGCTCGAGTACAACTCGCTGCTCTACGTGCCGGCCCGTGCACCGTTCGACCTGTACCAGCGTGAAGCGCCCCGCGGCCTGAAGCTGTACGTGCAGCGCGTGTTCATCATGGACCAGGCCGAGTCCTTCCTGCCGCTGTACCTGCGCTTCATCAAGGGTGTGGTGGATTCCAACGACCTGTCGCTGAACGTGTCGCGAGAAATCCTGCAGAAAGACCCGATCATCGATTCGATGAAGACTGCGCTGACCAAGCGTGTGCTGGACATGCTCGAAAAGCTGTCCAAGAACGAGCCGGAGCAGTACAAGAGTTTCTGGAAGAACTTCGGTCAGGTGCTCAAAGAGGGCCCTGCCGAAGACTTCGCCAACAAGGAAAAGATCGCAGGCCTGTTGCGTTTCGCCTCTACCCAGGACGAGAGCGGCGAGCAGAGCGTGTCGCTGGCTGACTACCTGGCGCGCGCCAAGGAAGGGCAGGACAAGATCTATTACCTCACCGGCGAGTCGTACGCTCAGGTCAAGAACAGCCCGCACCTTGAAGTCTTCCGCAAGAAAGGCATCGAGGTACTGCTGCTGACCGACCGTATCGACGAGTGGCTGATGAGCTACCTGAACGAGTTCGATGGCAAGGCCTTCGTCGATGTCGCCCGTGGCGACCTGGACTTGGGCAAACTCGATACCGAAGAGGACAAGAAGGCTCAGGAGGAAGTCGCCAAGGACAAGGAAGGCCTGGTCGAGCGCCTGAAAAGCGCATTGGGCGAAAGCGTGGCCGAGGTTCGCGTCTCTCACCGCTTGACCGATTCGCCGGCCATCCTGGCCATTGGCGAACAGGACCTGGGGCTGCAGATGCGCCAGATTCTCGAAGCCAGTGGGCAGAAGGTGCCTGACTCCAAGCCAATTTTCGAGTTCAACCCAACCCACCCGCTGATCGAGAAACTCGATCACGAGCAGAGCGAGGACCGCTTTGCCGAGCTGTCGCATATTCTGTTCGATCAGGCGGCCCTGGCAGCCGGTGATAGCTTGAAGGACCCAGCAGCCTATGTGCGGCGTCTGAACAAGCTGTTGGTCGAGTTGTCTGCTTGAATTGACGTATGGCTAAAGCCCGCTTCGGCGGGCTTTTTTCATGGTGCAGCCTGAGGAGTACAGAATGAGCAAGGTAGTCGTCGAATCGCTGGTCTACCACCTGTCCGGCAAAACGTTCGAAAGCCGTCTGGCGTATGAGCCAGGCGTTCAGGGCCGCCCCGGTTTGGTGATGGCGCCCAACTGGATGGGCGTCACCGAGGGGGCAGAGCGCATCGCCAGGGAGGTGGCAGCGCAAGGTTATGTGGTGCTGCTCGTCGATCTTTATGGGCAGAACGTTCGCCCTGTAAACGCTGACGAGGCGGGCGCTGCGATGATGCCGCTCAAAAATGATCGCGCCGAATTGCGCAAGCGCATGCAGGAAGCCCTTGCCCAATTGCTCGGCCAGTCGAGGGCGCCATTGGCCCCCGGCAAGGTCGCTACCTTCGGGTTCTGCTTCGGAGGCTGCTGTGCGCTGGAGTTGGCGCGTACGGGGGCCGACCTAGGTGCAGCCATTTCCTTCCATGGCACCCTGGACACCCCAAACCCTGAAGACGCCAAACGCATCAAAGGCTCGGTCCTGGTACTGCATGGCGCTTCCGATCCCTTGGTGCCCAAGGAACAATTGCCGGCGTTCGAAGATGAAATGAACGCCGCCAAGGTCGACTGGCAGTTGGTGAGTTATGGCGGGGCAGTGCACTCGTTCACCGATCCGGATGCCAATGTGCCTGGCAAGACCCAGTATGACCGTCGCACGTCCGAGCGGGCTTTCCGCGCGATGCACAATCTGCTGGCCGAGGTGTTCCAGCGCTAGCGCTCTGGGGCAATCTGCTCGTCAGGCAAACCTTTGCCGGGTGAAGTGACCTACTTGGTATCGATCAGCCTTGCTTTAATAGCGAGGCTGGCGAACCGCATGCCTCGGTTGCAGGTCTAGTAGGTTTGTCTCTCAACAAGGAAGCCGACCATGATCGCCAGAGCACTGGCCTGCGTAGCATTGACTGCCTGGCTGGGTCCGGGTGTCGAGGCCCGTGACTACCGCTACAGTGACGCCCACCTGCATTACGTCGATTTCTTCCAGGAGTCCGAGGGGATGCCGGCGCTGCTCAAGGCCATGGACGCTGCGGGCATCGATCAGTCGATGATCTCGGGTATCCCGGTCGCCAAGAAATGGCACGAAGACGAGCCCAAACGCCCTCGCTATTACGCTGGTGATGATGCAGATGCCTATTGGTACAGTGCCACCGACACCTATGTGGCGGCCGCTGTTGAACAGTTGCCCGAAGAGCAGCGCAAACGATTCCACCCGTTCCTGACCGGCTTCAACCCGGTGGACAAAAATGCCGTGAGCCATATCGAGCGCATGCTCGATCTCTATCCTGGGTTGTGGCAGGGCATTGGCGAGGTGTTCACTCGTCACGACGACCTGACGGCGCTGACCAGTGGTGAAACGCCGCGCGCCAACAACGAAGCGATGACGCGGGTCTATCACCTGGCCGCCGAGCGCGACTTGCCGGTCCTCCTGCATTCCAACATCACGTCCAAGCGCGAGCGAAACCCGCTTTACCTAGCCGAGATTGAAGAGCCGCTGCGTAACCATCCGCATACGCGCTTCATCTGGGCGCATGCTGGCAGTAGCATGGAAATCCATCGGCATCAGACGCAGATGGACTTTTTATTACCCGTGCTGACGCGGCTGCTCGAAGATTACCCGAACCTGTACGTAGACCTGTCGTGGAGCGTGCTCAAGCCTTACCTGCTCGATAGACAGGGCGTGCCGAGCAAAGCCTGGTTGGCGTTGGTGAAACGCTATCCTACGCGCTTCATGCTTGGCTCGGATGTGGTCGGCCGCTTTGGCAGCCTGGGAGAGGAGATGGCGGGTTTCCGACCGTTTCTGGACGCCTTGCCTGAGGACATCGCCAAGCGGGTGGCCAAGGACAACTTCCTCGCGGTACTGCCCAAGCGCACTTGACCTCGGCGCTGGTGCCGGCACCCATGCGGTCCCGGCACCCGGTGCAAATGAAAAAGCCCCGAACCAGTCGGTAATACTGTTCACTTAAGATCGCCGGGGCCGCTTCACGGCCCATCGCGGCACGAGGCCGCTCATGGTACGGCGTAGTTGCCCGCCGTCTGGAAGACAGCGTATTCCTAAACTGCCCCCTACCTGAGAGCCAGCGCTTTTTCCTGTGGGAGCGGCCTCGCGCCGCGATGGGGCGCGCAGCGGCCCAAGGATTTCAGCTTCACAGCCCATACTGCCAGGGCTGCTGCGCAGCCCATCGCGGCACGAGGCCGCTCCCACTTGGTGCGGCGTAAGTGCAGCCCATCGGGAAGCCAGCGTATTCCTGAACTGCCCCATCTGAAAACCAGCGCACTTTTCTGTGGGAGCGGCCTTGCGCCGCGATGGGCCGCGAAGTGGCCCTAAGTAGACAGCATTAACGAACCAGTCGGGGCTTCTTCATGGGTGCGTCAGCGGATCACTTGCCTTCCCAGCGCTTGAGCACCAGGGTGGCGTTGGTGCCGCCGAAGCCGAAGCTGTTGCTCATGACCGTATCGATCTTGGCGTCTTCCTGGGTTTGGCGAACGATCGGCAGATCGGCGACCGCAGGGTCCAGCTCATCGATGTTGGCCGAGCCGGCGATGAAGTTGTTCTCCATCATCAGCATGCAGTAGATCGCCTCGTGCACGCCCGCAGCGCCCAGCGAGTGACCGGACAGGCTCTTGGTGGAGCTGATGGCCGGTGCCTTGTCGCCGAACACTTCGCGCACGCCCTTCATCTCGGCAACGTCGCCGACCGGCGTGGACGTACCGTGAGTGTTCAGGTAGTCGATCGGTGCATCGACGGTGGACAGCGCCATCTGCATGCAGCGCACGGCACCTTCACCGCTCGGGGCGACCATGTCGTAACCGTCGGACGTGGCGCCGTAGCCCACGACTTCGGCGTAGATCTTCGCGCCACGGGCCAGGGCGTGTTCGAGTTCCTCGACCACGACCATGCCACCACCACCGGCGATGACGAAACCGTCGCGGTCCGCATCGTACGCACGCGAGGCCAGCTCGGGCGTGTCGTTGCGCTTGCTCGACAGGGCGCCCATGGCATCGAACAGGAACGACTGGCTCCAGTGCTCTTCTTCACCGCCACCGGCGAAGACGATGTCCTGCTTGCCCATCTGGATCTGTTCCATGGCGGTGCCGATGCAGTGCGCGCTGGTGGCGCAAGCCGAGGCGATGGAGTAGTTCAGGCCCTTGATCTTGAACGGCGTGGCCAGGCAGGCCGAGACCGTGCTGCTCATGGTGCGGGTGACCCGGTAGGGGCCGACGCGCTTGACGCCTTTCTCGCGCAGGATGTCCAGCGCTTCCATCTGGTTCAGGGTCGACGCGCCGCCGGAGCCGGCGATCAGGCCGGTTCGTGGGTTCGACACCTGCTCTTCGCTCAGGCCCGAATCCTTGATCGCGTCGGCCATCGCCAGGTAGGCGTAGGCGGCTGCATGGCCGACGAAGCGGAAGACCTTGCGGTCGATCAGTTCTTCGAGGTTGAGGTCGATCGAGCCGGACACCTGGCTACGCAGCCCCATTTCCTTGTATTCCGGGTTGAAACGAATGCCCGGACGGCTGTTGCGCAGGTTTTCGGTGACGGTAGCTTTGTCATTGCCCAGGCACGACACGATGCCCAGACCAGTGATAACGACGCGGCGCATGCGAATAACCCTTAGAAGTTGTCAGTGGAGGTGAACACGCCGACCCGCAGGCCTTCGGCGGTGTAGATCTCGCGGCCGTCGACGCTGACCGAACCATCGGCGATGGCCATGTTCAGCTTGCCTTTGAGCACGCGCTTGATGTGAATGTTGTAGGTCACCTTCTTGGCGGTCGGCAGGACCTGGCCGAAGAATTTCACCTCGCCCGAACCCAGCGCGCGGCCGCGGCCCGGCAGGTCCTGCCAGCCGAGGAAGAAACCGACCAACTGCCACATGGCGTCCAGGCCCAGGCAGCCTGGCATCACCGGGTCGCCTTCGAAATGGCAGGCGAAGAACCACAGGTCAGGATTGATGTCCAGCTCGGCGACCAGCTCACCCTTGCCATACTTGCCACCTTCGGCACTGATGTGCGTGATGCGGTCGACCATCAGCATGTTGGGGGCGGGCAGTTGCGCATTACCTGGGCCGAACAGCTCACCGCGACTGCAGCGCAGCAGGTCTTCCCGAGTAAAGGCGTGTTGTTTGGTCATGCGAGCTCCTCAATAACCCCCTGCGGCAGGGGATGAATCTTCCCGGCCGGCCCGTCACGCATCGCGAACGGGGCGGCAGCCTACAGGTAGACTATTGCGTTGTAGTGAAAGTCACAGCGCACCTGTCGAAAGAAGTACAGGTGTGCACTGAAACGTCTATTTTCAGGTCCGAAAGGAGTCCTGTCCAGTGTTTAAGACTGCCGCACTTTAGCATTTATCGCCAGTCGCGGTTGCCTGTCCTGGCAGCCAGCGCTCCAGTGCCTGCTGCAATTCACTGCGGCGCAGGGGTTTGCTCAGGTAGTCGTCCATCCCGGCAGCGATGCATCGTTCGCGATCGCCCTGCAATGCATTGGCGGTCAAGGCGATGATCGGTACGTGCGCACCGTTGCTCAGCCCGCGCATCTGGCGCGTGGCCTCATAGCCATCCATGTAGGGCAGCCCACAATCCATGAAGACGGCAGCGAACCGATGCAGCCGTACCTGCTCGACGGCCTGCTGCCCGTCATCGGCCAGGCTCACGTCCACGCCCAGGCTACGCAACATGGCTTCGGTGACACTCTGGTTGACGAGGTTGTCTTCGACCAGCAGCACCCGGGTGCGTTCGGGCCAGCAGACCTGCCCCGGGGCCTGCGCGCCGCTTGCGATGCGCGCCGATGCCCGCAGCACCAGCGGCATCTCCAGGGTAAAGGTCGAGCCGTGGCCTTCGAGGCTCTGGCCATGCAGATGCCCGCCCATGCGTTCGGCCAGCGTACGGGCGATGGACAAGCCCAGGCCGGTACCGCCATAGCGGCGAGAAATCGAGCTGTCGGCCTGCTGGAATGCCACGAACATCATTTCCAGGCGGTCGCTGTCGATCCCGATGCCCGTGTCATGCACGCTGCAGGTGAACCAGATGCGCTGCTCATCCATGTGCTGCCAACGTGCTTCGACCCGCACCTGACCCTGCTCGGTGAACTTCAGTGCGTTGCCGATCAGGTTCAGCAGTATCTGTCTGATCCTGGTCGGGTCGCCGTTCACCTGTAGTTGGGCGATGTCGTCGGAAAGGCTCAGGTCCAGCGCCAGGCCTTGCTGTTGCGCGGCATGCTGGAACGACTGAACACAGTGGGTGATCAACTCGCCGAGGTTGAAATCGATATGTTCCAGCTGCAAGGCCGCGCGTTCGATCCGGGAGAAGTCGAGGATGTCATTGATCACCCGTAGCAGATGCCCTGTCGATTCGCTCGCCACCGCCGTGTAATCGGCCTGCTCGCTGCTCATTGGGGTGGTTTCGAGCAATTGCAGCATGCCCAGTACGCCGTTGAGCGGCGTGCGCAGTTCGTGGCTCATCATGGCCAGGAAGTCCGACTTGGCCCGGTTGGCCTGCTCGGCTTCCTCACGGGCTTGAATCAGCTCGGCAATGGCCTTCTTCTGTTCGGCACTGGCCTGTTCGAGTGCCTGTGCCAGGTTATTGATGTGGCGGGCCAGATGCCCCAGTTCGCTGTCGTCCACCACCGGCACCGGCGTGTCGTATTGACCCTGCGCAATGGCCTTGACGGCATGCCCCATGTCGCTGATCGGCTTGGCCAGGCTAAGCGCCAGGCGCCGGGCCAGCAAGAAGGTGAACAGCAGCGCGAACAACGCCAGCACCGCAGCCTTGATCACGATTTCCTGCTGGCGCTGGCTGAATGCATCATCCGACATGCCGACGATTACCCGGCCCAGGTAATCGTCGCCAATGGCCGGGGCAGCGGCCAGGCCTTCTTGCAGGAAATCGCTCTCGAGCCGGATTTGCTGCAAGCGAATCGGCGCTTGAAACACCTCCACCTGCTGGGCGCGGTTGATGCTCTCGTCGGACTGCTCCACGTACACCAGAATGTGGTTGCGGCTGTCCTGTACTTCCAGGAACCGCACGTGGGGAATGCTGAGGGTGGCCCGCATCAGGCCCTCGAGCACTTCGTTATTGCCCGAGATGACCCCGTATTCGGAGGCGGGCGCCAGCTGGTTGGCGATCAGTTGGCCGGTGTGGTTGAGCTCCTGACGCAAGTCCTGGATGCGCACGAAGGTGAAGAAGCTGATCAACAGCAACGTCAGCAGCAACGCCGGGCCCAGGCTGATGATCTGCGTGCGCGTGTGAATGTCCCAGTTCAGGCGCCTGGTCATGGGTTACGTTCTCCAGCAGCCAAGGCCTGGGCGGCAGCTTCGGGGTCAATTGGCTCAAGGCCCAAGGCCCGCGCCACCTGCTGATTGCCGCTGACCCCGAACTGGCTCGGGTACAGGCTGCGAGGCCAACGCGCAGGCGCCTGACCGAGCAGATGGTCGAGCACGGTCAGCCAGTCCTCCTGATCGCTGTAGGTGCTGGCCAGTGCGCCAGCGCGGACGAACCCCGCATTGGGGCCGATCAGGGCCATTTGTCGGCCATAACTGCTCAACAACAGGTTTTTCGCTGTCTTGGAGTTGTACAGGTCTGGGTCATCGAGCCCAAGCAGCACGTCGCTGCTGCCCAGCAGATGTTGCAGCGGGCGGCTGTCGCGTGGGTCTGGCCAGGCCTGGGCCACGATTTCCAGACCAAGCGGCTGAGCGGCGCGGCGCAGTTCATCGAGAAGAAAACCACTGTGCTCACCGTACAGAACCCCGACGCGCTGGGCTTGCGGGAGCAGGTAGCGGGCCAGGCGCAGCTGCCTGTCCAACGGCGGGTCGCTCCACAACAAGGTGAGAAACCCGGGGCGCGACTTTCCCAGGCGCTGTTGCACCTGCACCCGGCTGACCCTCATGGCCAAGGCCGCAGGCCCGGCGGTTTGCGACAGGCGCCACTGAAGTGCGTCGTCATCGAGCAATACCAGGCGCAGGTCCTGGTTGAGCTTGCCCGGTGGGGGCAGTTCGTTGGCGGCCTGAAAATGCACATGATCGTTGGGGCGCCGGCTTTCCAGCGCCGCGATGAAGCTGCGGATGCCAGGCTGGTCCTGGGCGCCGACCAAGAGGATCTCAGTGGCCGACAGGTGCCCCAGCGGCCACAGCCAGAACACCAACAGGCGCAGCAACCTGACCATCAGAACTCAAGCTCCGCGCTCACGCTCAGCCGATGACGGCTGTCATAGCGGTTCTGCACGGCGGTGGTCGGCTCGTCGTCAAGGCGCTGCTGCCACAGGGCTGCCAGCTCCAGGTTGCTCCCATATACGCGCCAGCGCTTGGCCACGCGCAGATCCAGGCGTTCATAGCGGTACTGGTTGAGGGCATCGTCGCCATAGTAGAAGGCACCACTCGACCAGCCATTGCCCCAGTCCCTCATCCAGCCGGCTGAACCGCTGTTGCTGGCGCTAAGAGTGCGGTCTGCCGGGTTGCTGGCCCAGGCGTCGACATGGGCGAAGGTCAAGCGCAGTCGGTCGCGCAGGGTAGGGCGCCAATCGAACTGAGCCTCGCTGCCACTGAAGCGCGCCCGGTTTGCATTGCTGGCGATGTATTGATTGTTCTTGAGCGGCTCGCTGATCATGCCGGTGATTTCGTCGTAGAACACCTTGAGGTCCATGCTCAGGTCCAGATCGCTGAAGTAGCCGTTGTAGCCCACTTCACGCGAGCGCATATGCTCTTGCTCCAGATCGCCAGGGCCACGGGTCTTGACGAAATATTCGCCATGCTGCTGGCCGAATGCATAGGGCATGAGGTTCTTGACGGTGTAGCTCCAGTTGACGTTGTTTTCGAACATGTCTGGCGAACGTACCGCCTCGGAGTAGACGGCGCGCAGGCCATGGCGCGGGGTGATCAGGTAGTTCACCGCCAGGCGTGGGGTGAGCGAGCTGCCGGAGAGCCGCGAATCTTCGAACATGGCCCCGCCCTGGACGATCCAGTGCTCATCGGCCCGCCACTCCAGTTGCCCGAAAAGACGCCAGGTCTGGTCATCGACGCTGCCGTTGAAGTAGGTCTGCGAGTCGGCACGATCATAGCGATAGTTCATGCCGCTGAGCAGGCGCAGGCTGTCGGTCAGGCTGTAGGTGTCCTGTATTTCCAGGTCATAGCGGGTTTCGCGCGTACTCTGGTCGACATCACCGCACACCACGTCACTGCCGCCCTGATCGTTCCATTGCGCCTTGATCGCATCGACCAGAGCCTGCTCCTGAGGGTTGCTGCTGGGCGGCGGATTGTTGGCGCCGCGGGCTACCCGTTCGGCGTAATTGGGATTCATCTGCCAGAGGCGGGTGAGTTCGGGGCTGAAGGACAGCGCCGCATCGCAGGCTCGCCAGACCTGCTGGCGGTCGAAATGCTGCGCCGAACCCTGGACATACAGGCTGTGCTCAGCGGCAAAGTCGATGTTCCAGCGCACCGAGCCTGCATAGTCCATGGCCTTGACGTCAGCGTCCTTGCCTCGCTGGGTAACGAACGGGAACACCGGCTGGTACGTATACGGCCGCTGGTTGGTGCCTTCCTTGGCGGCCAGTTGCCAATCCAGGCTCTGGTCCACGGCCAGGGTGTGGCTGGCGCTGAGGTTGAAACGGGTAGCGCGGCGGCCATCACGGTAGCTTTGGTCGAACTGGTCATGGTCGAACCCGTCGTCCTGTTGGCCCGACAGCGACAGGCGCATGTCGCCGCTGTCCCAGCCAAAGCCTTGGCTGGCATAGAAATCGTCGATGCCGTTCTGCCCGCGCGTGACTTTCAGGCGCGTGCCATGGCTGTCGGCGGGGCTGCGGGTGAGGATATTGACCACGGCCATCAGCGCATTGGCGCCGTAGCTGACGGTGTTTGGGCCTCGGAATACCTCGATGCGGTCGATGTCTTCCAGCGCCAGGGGAATGTCGCTCCAGTCCACCGTGGCCAACCCAGCCCGGTACACCGAGCGGCCGTCGATCAGCACTTGCATGCGACGTGCTTCGTTGACGTTGCTGCCGTGGTAATTGACGGTTGGCTGATTGCCCGTCACGTAGCCGACCATCATGCCCGGAACCAGCCTTAGCAGCTCGGGGATGTCGCGTGCGCCGCTGGCGCGGATCAAGGCGCTGTCGAGCACGGTCATGCTCCCTGGCACCGCAGCCGGGGATTGTTTGAGGCGTGTTGCAGTCAAAACCTGTGGCAGGTCACTGTTGCCGATGAACAAGTCATCCGCCAGCGCGGGTGCACCGATCAGGGCGGTCAACAGGAGCAGCCGCGGATAAGGAGGCGAGCCAGGGAGCACGGAGCGGCCTTGTATCGTGGGTAAACCGGCATGGTAAATGAACTTTGCGGTTTTGCCAGTGATCTGCGGCGCTATTGATGCCTGCCGAGCACGGCCTGGGTACGCAAGCTGGGTGAACGATGCCTGACTGGCCTTGGCGCGGGGCAGGTGAGCCGTATAATGCGCCCGTCGCCATTTATTTTAGGTGTTAACGGATTGGATATGACTGATCAGCAACCTGTTGCAGTTCTGGGCGGCGGCAGCTTCGGCACTGCCGTGGCCAACCTGCTGGCACAGAACGGCGTGCCAGTGCGCCAGTGGATGCGCGACCCGGTGCAGGCCCAGGCCATGCGCGAGCATCGTGAAAACCCACGCTATCTCAAGGGTATTCGGCTGCATGACGGGGTAGAGCCGGTCAATGACCTGCTGGCCACGCTCAAGGCCTGCGACCTGGTGTTCGTGGCATTGCCCTCCAGTGCCTTGCGCAGCGTACTGGCCCCGCACGCCGACCTGCTGCGTGGCAAGGGGCTGGTCAGTCTCACCAAAGGGATCGAGGCGCAGACCTTCAAGCTGATGAGTCAGATCGTCGAGGAGATCGCCCCGCAAGCGCGGATTGGCGTGCTGTCCGGGCCCAATCTTGCCCGAGAAATTGCCGAGCATGCTTTGACTGCCACCGTGGTAGCCAGCGAAGACGAGCTTTTGTGCCAGCAGGTGCAGGAAGTGCTGCATGGCACGACATTCCGCGTCTATGCCAGCAGCGACCGCTTCGGCGTGGAACTCGGCGGCGCCCTCAAGAACGTCTACGCCATCATTGCCGGCATGGCCGTGGCGCTGGGCATGGGCGAAAACACCAAGAGCATGTTGATCACCCGCGCCTTGGCCGAGATGACCCGGTTCGCGGTCAGCCAGGGTGCCAACCCCATGACGTTCCTTGGCTTGGCCGGCGTCGGCGACCTGATCGTGACCTGCTCCTCGCCCAAGAGTCGCAATTACCAGGTGGGCTACGCGCTCGGCCAGGGCCTGACCCTGGATGAGGCCGTGAGCCGGCTGGGCGAGGTGGCAGAGGGCGTCAATACCTTGAGAGTGCTCAAGACCAAGGCCCAGCAGGCCCAGGTCTACATGCCCCTGGTCGCCGGCCTGCATGCCATCCTGTTCGAAGGCCGCACGCTGAACCAGGTCATCGAGCGTTTGATGAACGCCGAGCCGAAGACGGATGTCGATTTCATATCCACCAGCGGTTTCAACTGATCCCGGTGTAGCGCTGGCAAAACAGCAAGGAGCGGTACATGAACGATACACCTGAGCACGCCCAGCGTGAGTCCCTGATCCTGCGCGTCGTCTGGATGCTGGTCTTCCTGGTGATTTGGCAACTGGCCGAGTTGTTGTTGGCCGGGCTCGTAGTGGTCCAGTTGATTTATCGACTGATCTACGGTGCACCCAGCGCCAGCTTGATGAACTTCGGCGATAGCCTGAGCCAGTATCTGGCGCAGATCGGGCGTTTCGGCACCTTTCACAGCGACCAGAAGCCTTGGCCGTTCACCGATTGGCCAGCACCTCGCGCGGCGGAGGGTGAGGCGCCCCACGTGGCTGCAGTACCCACGCCCGGCACCCGTGACCAAGAGCCCAAGCTGTGAACCTGTGGGTGTTACGCCATGGTGAAGCCGAGCCGCGCGCCAACAGCGATGCCGAACGGCGCTTGACCGCACATGGGCGCGAGCAGGTCCTGCGCAGCGCTGCACATCTGGCCGGCAAGCCATTGCAGGCGATCATCGCCAGCCCTTACGTCCGGGCGCAGCAAACCGCTGGCCTGGTCCGTGAAGCGCTGGGGTTCGAAGATTCAGTGCGCACTGTGCCCTGGCTAACGCCCGACAGTGATGTGCAGCGGGTGATCGGTGAGATCGAACGGCTAGGCCTGGATCAGGTGTTGTTGGTCAGTCATCAGCCATTGGTCGGGCACTTGGTCGGGCTGCTCGAGCATGGCCATTTTCAGCGGCCGGCACCGATGAGCACGGCCAGCCTGGCGGAGCTCGACGGCGATTGGCCCTTGGCAGGGCTGATGACCCTACGGACTCTGCAAACGCCTGGCTGATCACTGTGTGGCGAAGGCCATCAAGCTGCCCGGTGGCAACTGGCATTTTTGTCAGTTGTTTCAACTAATAGCATCTTGCTAGCTTTGTCGCAAAGGACATGCACAAGGTTGGTTTGATGACGGGCGAAATGTGGAAATTATTGTCATCGCTGGACCTGCAAACCACCACCGACAAGGTCGAGCAAGGCATTGCTCTGGATCACGCTCAACATAGCCTGTTGCGGGAGGTTTCCGAGGCCAGGTTCTATCACTTGATGCGCAGGATCGATGCGAACGCGTCCCTTGAGCCCACCCGGCGTCAGCAGGCCAAGGACGAGCTGCTTGCTTTGCAGCAGGCCTGCACGCGTGTCGCCCACTTGATGCAGACCAGCTGCCTGGCGCTGCGCAGACTTGATCTGGGGCCTGATGACCAGCGCCTGGCGCGCGAGGCGCTGGAGAGCCATCAAGCCTTCATCAAGGCGTGTCTGCGCCGCTCGCTGGGCAGCTTCGATAAGTCGGCATGACCTGATTGCCCTTGCCGATGACCTTTCCGAACGTTGCCTGATCCCTGGCGGGTCACCACAATGGGCCATCACCTGCGCCCGGAAACCTGTCATGCCGCAACCGATATTCTTTGCCCATGCCAACGGGTTTCCGTCGGCGACCTATGGCAAGCTTTTCGCCGCCTTGGCGCCGGACTACCCCGTGCAGCACTTGCCCCTGCATGGGCATGACCCGCGGTTTCCGGTGGACGCCAACTGGCAGAGCCTGGTGGACGAGCTGTTGTATCACCTTGAGCAGCAACCCGAGCCAGTGTGGGGCGTAGGCCATTCCTTGGGCGGTGTCCTGCACCTGCACGCGGCCCTGCGGCGGCCGGACCTCTACCGCGGTGTGGTCATGCTCGACTCGCCCGTGCTCACCCGTGCAGATCAGTGGCTGTTGCGTGCCGCCAAGCACCTGGGCCTGATCGACCGCATCACGCCGGCCGGCCGTACATTGGGTCGGCGCGCCGAATTCGAAGATCGGCACAGTGCCCGCTCGTATTTCGCCAGCAGGTCGCTGTTTCGCCACTTCGACCCGGATTGCCTGGATGCCTACGTCGAGCACGGTTTGCACGAGCAGCAGCGAGGGTTGTGCCTGCGCTTCGACCCTGCCACCGAGATCAACATCTACCGCAACGTGCCGCACGTGAGCCCTGCGCCTGCATGCCAGTTGCAGCTGCCGCTGGCCATGGTCCGTGGCCAAGGCAGCACGGTGGTTCGCCGCCATCACGCGTTGGCCGTGCGCAGCATGCCCAGGGGCGAATACCACAGCGTACCGGGTGGACACATGTTCCCGCTGGAGCGCCCGGAAGATACGGCCAGCCTGATCAAGGGCCTATTCGACCGTTGGGGGCAGGCATGAGCGTGCAGGTTGAAGAAATACGCCTGAACCTGGGGCATATCGAGCTGGCCGGGCATGTATTCGGTCCCGAGGACGGTCTGCCGGTGATTGCGCTGCACGGTTGGCTCGACAATGCGAACAGCTTCGCGCGCCTGGCCCCGCGCCTCCAAGGCCTGCGCATCGTGGCGCTGGACTTGGCCGGCCATGGCCATTCGCAGCATCGCCCCCCGGGTGCCACCTACGCACTGGCCGACTACGCCTTCGATGTGATGCGCGCAGCCCAGGAACTTGGCTGGGAGCGTTTCGCCCTGCTCGGGCATTCCCTGGGGGCGATCGTCTGCGTGCAACTGGCCGCGGCACTGCCTGAACGCGTCAGCCATCTGGCGCTCATCGATGGCGTCATTGCGCCTACCGGCGAGGAGCAGGATGCAGCCGAGCGCCTGGGTATGGCGCTGCGCGCACAACTGCGCCTCGATACCAAGCGCAAGTCGGTGTACAGCACCCAGGATCAGGGTGTGGAGGCGCGGATGAAAGGCTTGGTCGCCGTGAGCCGCGAAGCGGCAGAGCTGCTGGCGCAGCGCGGGCTGATGCCCGTGGCGGGGGGATACAGCTGGCGCAGTGACAGCCGCCTGACCTTGCCATCACCCGTGCGCCTGACGCAGGGCCAGGTGATGGCCTACGTGCAGAGCGTGAAATGCCCCACCTGCCTGGTGGTGGCAGCACAAGGCATGCTGGCGCGTCGCGAGGCGTTGCTGGAGCAGCTACCCTTTGAACAGGTGACCTTGCCCGGTGACCATCACCTGCACCTGAACGATGAGCAGGGCGCAATGCTTGTAGCAGACTGTTTCAATCGCTTCTTTGGCTTTGCTTGACTTGCACCGGACAAGTGTCGAGGCTTGGCGGGTTGATCAGGGAGACAACCATGCAATTGCCAGACATGTACATGCTTCACAATGACGCCGAGCACCGCGTGGTTTGCCTATGAATACGCTTGCCGCCTTGCGTTGCCTGCTCGCTGGCGGCGCACTGCTTGCCAGCACCGGGCTATGGGCTGTGAGCCTGCCGGTGCCCGTGGACGCCAAGATCGTCGACCAGCGGCCTGCTGTAGAGCAGGAGCGCGTCTACCCCCTGGGCCCACTGCGCAAGATCAGCGGCCGGCTGCGGGTCGAGGACAAGGTAGAGAGCCGAGGCCAGGTCAGCTCCACGACCTATGAGCTGCCCGTGGAGCGATCTGCACGGGAGGCCTTCACGCGTGCGCGCGAGACCTTGCAGCAAGAAGGCGGATATCCCTTGTTCTGGTGCCAGGGCCGTGATTGTGGCGAGGCCAGCCTCTGGGCCAACGATGTTTTCGCCAATGCCCGACTCAACGGCGGTGATGAACGCCAGGCATTCATCCTGCTGCGCCGATCTGCCGAACAGGCCGACACCCTGGTCGCGCTCTACAGCGTCACCCGTGGCAACCGCCGTGCGTACCTGCACGTCGAAGAGTTCGTCGCGGCGAGCCCGCTGGGGGAGCTGCTGCCCACCCCAGCCACCGTGCTGCGTGAAATGCGCGACACCGGCAAACTCGACTACCCCGATCTGAACGAGCCACAGGCGGCCTGGGCCACCCTGCTTGCGCGCAGCCTCAACCTGGACAGCACCTTGCGCGCCACCCTCAGCGGCACCCAGGCCGAACGCTGGCGTGAAGCACTGATAAAGGCTGGTGTACGCAGCGCCCGTCTGGAGATCGGCGATTCGCCCACCGATGGCCTGCACCTCGAACTGATTCGTTGACGAGCAAGACCATGGTTGACAATGATCGCCTGCTGATTCAGATCCTCCTGCTGGCGTTACTGGGCGCCGGTCTATGGGTAATGGCGCCCTTCATCTCGGCGCTGTTGTGGGGCGCCATCCTGGCTTTCGCCAGCTGGCCCCTGATGCGTTTTCTCACCCGCGTGCTGGGTGGGCGAGAAACCCTTGCAGCCGGCCTGTTGACTTGCGCCTGGATACTCATCGTGGCGCTGCCTCTCGTCTGGCTGGGGTTCAACCTGGCCGATCACATTCGGGATGCGACGTTGTTCGTGCGCGACGTTCAGGTCGATGGCCTGCCTGATGCGCCAGCCTGGCTGGTTGACGTGCCACTGGTGGGCGAACGCATGGCCAGTTGGTGGGCATCGCTGGATCAACAGGGCGCTGCGTTGCTGGCTTCGGTCAAACCCTACCTGGGGCAGGTGGGCAACTGGTTGCTGGCGCGCAGTGCACAGATCGGCAGTGGTGTGCTGGAACTGACCCTGAGCCTGGTCTTCGTGTTCTTTTTTTACCGCGACGGCCCACGGTTATCGGCGTTCGTGCTGCGGCTGCTGCACCGGCTCACTGGCGAGCGCGCCGAGTATTACCTGAACCTGGTGGCCGGTACGGTACAGCGAGTGGTCAACGGTGTGATCGGTACGGCGGCGGCGCAAGCCCTGCTGGCATTGATCGGTTTTCTGATTGCCGGTGTGCCTGGTGCCATCGTGCTGGGGTTGATCACCTTCATGTTAAGCCTGATCCCCATGGGCCCGCCGTTGGCCTGGCTACCGGTGACCGGCTGGCTGGTGTGGAAGGGCGAATACGGCATGGCGATATTCATGGGTATCTGGGGCACCTTCGTCATCAGCGGCGTGGACAATGTGCTCAAACCCTACCTGATCAGCCGTGGCGGCGACCTGCCGTTGGTGATCGTGCTGCTCGGTGTCTTCGGCGGGTTGATCGCCTTCGGCTTCATCGGCCTGTTCATCGGGCCGACGCTACTGGCCATTGGGTACAGCCTGCTGCTGGACTGGAGCCGCAACGTGCAGCCCACCCCAGGTGCCTAGCGTTGCCGCCTGGTCCAAACCGTTTCTTTACGCGTTCTTTATGCAAGGCCGGCCGTCTCGATCTCGAGCCTTTACGCTGGCGTGACTGAAAATCCCCGTCAAGCGGCAGTTGCCGCATCGACGGGGATTTTTCATGAGCGCACTCGAAGGGTTGTCACTGCTGATCGCGGTGGCCATGGCGGTGTATCTGCTGACAGCGCTGTTGCGCGCCGACCGCAGCTAAGGGGCCGCCATGCACGCATACGACATCGCCTTGCTGGTGGCATTCTTCGCCATCGTCCTGCTACCGGCCCCCTGGCTGGGCCGGTTCTACTTCAATGTCATGGAGGGCCGGCGCACTTGGCTTACGCCGATGTTGGGGCCGGTCGAAAAGGCCTGCTATCGCCTTGCTGGGGTTTGCCCCGCGCAGCAGCAGGATTCGCGCCAATACGCCTTGGCGCTGCTGGTTTTCAACCTGGGTGGGTTCGTGCTGTTGTTCGGCGCGCTGCTTGGGCAAGGCTACCTGCCGCTCAACCCACAGCACCTGCCCGGCCTCGAGTGGTCGCTGGCCTTCAACACGGCCGTCAGTTTCGTTACCAACACCAACTGGCAAGCCTACAGTGGCGAGGCGTCGATCAGTTACCTGAACCAGATGCTCGGCTTGACCGTGCAAAACTTCGTGAGCGCTGCCACGGGGCTGGCCGTGCTGGTTGCCCTGTGCCGCGGCATCGCCCGGCGCAGTAGCGCCGTGCTGGGTAATTTCTGGGTGGACATGACCCGTGCCACGCTTTATGGCCTTTTACCCATGGCCTTGCTGCTGGCGCTGCTGCTGGTCTGGCAGGGGGTGCCGCAGACCTTCAGCGACTATGCCCACGCCCTGACACTGCAAGGGGCCGACCAAGTGATCCCGCTCGGGCCGGCGGCCAGCCAGATCGCGATCAAACAGCTGGGTACCAACGGTGGGGGCTTCTTCGGTGTGAATTCGGCCCACCCGTTCGAAAACCCGACAGCGTGGAGCAACCTCTTCGAGGTGTCAGCGATCATCCTGATCCCGGTGGCATTGGTGTTCATGTTCGGCCACTACGTGAAGGACCTGCGCCAGAGCCGCGCCATCGTGGCCTGCATGCTTGCGCTGTTTCTGCTGGGCGGCGCCTCGGCCCTGTGGTCCGAACACCAGCCCAACCCTGCATTGCAAGCCAGCCTGGTAGAGCAGGCACCGCCTCTGGAGGGCAAGGAAAGCCGGTTCGGCTCCACGGGCTCGGTATTGTGGACGGTCACCACCACGGCAGCCTCCAACGGTTCGGTCAATGCCATGCACGACAGCCTCAACCCGCTGACCGGCATGGTGGCGATGGTCAACATGATGGTCGGCGAAGTCATCTTCGGCGGTGTCGGGGCGGGCATGTATGGCATGTTGCTGTTCGTGCTGATCGCCGTGTTCCTGTGTGGCCTGATGATCGGCCGCACGCCGGAATACCTGGGCAAGAAACTCCAAGCCCGTGAGGTACGGCTGCTGGTGGCGACGTTGCTGGTGATGCCGGTCGGTGTGCTGATACTGGCAGCCATCGCCGTCAGCTTGCCAGGGCCGGCCGCCGCGGTAAGCAACCCCGGCGCTCACAGCTTCAGTCAGTTGCTGTATGCCTACACTTCCGGGGCCGCCAACAATGGGTCGGCGTTCGCAGGCTTCGGCGCCAACACGGTGTACCACAACCTCATGATCGGTCTGGCGATGCTCATCGGCCGTTTCGGCTACATCCTGCCCGTCCTGGCGCTTGCCGGTAGCCTGGCGGCCAAGTCACAGGCGCCTCAAGGCGCCAACAGCTTTCCCTCCCACGGGCCGCTGTTCACCACCTTGCTGCTACTGACCATCCTGCTGGTGGGTGGGCTGACTTTCCTGCCGACCCTGGCCCTGGGGCCGATCGCCGACCATTTGAGCCAGGCCTACTGAGGATTGACCATGAACATGCCCATTCCACAAATCAAGGCCCAACAAGACGCAGCCGCGCAAACGCCAACGGCCGCACTGTGGCGGCCGGCGCTGCTCCAGGCGTTCGTCAAGCTCGATCCGCGGCAGCTCAAGCGCTCACCCGTCATGCTGGTGGTCGCCGTCACTGCCGTACTCACCACCGCGCTGTGCCTGACGCCGGGCAATGGCGTAAGCACGGGTGTTGCGGTGCAAATCGCAGCCTGGCTGTGGTTCACCGTGCTGTTCGCCAACTTTGCCGAGGCCTTGGCCGAAGGCCGGGGTAAAGCTCGCGCCGACAGCCTCAAGGCGGGCAGCCAGGGGCTTTCGGCCAGGCGCCGCAACCCCGATGGCAGCTTTGACACGGTGCCGGCCGCGTCCCTGCGCCAGGGCGACGTGGTGCGGGTACAGGCTGGCGAAATGATCCCAGGCGATGCTGAGGTGATCGAAGGCATTGCTGCCGTCAACGAGGCGGCCATCACCGGTGAATCGGCACCGGTCATCCGTGAATCCGGCGGCGATCGTTCGGCGGTGACGGGTAATACCCGACTGGTGTCGGACTGGCTGCTGATCCGCATCGCCAGCAACCCAGGTGACTCCACCCTGGACCGCATGATCGCCCTGGTCGAAGGGGCTCGCCGGCAGAAAACGCCCAACGAGATCGCCCTGGACATGCTGCTGATCGGCTTGACCCTCGTATTCCTGATCGTGGTCGTCACCCTGCAGCCCTTTGCCCACTTCTCAGGGGGCAATGTGCCGCTGATCTTCCTGGCCGCCTTGCTCGTCACGCTCATTCCCACCACCATCGGCGGCCTGCTGTCGGCCATCGGCATCGCCGGCATGGACCGGCTGGTGCGCCTGAATGTCATCGCACGCTCAGGACGAGCGGTGGAGGCGGCAGGCGATGTGCATACCCTGATGCTGGACAAGACAGGCACCATCACGTTCGGCAACCGCCGTTGCAGCGCACTGTACGCCGCGCCCGGGGTCGCTGCGCGTGAGCTAGAGGAGGGCGCCTTGCTGGCGTCGATGGCCGACGACACCGCCGAGGGCAAGTCGATTGTCGAGTACCTGCGCCAGCTGCATGATTTCGTCGAGCCGGCTGCCGGGCACTACGCACCGGTAGCCTTCACGGCCCAGACGCGGCTGTCGGGTATCGACCTGGGGCAACGTCGCTATCGTAAAGGCGCCGTCGATGCGGTCCTGGCCTTCGTCGACATGCAACGAACGGACATGCCGCCAGCCCTTGCCCGAGAGGTTGAACGCATCGCCCAGTCAGGCGGTACCCCTTTGCTGGTGTGCATGGACAAGCGCTTGCTGGGGGTCATTCACCTCAAGGATGTGGTCAAGCCCGGCATTCGCGAACGCTTTGCCGAGTTGCGCAAGCTGGGCATCCGGACCGTGATGGTGACCGGCGACAATCCGCTCACCGCCGCAGCCATCGCTGCCGAAGCGGGCGTGGACGATGTGCTGGCCGAGGCCACGCCAGAGAAGAAACTCGCGCGCATTCGCCAGGAGCAGCAGGACGGGCGTCTGGTTGCGATGTGCGGCGATGGGGCCAACGATGCGCCCGCCCTGGCTCAAGCGGATGTGGGCATGGCCATGAACGATGGCACCCAGGCTGCACGGGAGGCGGCCAACATGGTCGATCTGGACAGCGACCCAACCAAGCTGCTGGACGTGGTGCAGGTTGGCAAGGCGCTGCTCGTCACCCGCGGGGCGCTGACCACCTTCTCCATCGCCAACGATGTGGCCAAGTACTTCGCCATCCTGCCGGCCTTGTTCGCGGCGATCTATCCTCAACTGGGCGCGCTCGACGTCATGCACCTGGGTAGCCCGCAGAGCGCGATTCTGTCGGCCATCGTGTTCAACGCGCTGATTATCATCGTGCTCATTCCATTGGCGCTGCGTGGGGTGCCGGTGCAGGCGGCCAGCGCTGCGCAGCTGCTCAGGCGCAACCTGCTGATATACGGCATCGGCGGCATCATCGTGCCGTTCGCTGGCATCAAGGTGATCGACCTGTTGCTCAACGCTTTGCACCTGGTCTGAGGAGGCCGCCATGCATGCTTATCTACGTCCTGCCCTGAGCCTGGTCCTGTCGATGACCGTACTGACAGGTGCGCTTTACCCGCTGGTGGTCACCGGCATCGCCCAGGTCGCCTTTCCCTATCAGGCCAATGGCAGCCTGGTGCGTGACGACCAGGGGCGCGTGCGTGGCTCTGCCTTGATTGCCCAGCGCTTCGAGGGTGATGAATGGTTTCAGGCACGTCCCTCGGCGGGTGACTTCGCGACCGTGGCCAGCAGCGCGAGTAACCTTTCGCCTGGCAACCCGGCACTGGTGCAACGGGTCCAGGCACAGGCCAATGCGTGGTACCAGCCGGCGCAAGGGCCGGTGCCATTGGCGCTGGTCACCACCTCAGGCAGCGGGCTGGACCCGCACCTGCCGCCGCAGGCCTTGGCGTATCAGCTGCCGCGGGTAGCCGCAGCGCGGCAGGTGCCGGTCGAGCGCTTGCAGAGTCTGCTGGAAGCCGCCACGCTGCGCCCATTGGTGGGCCCTGCCGTGGTCAATGTACTGGCTCTGAACCAGGCGCTGGAACAATCGAGCCGTATGGAGCGGGGTCTATGATTCTTGCCGTGAAGGAAGGCTCATGAGTGATTCCGACCGCGCCGACGCGCTGCTGGCAAACGTCCCACAGCCGGGGCGAGGGCGGCTGAAGGTTTTCCTGGGCGCAGCCCCTGGCGTGGGCAAGACCTTTGCGATGTTGACTCACGCCCATGCCCAGCAGCGCAGTGGGCGCGAGGTGCTGGCAGGCGTGGTCGAAACCCATGGCCGCGCGGAAACTGAAGCTTTGCTGGCGGGGCTGTCCCAACAACCCTTGGTGCGCACTCGTTATCGCGGCGTGACCTTGGATGAAATGGACCTCGATGGGCTGCTCAGGGCCCCAGGCAGTCTGGTACTGGTGGATGAACTGGCCCACAGCAATGCGCCGGGCAGCCGCCATGCCAAGCGCTGGCAGGACGTGCAGGAGCTGCTGGCCGCCGGCATTGACGTGTACACCACCGTCAATGTCCAACACCTGGAAAGCCTCAACGACAAGGTACGCGACATCACCGGCGTTCAGGTACGCGAAACGGTGCCCGATTGGGTGGTACACGAAGCCTTCGAGCTATTGCTGGTAGACCTGCCCCCGGGCGATCTGCTCCAACGTCTGCGCGAAGGCAAGGTGTACGTGCCTGAACAGGCGCGCGCGGCCATCGACGCGTTCTTTTCCCAGCGTAATCTCAGTGCGCTGCGCGAACTGGCCATGCACGCCGCCGCCGCCCAGGTCGATACAGATGTTGCCTTAGGCTATCGCCAGGGTGGTGCCGCGCCGCCGGCATTGCGCGGGCGCCTGCTGGTCGGGGTGGACGGGGGCGATCAGGCCGAGCGCCTGGTGCGCCATGCCAGTCGGGTGGCGCAGCGTCGTCATTTGCCCTGGAGCCTGGTCCATGTGGACGACGGTCGCCTGCATGACGAGGCTGCGCGTCAGCGATTGCAAGCCGCCCAGCAACTGGCCGAGCGCCTGGGCGCAGAGGTGGTCGTGCTGCGCGCTGCCGAGGTGGCTCGCACGCTGATCGAGCACGCCGTGGAACGTCGGGCGAGCGTGGTGATGGTCGGGCAATCTCGTGACCGGTTGCGCCGACGCCTGTTTGGTGCGGGTGTGGCAGCGCGGCTTCTGCGTGGCAGCCATGGCCTGGAAATCAATGTATTAGACCGTGAAGTTCTGCGGGCTCCCCCGAGGCGTATGGCCCGGCATGGCTGGGCATGGCGGCACTATCTGCTGGCGTTTGCTGCCACCGGCCTGGCGGCGGGCCTGGCCTGGGCGGTGGCCAGCGTGCTGGCGCTGCCGAACATTTCCCTGGTCTTCCTGGCGGCCGTGCTACTGGTGGCGGTGCGCACCAGCCTGGGGCCTGCGCTGGCGTGTGCGCTGTTGTCCTTCCTGACGTACGACTTCCTGTTCATCCCGCCTAACTTTTCCCTGAGCATCCAGCGCGAAGAAGATGTACTGACCCTGGTGTTC
The DNA here is from genome assembly GCA_963529135.1 of uncultured Pseudomonas sp. Taxonomy (GTDB): domain Bacteria; phylum Pseudomonadota; class Gammaproteobacteria; order Pseudomonadales; family Pseudomonadaceae; genus Aquipseudomonas. The sequence continues at coordinate 3,279 of CAURYQ010000044.1, read as the reverse complement.
TTCCTGCTCATGGCTGCGCTTACGGGTAACCTTGCCGCACGCCAGCGCAGCCAGTTGCAGGCCCTGCGCGAGACCCAGGCGCAGACCAGCCAGCTGCTGGACCTGTCTCGGCGCCTGACCGGGGCGACGGACCGGCAAGCCGTGCTGGACGCCGCCTACCAGCACCTCGGCGGGCGGCATGGTGTTGAGGTGTGCATCATGCAGCGCGATGCCCAGGGCCAACTGTGCGCGGCCAGCGGCGATCACGTGCACCTCACCGAAACCGAGCGCGCTGCGGCGCAGTGGGCCTGGCAACATGATCAGGCAGCCGGGCGCAGTAGCGACACGTTGCCGGACGGGCGTTGGTGGTGGTGGCCCTTGACCGTAGACAGCCAGCCGCTGGCCCTGATGGGGGTGTGTCAGCGCTCAGGCCAGGCGCTCAGCGGCCCGCATCGGCGGTTGCTGCGGGCGTTGGCTCAGCCGTTGGCCCAGGCCCTTGCACGGGCGCAATTGTCCGAGCAACTGGAAGCGGCACGCCTGCATGGCGAGACCGAACAACTGCGCAGCGCTTTGCTGGCGTCCGTCTCCCACGACTTGCGCACCCCCTTGACCTCCATGCGCGGGAGCATCGACAGCTTGCTGGCTTTGGGCAAGGCCATTCCCGAGGCGGATCGACGTGAGCTGCTAGAAGGCACCCGTGACGAAGCCGAACGGCTTGACCGTTACATCCAGAACCTGTTGGACATGACCCGCTTGGGGCATGGCAGCCTCAAGCTGGCCCGGGACTGGGTAGCACCTGCCGATATCGTCGGCAGTGCACTGCATCGACTACGGGCCGTGCTGGCACCCTTGAGGGTGGACATTAAAGTACCGGCCAGCCTGCCGCTGCTGTTCGTGCATGCCGCCCTGATCGAGCAGGCCCTGGTCAACGTGCTGGAGAACGCCGCGCGGTTTTCGCCCACTCAGGGGCGCCTGCGCATTGAAGTGGCGGTGCACGAGCAGCAGTTGCACATCGCCGTTAGCGATGAAGGGCCCGGCATCGTGCCAGCGGATCGAGACAAGATCTTCGACATGTTCTACACCGCTGCACGAGGTGATCGTGGCGGCCAGGGAACTGGCCTGGGCCTGGCGATCTGCCAAGGCATGATCGGGGCACATGGGGGGCAGATCAGGGTAGGTGAGGGCATCGATGGTCTTGGTACCTGTATCACCTTATGCTTGCCGCTGCCCATCCAGCCCGACACCGGAAGCGACATGCCATGAGCCAGGCCGCCACGTTGCTCGTCATCGATGACGAGCCTCAGATCCGCAAGTTCCTGCGCATCAGCCTGGCTTCCCAAGGCTACAAGGTCCTTGAAGCGGAAAACGGCGAGCAGGGCTTGGCTCAGGCTGCCTTGGGCAAGCCTGATCTGGTGATCCTCGACCTGGGCCTGCCCGACATGGACGGCCAGCACGTTCTGCGCGAGCTGCGGCAATGGAGCACGGTGCCTGTGATGGTCCTGTCGGTGCGCGCCAGCGAGGTGCAGAAGGTCGATGCCCTGGACGGCGGAGCCAATGACTACGTGACCAAGCCCTTCGGCATCCAGGAGTTTCTTGCACGGATCCGCGCGCTGCTACGGCAATCGCCGCAGGCAGGCGTGCAGCAGGCCTCGGTCAGCATCGGGCCGCTGACCGTCGACCTCGCCTTGCGTCGCGTGACCCTGCAGGGGGCCGAAGTGACGTTGACCCGCAAGGAATACGCCCTGCTGGCCCAGCTGGCGGCTTACCCCGGGCGCGTTATCACTCAGCAACAACTGCTCAAGGATATCTGGGGGCCAACCCATGTGGGTGACACGCATTACCTGCGCATCGTGATAGGGCACCTGCGGCAAAAGCTGGGCGATGACCCGATGGCGCCGCGCTTCATCGCCACGGAGGCAGGTGTAGGGTACCGGCTGATTGCCCCCGTGCAGTGACCAGTGCCTGTGCCCGGGGTGGGTTCAGGCCCTTGGCGGGTCCTTCTCGAACAGCTTGCGTACGGTGTCCAGGTACCGCCGTGCGCCCAAGCCCAACGGTCGAGGCTTGACCCAGATGATGTCCACCCACAAGCGCAGGCGACTGGCCATGTTGTCGAACCGCACCTCTGCCAACGCACCGGATGCGATGAGCGGCTCGACCAGGGGCTGGGGCAAGTACGCCCAGCCGAGGCCTGATTGCACCAGGTCCAGGGTGGCCAGGTAGCTGTCGGTCAGCCAGATGCGCCGGGACAGGACCATGCGCGGGTCTGAGCCGGTGGGGTTGCCGGAGGCGACGATGATCTGTCGCTGCTCGGCGAAGGTCTCTTCTGCCAGAGGCGAAGCGCGATCCAGGCCGGCGGGGTGGTGCGGGGAAGCGACTGCCACCAACAGCTGGCTGCCGGCTTCCAGAAACGACTCTCGCTCGTCGATGCCTGGGCGCTCGAAGACCAGCGCCAGTTGCACGGTGCCCTCATGCAGCAAGCGGATGGCTTCGCGCTGACTGGCCGAACGCACCTCGACTTCCAGGCCAGGGAATTCCTGGGCCAGGGCCTGGAGTGGTTGGCTCCAGGGCCCTGTCTGCAGTTCAGGCGCCATGGCGATAGACAGGCGCTTTTCCAGCCCTTGGTGCAGTTGCAGGGCCTGGGCGTCGAGCAGGTTCATCTGGCAGATCACCTGCCTTGCCTGTGGCTCCAGCGCCAGCGCTGCACTGGTGGGCAGGGCCTTGCGGGTGGTGCGGTCGAACAATGCCAGGTCCAGTTCCGCTTCCAGTTGCGCGATGGCCATGCTCACTGCAGATGGCACCCGGCCCAGCTTGCGTGCCGCTGCGGAAAACGACCCCGCCTCCAGCACTGCCAGGAATATCGAAAGTGAGTCGCTGGTGAAGGCCATGCCGGTACCTGATGCTTAACCGATTGGGTGTCGAGGGTAATGCTGGTGGGGGGTAGATTGCTACTGCTCAAAGGGCATTCAGTGGTGTATTGAGAGGGGCAGTCTAGGGTTAGCTGTTCCTGTTCCTGCCGTTGCTTTTGCTGTCGCTCTGGCTTTTGCTTTTGCTTCTAAGCGCGCGGTGGTTCAGGCAACGCAGGTCGCGACTTCAGGAGGCCGAGACAAGAAGTGAGGCGCCGTAAGGGCGGAAAGGTGACTATGCGCCACCCTCGCTCATGAATATCAACTCGCTATATGCGCCCACGCTTTGAGGTTTGAGGTTTGAGGTTTGAGGTTTGAGGTTTGAGGTTTGAAGTTTTATTGTTGGGTGGGGGCTGAAATAGAGCATAGTCCATTTGCGATGGCGACGCTTAATCAC
>CAURYQ010000043.1:0-34466 GCA_963529135.1 uncultured Pseudomonas sp. | reverse complement strand
TCACCGAAGACTGGGAAAAAATAGCCCAGGGTACTGAACAGCAGGACGAAATAACCGACGTTGCCCAACCAGGCGCTTATCCAGTAGCCCCAGGCCGAGGAAAAGCCCATGTAGTCACCGAAACCGGCCTTGGCGTATGCATAGACCCCACCGTCCAGGTCGGGCTTGCGGTTGGCCAGGGTCTGGAACACGAAGGCCAGGGTCAACATGCCCACTGCGGTGATTGCCCAGCCGATCAATACCGCGCCCACGCCTGCGCTGGCTGCCATGTTCTGCGGAAGGGAAAAGATACCGCCGCCGATCATCGAACCCACGACCAGTGCAACTAGCGCGCCGAGTTTTAGTTTTGCCGATGCATCAGTCATTAAACAACTCCTGCCAGGAGAAAGTTGAGCCCAGATTAAATCCAGGGCCGCGGCCGTACGCTGATATGGATCAGTGCATTGCGTGGTGGGCAAATTTAATCGCCTCACTGAACTCCTGGAGAGTACCGACTGCCATGGCCGCAGGCATTGCGTGCTGGCACCTCCATGTCTTGCTAAATCTGTGCATCCAATTGCCTGCGAGGGTTGAAATTAGTCGCTTCCCGCCATTGCGCAAATTTTTTGCCGATATTTAGAGTTTCATCAGGTTATTGTGAACGGGTTGGCAGTTTCGTGGTTCTTAACAGGCGTCTGCTTAGATAGCTATTGTCTAGTGGCTAAATGAGAGTATCGCGGCAGTTCGTGTCTGCTGGCATCAATAAACACAGTGTTGTTACAACAGTGCGACGGTACGGAAAGTTTGGAGACCTATGGGCGAACAGGGACAAAAACTGCGTCTAGGCGCCTTGGTGGCACTGGTCGTGGGGTCGATGATCGGTGGCGGTATCTTTTCCCTGCCACAGAACATGGCGGCACGCGCAGAGGCGGGCGCCGTATTGATCGGCTGGGGCATCACTGCCGTGGGCATGCTGGCCTTGGCGTTCGTGTTCCAGACCCTGGCCAATCGCAAACCTGAACTCGACTCGGGCGTGTACGCCTATGCCAAGGCCGGGTTTGGCGACTACATGGGATTCTCCTCGGCCTGGGGCTACTGGATCAGTGCCTGGCTTGGGAATGTCGGCTATTTCGTGCTGTTGTTCAGCACCTTGGGTTTCTACTTCCCGGTATTTGGCGAGGGCAACACCCCTGTGGCCATCGGCTGTGCCTCGGTGTTGCTGTGGGCGGTGCATTTTCTGGTGCTGCGCGGCATCCGCGAGGCCGCATTCATCAACCTGGTCACCACGGTGGCCAAGGTGGTGCCTCTGGTCCTGTTCATCGTCATCGCAGCCTGCGCATTTCGCCTGGATATCTTCACCCGCGACATCTGGGGGCTGGGTAACCCGGGGTTCGGCAGTGTGCTGGAGCAAGTGCGCAACATGATGTTGGTGACGGTGTTCGTCTTCATCGGCATCGAAGGCGCCAGTGTCTACTCAGGCCGGGCCCGACGCCGCTCCGACGTGGGCAAGGCGACGGTCATCGGGTTCATTGGCGTGCTGGCCCTGTTGGTACTGGTCAATGTCCTGTCGCTTGGGGTCATGACCCAACCAGAGCTGGCCGGCTTGCAGAACCCCTCGCTGGCTGCAGTTCTGGCCCATATCGTCGGGCCCTGGGGCGCCTTGCTGATTAGCCTGGGGTTGGCTGTCTCACTGCTTGGGGCGTTGCTGTCGTGGGCGCTGCTGTGCGCCGAAATCCTCTATGCCACGGCTCGTGACCAGACCATGCCGTGTTTCCTTGCCAGGGAGAACGCCAACCAGGTACCTGCCAACGCGCTCTGGCTGACCAACTGCATGATCCAGGGGTTTCTGCTGATCACGCTGGTGTCTGCCGGTACCTACACCAGCCTGATCTACCTGGCTTCGTCGATGATTCTGGCGCCTTACCTGTGGTCTGCAGCCTACGCCATGTCATTGGCCCTGCGCGGGGAAACCTACGAGGGCCAGCCGGCTCGACGGCGCAAGGATCTGCTCGTGGCCTTCATCGCAGTGGTCTACGCCCTCTGGCTACTCTACGCCGGTGGCCTGAAATACCTGCTGCTCTCGGCACTGCTGTACGCGCCGGGTGTGATCCTGTTTGCCCGAGCCAAGCATGAGCAAGGCCTGAGGCTGTTCACGCACAAGGAAAGGCTGATCTTCGCCGCCGTGCTGACCGGTGCCGCGCTGGCAGGCTATGCGCTCTGGTCAGGGCTGCTGGGCCTGTGAGCTGGCCGGGAACGGCCGCTCCGGGCGCGACCAGATCCACAGGTTGCCCAGGCTCATGCCGGCAATGGCCAAAAACACCGGCCAGCGGTGCTCGAGAAATACCAGCATCAGCACGGCGCACAGCAGCATGCTGAGCGTCGCACTGACTTTGGCCCGCCGCTGGATCACCTTGCCATTGCGCCAGTTGTACAAAAGGGGGCCGAACAACCGATGGCTTTCCAGCCAGGCGGACAGGCGCGGCGAACTCCGGGTGGCTGCCCACGCGGCCAGCAGGATGAATTCGGTGGTCGGCAAACCCGGGATGACGATGGCGATCAGGCCCACCCCCAGGCTTGCATAAGCCAGGATTCCATACAGCAGACGGGCAACTTTGGAGCGGGCAGGTTGGGTCATGGGCTCACTGCTAGAACGAACGGCCCCCGTCAGAGGGCCTTTGGAAGTGTTTCAAGCCTGCTCGGCATCGAGGGCATAGGCATGCCTGAGCAAGACGGTAAAGCGTTCGAAGGCCGCGGTGGCGCCACGTTCGACAGCCGCCTCTTCTTCAGCTGACAGTACAAGGCCATCGAGTGTTCGCGTGAACTGCTTCCAGCCTTCGGCGCGTCCTCCTGCTGGCTCGCCCAGATGGCGGGCGCCGAAGGTGTCCGACAGGCCCAGTGCCACGGCCCGCTTGATCAGAAAGGCGGCGCCCAGTTTGGAGCCTTCGGAGACGAAGATCCAGCCCAATGCCTCGGCCAGGCTCGGGCGCTGCAACGCCCCAGGGAGCGCCACAGGTTCCAGTGCATTCAAGTCCGCCAGGTCGAGGCGGGCCTGATCGGCCCGGCAGCGCTCGGGCAGGTCCGGTACGAGCGCGATTAATGATGGGTCGTTGTAGAGGGGTCGCAGTTCGGCTTGGAAAAGGTACTGAGCCGCCACGAAGCGGGCAAAGCTTTCGCGGCTATCGAAAGGGGCGTGAGATTTGACCAGGGCGTCGAGTTCGGCATGGGGTGCCTGGGTCACCCGATTCAGGCGTCGCGTACGCGAAGAAAAGCGGTCGTTCATGGTTGCAGTCCTTGGAAAGCGAAGCGTTCGAATACAAGACGAATCAGCCGGGGCTGGCGCGTAAATGCGGTGCACGAATGGGCGGGCACTGGAAACCGAGCCGGGTATGGCACAACCCCGTCCGGTTACCACTGCGCCAGCGCTTCAGATATCCCACACCACGTTGATGGCGAAATTGCGGCCCGGCAGGCTCAGGCGATCGATGTTGGCCGGCTGGGTCACGGCAGCCTCTCCCTGACCGTCGTAGCTGCGTACCGAATCCCACTGCCAGTATTTTTTGTTCGTGAGGTTGTACAGGCCTGCGTTCACGGTGATGTCATCGGTGACGTCGTAGTAGCCAGTCAGGTCCAGCACGCCGTAGCCTGGCGTGCGGAACTTCGACGCCGAGCCATCTGGGGAGTAGAAGGTGCTGTCGTCGACCCGTGTCTTGCGTTTGACCAGGGTCCAGCTCAACAACCCGCCCATGTCGTCCTGCTCAAAGCCCAGACCCAGAACGCCCTTGAGCGGGTTGACGGTGTTGAGCGGCTGGCCGCTGTCGTCGTTGCGGCCATGGGTGTACGCCAGGGAGCCCAGGGCATATAGCCCCTGCGGCGCACCGAAGTGGTCGAGCGCGAGCTGGCCCTTCGCTTCGGCGCCCTTGATGGTAGCCCGTCTGATGTTGTTGGCCTGGAACGTCTGTTCGAGGTTGGCGCTTTGTACGGCATCTTCGTCGATGAAGTCGCGGTACTTGTTGTAATACACCGCCAGGTCGAAGCTACCCGTGTCGAAACGACCGCGCAGGCCGGTCTCGTAGCCCGTGCTGCGCTCAGGCTGCAGGCCCGGGTTGCCTTCCACGCGGTAGCCTTGCTCCAGGTTCACGAACTTGCCGTACATGGACTTTGCCGTGGGCGTACGGAAACCCTGGGCGTATTGCGCATAGCCGGTGTAGTGATCGTTGAAGGCATACGTCACGCCCAGCTTGGGTGAAACGCGGTGCCACTTCTTGTCCGCATCGTCCTGGTAGGCCGGCGCAGTGCCACTGGCGTCGAGGCCGCGCAGGAAGGCGTCGGTGAAATGTGGGGTCATGCGCGTGTAGTCGTAACGTGCGCCCGGCAGGAATGTCCAGTTGTGCCAGCGGATTTCATCCTGTGCAAAGAGGCTGTAGGTATTGACGGTCGGGTCCGGGAAGTCGCTGACCAGTGGTTGACCGTCGCGAGGACTGTCCTGGCCGGCACCCCGGCAGGTGCCACCGATGTTCAGGCAGGTCCCCATACCGCTGCGCCACCCCGTGACGTTCTCGTGCTTGAGGGTGGTGCCATAGGTCAGCGAGTGATCGGTCTGACCAAGAGTGAAGGCCCTCTCCAGCTGGGCATCGAAAATCCACTGACGGTTCTTGTAGGTGGTCTGGCGGTCGCGCAGCACTTGGCGGCCCGAAGCGACATACAGCTCGTCGGTACGCTGGTCGGTCTTGGCGATCTGGTAATTCAGGCTCCACTTGACCGCGTCTGCGAACAGGCTGTCGAGACCGAAGCGATGGTTGAGCCCGAAGCGCTCGCGGGTAATCGTGTCGTTACCCTGGCGCATGCGGTACGAATTCGTGGCGCCGAAGCCCGGGATGAACGGCCCGCCAACGGCGCTGAGCAGGTTCTGGTCGCGGTCGTCCTTGAAGCGCTCGTAGGTCAGGCCCAGGCGAGCATTTTCGGCGTAGTCCCAGCCCAGCTTGGCCAGCACGTTGGTGGTGCGGGCGTCCACCGGGTTGGCCCGGGTGCGTGAAAGGCCGATGCCACCATGGTCAGCATGGCTTTCGGTTTCGTGGCCATTGCGCTGGCTCAGGTGCAACAGGCCGTCCAGGCTGCCCTCACGACCTGCGACGGTGGCAGACGTCAGCGAGCTGTCATCGGCGGAGCTGTACCCGGTTTTCAGCCGTGCACCCGCATCCTGGCCAGGCTTGATGATGTCTTCAGGATCGAGGGTGAAGTAACTCACCGCCCCACCGATGGCATTGCTGCCATAAAGCACCGAAGCCGGGCCGCGCAGGATTTCCACACGCTTGACGATTTCCGGGTCGACATAGTTGCGCTGTGTCTGGGCGTAGGGCCCATAAAAGAAACTATCCGGAATGGACACGCCATCGATCTGGGTGAGTACTCGCTCGCCATCGATGCCGCGGATGTTGTAGCCATTCAACCCACTGCGCTGTCCGGTACCGGCAACCGAAACGCCGGGTTCGTAGCGGACCAGGTCCTGGAGGGTGTTGACGTTCTGCCGGTCCAGTTGCTCCCGGGTCTGCACGCTGACAGTGCTGGGTACCTGGCTCACATCCTGGGCGTTGCGAGTGGCGCTGACCGTCACCTGCTGCAGGGCGATGGCCCTGCCAGCTGGCTGGCGCTCGAGCACCACGTTGCCGCGGTTGAGCGTGCGATGGATCAGGCCGGTGCCTTGCAACAGGCGCTGGAGGGCCTGCTCGGGCGGCAGTGCGCCCTGGATGCCGGGTGAAGCCACACCCTCGGCCAGCCGAGCGTCGAAGCCCACTTGCCAGCCAGTGACCTGGCTGAAGGCATTGATGGCCGAGACCAATGGCTGATGGGCAATGTCGAAGCGGTACTCGCCCAGGCGTGGCGTGCTGACCGACGCCGGCTCAGCCGCCAGGGCGGGCAGGTTGCAGGTGCCGGTGGCGAGCAAGGCGAGTGACAGCAGGGACAGTCGCCCCTTGAGGCGTGGGCGTAGGGAAGGACGGGTAGTACTGGTGGACATCGAAAGCGCTCCCTGAAGCACGACATGTTCATGGTGTGCGTGTTCTTTTTGAAAAAGAATCAATTGCATTGGCTATGACTAGACGGACGGGGAGGCGCCATCGCGTAAAAATACTTCACGCATGGTCGGCAGGGCGTTGAGGCAAGGGATGCGACACAGAGCGCTGCTAGGGCGTGCCTGGCGTTAGGCAGCCCCGAGCAGGCAAGGATCAGTCGAGGATGACCAGCGCCGGATATTCGTGCAGTCGGGCCGAGGTGATATGGGCCAATGCACGTAACGTTTCGAGCGGTTGGTCCAGGCGATAGTTGCCAGTAACGGCGACATTGCCCAGCCGTTCATTGCGGTTGATGATCCAACCAGGGTAGTAGCGTCGCAGTTCGGCCAGGACTTGGTTCAATGGGCAGTTCTCGAAGACCAGGCGGCCATCGACCCATGCCAGGTCCTTGCGCCGGTCCAGGCGCCTGGGTGCGCCGAACCCTTCGGGCCCGACGCTGATGCTCTGGCCGGCCTGCAAGCGGATACGCTGATCGCGGCCACCTTGCAGGTCGACATCACCGCGCTGCACCTTGACCCACGCGTGGCCATCGAGCATGCGTACGGCAAAATCGGTGTCGCGCGCCTGGGCACGCAGCGGGCCGGCTTGTACTTCAAGCGCAGCCGGCGTGCCCCCGGGAACCTGGAAGTACGCTTCACCTTGCAGCAGGCGCGCGATCTGCCGCCCGCCGCTGTGCTCGCTGGCGAACGCCGATTCGGTGTTGAGCAGCACAAGGGCATGGTTCTGGAGTGCCACCCGATGGCGTTCCCCCACGGCCGTCAGGTGATCCGCTTGCAAGCGCATTGGCACGTTGCCCAGCGTGAACAGGCCCACCACCAGCACGGCAGCGGTGGCAACTGGTTTCCACTGGCGGCGCAGGCGGCCCGCCCTGGGGCGGCGTGGTAGGTTGTGCAGCTGCAGCGCGGCCTGCTTGAGCGGTGCGCCGTTCCACAGCGCCTCGGCTTGCACGAACGCTTCGGCGTTTTCGGGTGCAGCTTGCAGCCAGGTCTCGAACGCCAAGCGGTCGGCAGGCTCGGCGGCTTCAAGCCGCACCAGCCACGCCACTGCCTCGTCCATTGCACGACGACGAGCGTTGGGCCTGGCTGATGACGGGCGATGTGCGGGGCTGTCGGTCACGGTGAGTCCTTGGGCAGCGTAGGCAGATAATCAGGGCGCTGGAATAATGTGGCAAGCAGGCCGTAGCACGCGTGGCCGTCAGTCACCAAGCCGTTGGGCGACACCCAGGCAGACGCCCATGATCAATTTCAGCTCCTTCTGTACGGTGCTGGAAGAAATCCCCAGTTGCTGGGCGATTTCAAGATAGCTGGCGCCCTGCAGGCGGCTTAGCATGAAGATCCTCTGCTGGCGATCGGTCAGCTGTTTCAGGCTTTCGCTCAGATGGCGCAACAGGTGCTCGGCATGAGCGGCATCTTCGTTGCTGCTGACAGAAGCGGCGACATTGTGCAGCACTTCGTCAGCGACATCGTCGACCAGGGTGCGAGCCTGCACCCTGCGGGCGCGCAAATGGTCGAGCGCAAGGTTGCGTGCAGTCTGGAAAACGAACGGCTCGAGGTGCTGGACCGGCCGCTCGCCCAGCGCGCGTGATACGCGCAAGTAGGTTTCCTGAAGCAGGTCTTCGGCGGTGCATCGGTTGCCGACCATACGTTGCAGGGTGCGCAGCAAGATGGGGCGTTGGCTGAGAAATACGGAAGTGAACCGGGACTGACTCACGGAGCGACCTGACCTGAACAAGTTAGATGATAATGCTTATCATCCGTGCTTGTGGTCAAGCCGCGAAATGTACGTAAATCGTAACGGGGCCCAATGGCCCCGGCGATTTCAAGTGACCGGCTTATCGCCGGGCGACGGCCTTATTGCGCACGGCAGAGCGCCAGGCAATTGTCGAGCATGCGGTTGGAGAAGCCCCATTCGTTGTCGTACCAGGCCAGCACTTTCAACATGCGCCCATTGGCCCGAGTGTGGTTGGCATCGAAGATCGACGACAGCGGGTTGTGGTTGAAATCGCACGACACCAGGGGGAGGGCGTTGTAGCCCAGTACCCGGGAATGCTTGCTGGCCTCGAGGAACAGCTGGTTGACCTGTTCGGCCGTGGCTTCGCGCTTGAGGTTGACGGTGAGGTCCACCAGCGACACGTTGATCACAGGTACCCGCACTGCCATGCCGGTCAGCTTGCCCGCCAGCTCCGGCAGCACCAGGCCCACGGCTTCGGCGGCGCCCGTCTTGCTCGGGATCATCGACTGGGTCGCCGAGCGGGCGCGATAGGGGTCGCTGTGGTACACGTCGGTCAGCACCTGGTCGTTGGTATAGGCATGGATGGTGGTCATCAGGCCTTGTTCGATACCGAATTCGCGGTGCAGCACCTGGGCGATGGGCGCCAGGCAGTTGGTGGTGCAGGAGGCGTTGGAAATGACCTGGTGCGAAGCGCGCAGCACGTCGTGGTTGACGCCGTACACCACGGTGGCATCAGCGCCTTTGGCCGGCGCCGAGACGATCACCTTGCCAGCGCCGGCGGCGATGTGCGCGGCGGCCTTCTCGCGCTCGGTGAACAGCCCCGTGCATTCGAAGACCACATCGATGGACAAGGCTTTCCAGGGCAGGTCCGCCGGGTTGCGTATGGCGCTGACCGCAATGCGGTCGCCGTTGACGGTGAGGCTTTCGTGATCGGCCTCGACGCTGGCGTCGAAGGTGCCATGCACGCTGTCGTACTTGAGCAGGTGGGCGTTCATGGTGCTGTCGCCCAGGTCGTTGATGGCGACGACCTGCATGTCCTGGCGGTAGCCCTGGGTACAGAGTGCGCGCAGGACATTGCGCCCGATGCGGCCGAATCCGTTGATGGCGATGCGAAGGGTCATGGCGATACCTCTGGCAGTCCGAGTCAAACCTGTGGCACAAAGGTGCTTCACTGAAACGGTTTTGTTGTTGGAATTACAAGATTATTCAGTTGCAGATAGAAAACAAGCCTTTTTAGTGGCAGTATTTTGTTTAAACCTACAACGAGCGGTTCGAGCTTGTGCCTACCGATGCAGTGTGCGCCTGTCCTTTGAGCCTAGGCGGCAATCGGCAGGGCGCAGTCATCTGGCAAACCGCCCTTACAATTAGCCTGGAGTCCAGTACATGCATCCGCGCATCCTTGAGGTCACCCAACGGCTGGTCGAGCGTAGTCGCGCCACCCGCGAACGCTACCTGCAGCTGATCCGCGGGGCCGCCAGCGAAGGCCCGGTGCGTGCCAGCTTGCAGTGCGCCAACTTCGCCCATGGCGTGGCCGGTTGCGGCAGCGAGGACAAACAGGCCCTGCGGCTGATGAATGCCGCCAACGTGGCCATCGTCTCGGCCTACAACGACATGCTTTCGGCCCACCAGCCCTACCTGCATTTTCCCGAACAGATCAAGCATGCCCTGCGCGAGGTCGGCTCGGTGGGCCAGTTCGCCGGCGGCGTGCCGGCCATGTGCGATGGCGTCACCCAGGGCGAGCCGGGCATGGAGCTGGCCATCGCCAGCCGTGAAGTGATTGCCATGTCCACCGCCGTGGCCTTGTCCCACAACATGTTCGATGCGGCGCTGATGCTGGGCATCTGCGACAAGATCGTGCCGGGGTTGATGATGGGTGCCTTGCGCTTCGGTCATCTGCCAACCCTGTTCGTGCCGGGCGGGCCGATGGTGTCGGGCATCTCCAATAAGCAAAAGGCCGATGTGCGCCAGCGCTATGCCGAAGGCAAGGCCAGCCGCGAGGAACTGCTGGAATCGGAAATGCAGTCCTACCATGGCCCTGGCACCTGCACCTTCTACGGCACCGCCAACACCAACCAGCTGGTGATGGAAGTGATGGGGCTGCATCTGCCCGGTGCTTCCTTCGTCAACCCCTACACGCCGCTGCGCGACGCACTGACCGCCGAAGCGGCGCAGCAGGTCACGCGCATGACCAAGGCCAGTGGCAACTTCATGCCGATCGGCGAAATCGTCGACGAGAAGGCGTTGGTCAACGCCATCGTGGCCCTGCATGCCACGGGTGGCTCCACCAACCACACCCTGCACATTCCGGCCATCGCCCAGGCCGCCGGCATCCAGCTGACCTGGCAGGACATGGCCGACCTGTCCGAAGTGGTGCCGACCCTGTCCCACGTCTACCCCAACGGCAAAGCCGACATCAACCACTTCCAGGCGGCCGGCGGCATGGCCTTCCTGATCCGCGAGCTGCTCGATGCCGGCCTGCTGCACGAAGACGTCAACACCGTTGCCGGCCCTGGCCTGCGTCGTTATACCCAGGAGCCGTTCCTGGACAATGGCAAGCTGGTCTGGCGCGAAGGACCGCAACACAGCCTCGATGACAGCATTCTGCGGCCTGTGGCTCGGCCGTTCTCAGCCGAGGGCGGGTTGCGGGTCATGGAAGGCAACCTGGGCCGTGGCGTGATGAAGGTTTCCGCCGTCGCGCCCGAGCACCGCGTGGTCGAGGCGCCTGCGCGGATCTTCCACGATCAGCAGTCATTGGCCGACGCCTTCAAGGCAGGCGAGTTGGAGCGGGACTTCGTCGCCGTGGTGCGCTTCCAGGGCCCGCGCTGTAACGGCATGCCGGAGTTGCACAAGCTCACGCCGTTCCTTGGGGTGTTGCAGGATCGCGGTTACAAGGTCGCTCTGGTGACCGACGGGCGCATGTCCGGCGCTTCGGGCAAGATTCCGGCCGCCATTCACGTCTGCCCCGAGGCTTATGACGGCGGCCCGCTGGCACGGCTGCGTGATGGTGATATGGTGCGGGTCGATGGTGCCGAAGGGACTTTGCGGGTAATGGTGACGGCCGAAGAGCTGAACCGCCGCGATCTGGCGCCCGCGCCCCAAGGCAATGACCTGGGCTGCGGACGCGAGCTGTTCGGCTTCATGCGCATGGCGTTCAGCCCGGCAGAGCAGGGCGCCAGCGCCTTTACCTCTGCCTTGGAGAATCTGAAATGAATGAACTGCTGGTTGGCGACATCGGCGGCACCAACGCCCGTTTTGCGTTATGGCGTGACAACCAGCTGCACGAGGTGAAGGTCTTCGCCACCGAAGACTACACGAGCCCCGAACAGGCCATCGAGGCCTATCTCGAAGCCTTGGCCATACCGCGCGGGAGCGTGGCGGCCGCCTGTCTGGCAGTGGCCGGCCCAGTCGATGGCGATGAATTCCGCTTCACCAACAACCACTGGCGCCTGAGCCGCAACGCGTTCTGCCAACGGTTGCAGATTAAGCACCTGCTGCTGATCAATGATTTCACGGCCATGGCCCTTGGCATGACTCGCTTGCACGAGGGTGAGTATCGAGAGGTGTGCCCAGGGCAGGCCGACCCGCTGCGCCCGGCGCTGGTCATCGGCCCGGGTACCGGGCTGGGTGTCGGTTCGCTGCTGCGCCTGGGCGGCAAGCACTGGCACGCCTTGCCAGGCGAGGGCGGGCATGTCGACCTGCCGGTGGGCAACGCCCGCGAAGCGGCGATACACCAGTACATCCATGGCCAGATCGGCCACGTCAGTGCCGAAACGGTGCTCAGCGGCGGCGGTCTGGTGCGCCTGTACCAAGCTCTCTGCGCGCTCGACGGAGAAAGCCCGCGCCATACCTCGCCTGCGCAGATCACCGATGCTGCGTTGGGCGGCGAACCGCGGGCGCGGGCCGTGATCGAGCAGTTCTGCCGGTTTCTGGGGCGGGTGGCGGGCAACAACGTCCTAACCTTGGGCGCGCGCGGCGGCGTCTACATCGTCGGCGGCGTGATTCCGCGCTTCGCCGAGTTGTTCCTGCACAGCGGCTTCGCCGACAGCTTCGCCGACAAAGGCTGCATGAGTGGGTATTTCCCCGGCGTGCCGGTCTGGCTGGTGACTGCCGAATTTTCCGGGCTGCTGGGGGCTGGAGTGGCCCTGCAGCAAGCCCTCGATCAGGGCTAGGCGTTATAACCCCTGCAAGGCAACACAGGTCGACGGGCGACAAGACCCGTCACCGCTAGAAGGACATATCCCTTGAGCACTGCCGGCAAATCCATCCTGATGGTCGACGACGATCAGGAAATTCGCGAACTGTTGCAAACCTACCTCAGCCGCTCGGGCTTTCAGGTCAATGCCCAGGCCGACGGCGCGGGGTTTCGCCGTGCCCTGGACACCACGGCCTGCGACCTGGTGATCCTGGATGTCATGCTGCCAGACGAGGACGGGTTCAGCCTGTGCCGCTGGGTGCGGCAGCATCCGCGCCAGGCGCGTGTACCGATCATCATGCTGACGGCAAGCTCGGACGAGACCGATCGGGTCATCGGCCTGGAACTTGGCGCCGATGATTATCTGGGCAAACCATTCAGCCCGCGTGAGCTGCAGGCACGAATCAAAGCCTTGCTTCGTCGCGCCGAGTTCGGCCAGGGAGCGCCGGGTGGCGCTGTGCTGGCATTCGACGACTGGCGGCTCGATACGGTGAGCCATCGTCTGTTCCATCGTGATGGGGAGGAAGTGATTCTCTCGGGTGCCGATTTTGCGCTGCTAAAGCTGTTCCTGGACCACCCCCAGCAGATTCTCGACCGCGACACCATCGGCAATGCCACACGAGGGCGCGAGCCGATGCCGTTGGACCGTATCGTGGACATGGCGGTGAGCCGTCTGCGTCAGCGCCTGCGCGACACTGAAAAGCCGCCCCGGCTGATCCGCACCGTGCGCGGCAGTGGTTACCTGTTGGCGACCCATGTCTGCACTGCACCCTGAGCGGCGCTGGCGCCTGCTGCCGCGCTCGCTGCTCGGGCGCATGCTGTTGCTGACCTTGCTGGTGGTGCTGCTGGCGCAGGGGTTGTCGAGCATCATCTGGGTTGCCCAGCTGCGTGCCAGCCAGTTGCAGGGGCTGCGGGCAAGTGCCGGCAGCCTGGCCCACTCCATGAGCGCCAGCGTCAGTTACTTCCGCTCGCTACCTGTGGCCTACCGGCCGATGGTCCTCGATCAGTTGCGCAGCATGGGCGGCACGCGGTTTTTCGTCTCCCTCAACGCCAAGCCGCTGGAGATGCAGGTACTGCCAGTCACGCCGCGCAAGCAAGCGGTAGTAGAGGTGTTTCAGCAAGTGCTGCACGAACGGCTGGGGCCGCAGATGGATATTTCCGTCGAGTTCGTCGACCCTGACGAGCTGCGCATCTTCAACAGTGGCCTGAAGCTCGACGAACTGCCCAGGTCGTGGGCGCACTATTCGCTCACCCTCGAACCGCTCAACCCGCCGGTATTGGTCACTCAGATCCGCCTGGCCGAGGGGGAATGGCTATACATCGCCTCGCTGTTGCCCGAGCCCTACACCAGCCTGGAAGCCGAGCGCCTGCCGCGTCAGCAGATCGGTTTCATCGTGCTGACCACGGCCTTGTTGCTGCTGTTCATCGGGCTGCTGGTGCATTGGCAAAGCTGGCCGCTCAAGCGCCTGGCCCGCGCCGCGCGGGAGTTGTCATTGGGCGCCGATGTGGCACCGGTGGCCGAAGGCGGCGGTAGCGAGGTGGTGGAAGTGGGCCGGGCATTCAACAGCATGCGCGAGCGAATCAGCCGTTACCTCACCGAACGCAGCCAGCTGTTCAGCGCCATTTCCCATGACCTGCGCACGCCTATCACTCGGCTTCGCCTGCGTGTGGAGCTGCTCGAAGATGAACACCTGCAAGCCAAGTTCAGCCAGGACCTGGACGAACTGGAGCTGCTGGTCAAAGGCGCGCTGCAGTGCGTGAAGGACACCGACATTCACGAGAACATCGAGCCGGTTGACCTCAACCATGTCCTGGAGCTGTTGGCCGAGCCTTATCTGCGAGATGGCCGCATCACGCTGGAAGGGCATGCGCTGGCGCCGTACCCAGGCAAGCCGCTGGCACTACGGCGCTGTATCGGCAACTTGATCGACAACGCCATCAAGTATGGCGAGCGGGCGCGGCTGCGCATCATCGACGGTGCGGCTGGCTTCGTGCTGCAGGTCGACGATCAGGGGCCAGGCGTGCCGCAACAGCAGATGGAGCAGGTGTTCGAACCCCACGTGCGGCTGGCCGGCCACCAGCAGGGGTACGGGCTGGGGTTGGGCATTGCCCGCAACATCGCGCACAGCCATGGCGGCGAGGTCAGCTTGCTCAACCTGCGCGAGGGCGGTCTGCGGGTGACCTTGTACCTGCCGCGAGGTCTGGACTGACACAGCGCTTGGGCTCGAATCAGTGGCCGCGCGGGAGGCTCAACGTCACCAGTGTGTGACAAAGATGCGTGCGTTCGTTACATCCCCTGAGGCCCGGCTGACTAGAATCCGCTCACGACTGGCAAGGACTCCGCTGGCGATGAACAACACGCTTTCTACACAGGCCTTCTGGCTTCGAACCCCAGGGCACACTGCCTGGCGCTTGGCCGAAGGGCAGCGATTGCTGGCCTTCGCCCGGGCCGCCAGGCTACCCGAAGGCTTCGGTGACCTCGATGCCCACGGCAGGCTTGCCTGCGATGCAAATGCCCAGACGCTCACCACCGCACGCATGACCCACTGTTTTGCCTTGGCTCACCTTCAGGGTGTGCCCGGTTGCCTGAGCCTGGCCACCCATGGTGTGACTGCCCTGCTTGGCCCCTTGAAGGATGAGCGATACGGCGGCTGGTTCGCCCAGGCTGGCGGGCGCGAGGACAGCAGCAAGGATGCCTACGTCCACGCCTTCGTTGCACTGGCAGCCGGTTCCGCCGTGGTAGCGCAAGTGGAGGGTGCCGAGGCATTGCTGAGCGATGTCGTCGACATCATCGAGCGGCACTTCTGGCGCGAAGAGGAGGGCGCGCTTCTGGAAGCCTATGCTCGCGCCTGGCAGATGCCCGAACCTTACCGCGGCGCCAACAGCAACATGCATGCGACCGAGGCCTTCCTGGCGCTGGCCGATGTCACCGGCAATGCTGTGTGGTTGCAGCGGGCCTTGCGCATCGCCGAACGCATCATCCAGACCCACGCCGCCGCTAACGGCTACCGGGTAGTGGAACACTTCGACGTCTTCTGGCAACCGCTCAAGCATTACAACGAAGAACACCCGGCCGATCACTTCCGCCCATACGGCACCACGCCAGGGCATGCCTTTGAATGGGCGCGGCTTCTTCTGCACCTGGAAGCCAGCCTGGCACGCAGCGGGCATCAAGCGCCAGCGTGGTTGGCCGACAGTGCCCGCGCCTTGTTCGATGGCGCCTGCCAGCAGGCATGGAATGTGGATGGCAAGCCTGGCTTCGTCTACACCCTTGGCTGGGACAATCAGCCTTTGGTGCGCGCGCGCCTTCACTGGGTCCACGCCGAAGCCTGCGCGAGCGCAGCGGCGCTGTTGCAGCGCACAGGCCAGGCGTGCTTCGAACAATGGTACCGGCGTTGCTGGGACTTCATTGCCGAGCATTTCATCGACCTTGACGGTGGCAGCTGGCATCACGAGCTGGGCCCCGACAACCGTCCTGCTGGCACCCTCTGGCCAGGCAAGCCCGACCTTTACCATGCCTACCAGGCGCTGCTGTTGCCGGGCTTGCCCTTGGCACCGAGCCTGGCGACCGGGCTGACCCTGAATGTAACCAAACGATGACATTCGCGCATCGCTTCGTTACCTGGCGGTGCGCGCACGCTGTTTAGACTCCATGCAACGCAAGCGCACGACTTGCACGGCATAACAACAATAAGGTGTAGAAATGACTTCCTACCTTCGTCTCGCTGCCGCGATTTCCCTGGCTTCCGTATTCCCCCTGAGCGCACACGCCGCCGATGCCAAGGGCACCGTCGAGGTGGTGCACTGGTGGACGTCCGGTGGTGAAAAAGCCGCCGTCGATGTGCTCAAGGCCCAGGTCGAGAAAGACGGCTTCATCTGGAAGGACGGGGCCGTGGCCGGTGGCGGCGGTGCCACCGCCATGACCGTGCTCAAAAGCCGCGCAGTGGCCGGCAACCCGCCAGGCGTCGCGCAGATCAAGGGCCCCGACATCCAGGATTGGGCAGCCACGGGCCTGCTCGACAGCGACGTGCTCAAGGACGTGGCCAAGCAGGAAAAGTGGGATGCACTGCTGGACAAGAAAGTCGCCGACACCGTGAAGTACGACGGTGACTACGTAGCCGTGCCCGTCAACATCCACCGCACCAACTGGCTGTGGATCAACCCTGAAGCCTTCAAGAAGGCCGGGATCGACAAGGCGCCCGTCACCCTCGACGAGTTCTTTGCCGCAGCCGACAAGCTCAAGGCCGCCGGTATCATCCCGCTCGCCCACGGGGGCCAGCCATGGCAGGACAGCACCGTCTTCGAAAGCGTCGTGCTGTCGGTCATGGGCGCCGAGGGCTACAAGAAAGCCTTGGTCGACCTGGACCACGGCGCCCTGACCGGGCCTGAGATGATCAAGGCCTTGACCGTACTCAAACGCGTTGCCACGTACATGGACCCCGACGGCAAGGGCCAGGACTGGAACCTGGAAGCCGCCAAGGTCATCAACGGCAAGGCCGGCATGCAGATCATGGGCGACTGGGCCAAGAGCGAGTGGACCCTGGCGAAGAAAACCGCCGGCAAGGATTACCAGTGCGTGCCGTTCCCCGGTACTGAAAAGGCCTTCCTCTACAACATCGATTCGCTGGTGGTGTTCAAGCAGAACGATGCCGGCACTGCTGCCGGGCAGCAGGACATTGCCCGCAAGGTGATGGGTGAGGAATTCCAGCAGGTGTTCAGCACCAACAAGGGCTCGATCCCGGTGCGCAACGACATGCTCGCCGACATGGGCAAATATGGTTTCGATACCTGCGCCCAGACGTCCGCCAAGGACTTCCTGGCCGACGCCAAGACTGGCGGCCTGCAGCCGAGCATGGCGCACAACATGGCCACGACGCTGGCCGTGCAGGGCGCCTTCTTCGATGTGGTGACCAACTACATCAACGACCCCAAGGCCGACCCGGCTGATGCGGCGAAGAAGCTGGCTGCAGCCATCAAGGCAGCCAAATAGGCGCTATCTGGCCAAACCGGCTCGGTAGCGGGCATGCCTGATGGGCCGCTGCGCCATCGCGGCCCTTCATGAAGCCAGGCGGCGCAGCCTTTCGGACAGACTGGTTGCGTCAGGCTCAGGGGCATGGGGGCAACCGGTATGCCCTTAGCGTGCCTGGCCGGCTCCCAGCATCATTTTCAAACCTGAGCAAGACGGCCGCTGCCGCGCCCCGTGCGCGGCAGCGCCTTCGAGGTGAACCATGACCACTACCACCGCCCGACTGCGGGCCTCTCCCATGGATGCGCTCCAGCGCTGGCTGCCCAAGCTGGTACTGGCGCCGAGCATGTTCATCGTGCTGGTGGGCTTCTACGGCTACATCCTCTGGACCTTCGTGCTGTCCTTCACCACGTCCACCTTTCTGCCTACCTACAAGTGGGCAGGGCTGGCTCAGTATGCGCGCTTGTTCGACAACGACCGCTGGTGGGTGGCGAGCAAGAACCTGCTGGTGTTCGGCGGCCTGTTCATCACCATCAGCCTGGCGATCGGGGTGCTGTTGGCGGTGCTGCTGGATCAACGCATTCGCCGCGAAGGCTTCATCCGCACCATCTACCTGTACCCCATGGCCCTATCGATGATCGTCACCGGCACGGCCTGGAAGTGGTTGCTCAACCCTGGCATGGGGTTGGACAAGCTGCTGCGCGACTGGGGCTGGGAGGGCTTTCGACTGGACTGGCTGCTTGACCCGGACCGGGTGGTGTACTGCCTGGTGATCGCTGCCGTATGGCAGGCATCGGGGTTCATCATGGCGATGTTCCTTGCCGGCCTGCGGGGCGTCGATCCGTCGATCATCCGTGCCGCCCAGATCGACGGCGCCAGCCTGCCGCGCATCTACTGGCGCGTGGTGCTGCCCAGCTTGCGCCCGGTGTTCTTCAGCTCGGTGATGATCCTTTCGCACATCGCCATCAAGAGCTTCGACCTGGTGGCCGCGATGACGGCGGGTGGGCCCGGGTACTCGTCCGATCTGCCGGCGATGTTCATGTATGCCTTCACGTTCAGCCGCGGACAGATGGGCATGGGTTCGGCCAGTGCCATTCTCATGCTGGGGGCGATCCTGGCCATTCTGGTGCCTTACCTGTATTCCGAGTTGCGGAGCAAACGCCATGCATAGCCCTGTCGACAAACCCGCGCTCAGCCCCAGCCGGCTGGCCATCTATGCAGTATTACTGATCGCCGTGGCGTTGTACCTGGTGCCGCTGGTAGTGATGCTGCTGACCAGCTTCAAGACGCCCGAGGACATCAGCACTGGCAACCTGCTCAGCTGGCCGACGGCGATCACCGCCATCGGCTGGGTCAAGGCCTGGGGCACCGTCAGCGGTTACTTCTGGAACTCGATCCTGATCACCGTGCCGGCCGTGCTGATCTCCACCACCATCGGTGCACTCAATGGCTACGTGCTGTCGATGTGGCGCTTCCGTGGCTCGCAGCTGTTCTTCGGCCTGCTGCTGTTCGGCTGCTTCCTGCCGTTCCAGACGGTGCTGCTGCCTGCCTCGTTCACCCTGGGCAAGCTGGGGCTGGCCAGTACCACCACCGGCCTGGTGCTGGTGCATGTGGTTTACGGGCTGGCCTTCACCACGCTGTTCTTTCGCAACTTCTACGTCAGCATTCCCGATGCCCTGGTCAAGGCCGCGCGCCTGGACGGTGCAGGGTTCTTCACCATCTTCCGCCGCATCATCCTGCCGATGTCCACGCCCATCATCATGGTCTGCCTGATCTGGCAATTCACCCAGATCTGGAACGACTTCCTGTTCGGCGTGGTGTTTTCCAGCGGTGACTCGCAGCCGATCACGGTGGCCCTGAACAACCTGGTCAACACCAGCACCGGGGCCAAGGAATACAACGTCGACATGGCCGCGGCGATGATCGCGGGCCTGCCGACGTTGCTGGTGTATGTAGTGGCGGGCAAATATTTCGTGCGTGGGCTCACGGCCGGCGCGGTAAAGGGGTAAGTCATGGCAACGCTCGAACTTCGCAACGTGAACAAAACCTACGGCGCCGGGCTGCCGGATACCCTCAAGGACATCGAGCTGTCGATCAAGGACGGTGAGTTCCTGATCCTGGTCGGTCCTTCTGGCTGCGGCAAGTCGACGTTGATGAACTGCATCGCCGGCCTGGAGCAGATCACTGGGGGCGCCATCCTGATCGACCAGCAGGACGTCAGCGGCATGAGCCCGAAGGACCGTGACATCGCCATGGTGTTTCAGTCCTATGCCTTGTACCCAACCATGACCGTGCGCGAGAACATCGAATTCGGGCTCAAGATTCGCAAGATGCCCCAGGCCGCCATCGACGAGGAGGTGGCGCGTGTGGCCAAGCTTCTGCAAATCGAGCACCTGCTGGCGCGCAAACCCGCGCAGCTGTCTGGCGGTCAGCAGCAGCGCGTGGCCATGGGCAGGGCGCTGGCGCGCCGGCCGAAGATCTACCTGTTCGATGAACCGTTGTCCAACCTCGATGCCAAACTGCGGGTCGAGATGCGGACTGAAATGAAACTGATGCACCAGCGCTTGAAAACCACCACCGTCTACGTCACCCACGATCAGATCGAGGCCATGACCCTGGGGGACAAAGTGGCTGTCATGAAGGACGGCATCATCCAGCAGTTCGGCACGCCGCAGCAGATCTACAACGACCCGGCCAACCAGTTCGTCGCAAGCTTCATCGGTTCGCCCCCCATGAACTTCATCCCGGCGCGCCTGGTTGCCCAGGGCGGTCAGCTGCGAGCCGTGCTCGACAGTGGCCAGGCGCGTTGCGAGCTGCCCCTGCCCGGCGCTGACCTAGGGCTGGAAGGGCGCGATATCGTGCTGGGCATTCGGCCCGAGCAGATCGCGCTGAGAGCCGAAGGCAGCAATGGTGGGCCAAGCATCCGCGCCCACGTGCAGGTGACCGAGCCCACCGGCCCGGACATGCTGGTGTTCGTGACCCTCAACCAGACCAAGGTGTGCTGCCGGTTGGCGCCCGATGTGGCGTGCCAGGTGGGTGACACGCTGGCCCTCCAGTTCGACCCGGCGCGGGTGCTGCTGTTCGACGCACAGAGCGGCGAGCGCCTGCGGGCAACCCATACCGCCAATATCGTCAAGGACAACAGGGTCGCCATCGGTGACCGATAACCCGTCTACACCATCAATAAGAAAAAGAGGACGCAAAGGAATGGAACAGCGCAATCGTATTACCACTTGGGGCTCCCTGGCGCTGCTTGCGCCGCTGGCAATGGCTGTCAGCAGTGGCCTTCAGGCTGCCGAGGCTTTCTCCAGCGAGTCGAAGTGGATGACCGGCGACTGGGGCGGTACCCGCACCGAGTTGCTGGAAAAAGGCTATGACTTCACCGTCGATTATGTCGGCGAAGTGGCTGGCAACCTTCATGGCGGCTACAACCACGACAAGACCGCCCGCTACAGTGACCAGTTCGCCTTGGGCGCGCACCTGGACCTGCAGAAGATATTCGGCTGGCATGACGCCGAATTCAAGCTGGCCATTACCGAGCGTAGCGGTCGAAACCTGTCCAACGACCGTATCAGCGACCCGCGCGCCGGGCAGTTCAGTTCGGTGCAGGAAGTGTGGGGGCGTGGTCAGACCTGGCGCTTGACCCAGATGTGGTTCAAGCAGAAGTACTTCGACGGCGCACTGGATGTGAAATTCGGCCGCTTCGGGCCGGGCGAGGACTTCAACAGTTTCCCCTGCGACTTCCAGAACCTGGCGTTCTGCGGCTCGCAAGTGGGTAACTGGGTGGGCGGTATCTGGTACAACTGGCCCGTCAGCCAGTGGGCGACGCGCGTCAAGTACAACGTCACCCCAGAATTCTACGTGCAGGTCGGAGCCTACGAGCAGAACCCGTCGAACCTGGAAACCGGCAATGGCTTCAAGCTCAGCGGCAGCGGCACCAAGGGTGCGATCCTGCCGGTGGAAATGGTCTGGACGCCCAAGCTCAACGGCCTGCCGGGCGAGTATCGCTTGGGCTACTACTACAGCACCGCCGACGCCGAAGACGTATACAAGGACGTCAACGGCAATGCCCAAGGTATCAGTGGTTCTGGCTTCAAGTCCCACTCCAGCAAGCATGGCTGGTGGGTGGTGGCGCAGCAGCAGGTCACGGCCCAGGCTGGCGACGTCAACCGCGGGCTGAGCCTGTTCGCCAACTTCACGGTGCACGACAAGGCCACCAACGTGGTGGACAACTACCAGCAGGTGGGCATGGTCTACAAAGGCGCCTTCGACGCCCGGCCCAAGGACGACATCGGCTTCGGCATCGCGCGGATCCACGTCAATGACGATGTGCGCAAGCGTGCACGACAGCTCAATGACATGAGCGGTATCAATGATTACGACAACCCAGGCTTCGTGCCGCTGCAGCGTACCGAGTACAACGCCGAGCTCTACTATGGCTTCCACGTCACCAATTGGCTGACCGTGCGCCCGAACCTGCAATACATCAAGAGCCCTGGCGGCGTTGATGAGGTGGACAACGCCCTGGTGGCAGGCCTGAAGATTCAGTCGTCTTTCTAACGGCATTTGTTGTAAATTTACGCCAATCCCGTTTGGCGCCCGGCAACCACTGACTTGCAGTGGTTGCCGTGGACAGGCCAAGACAGCGCTACCTCAAACAAAAAGAGCCCTGCACCATGCCTGAACATCCGCTCCATCGCTTCTTTGCCGCGCGGCGGCCACGGCCGACGTTCGAATGGGAGCGCTACCAGCAGCGCGATGTCCTGATCATCGACCATCCCCTCTGTCAGGCGGCTTTCAGCCGGCAAGGGGCGCAGTTGCTGCACTTCCAGCCCACCGGCGAACGGCCTTGGCTGTGGTGCGCCGAACAGTGGCCGCAGGTGGGCGCCATTCGCGGCGGCGTGCCGGTGTGCTGGCCCTGGTACGGACGCCATCCCAGCGAAGACCTGTGGCCTGCGCATGGTTGGGCACGGCTGCTTGACTGGAAACTCATGCACAGCCACGAAGACGCGCAGGGCGTGGTGCTCAAGTGGCGCCTGGAGTTGTGCGACTGGCAGGTCGACCTGGAAGCGCGGCTCGGCAGCCGCATGGAATTGAGCCTGAGCACCGAGCATCAAGACAGCGAACCCTGCCAGCTGAGTCATGCGCTGCTGGCCTACTGGCGTATCAGTGACGTGTCGGAGGTAGCGCTGTCCGGTCTCGAAGACATCGAGGGGTACGACCATCTCAGCCGTCAGGCATGCCGCCAGGACGGTGCGCTCAAGCCCAAGGGTGGCTGCCAGCGGGTCTATCCGGGCATTCCACGCGTGCAGTTGCATGACCCTGCCTGGCAGCGCCAGTTGTGCATCGACACCGGCGACAGTGACGACACCGTGGTATGGCACCCGGGCAGCCGGCCGCTATTGGGGGTGACCGGGCGTGAATGCCAGCGTTTCGTGTGCGTCGAGGCAGCCAGCGGCAGCGACGATGGCCTGAGCCTGGCACCGGGTCAGCGGGCTCACCTGAGCCTGCAGGCGCATCGGCTCAGTTGAGCTCATCGTCCTCGATGGGGTAGCGACTGGCGTTGAGGCTTTCCTTGATCTTGCGCAGGTGTGGCTGGAAATCCACGCCTCGGCGCAAGGTCATGCCAGTGGCCAGCACATCGAGCACCGTCAACTGGATGATGCGCGAGGTCATTGGCATATAGATGTCGGTGTCTTCGGGCAGGGGAATATGCAGGCTGAGGCTGCAGGCGTTGGCCAGTGGCGATCCGGCGGCTGTCAGGCCGAGGACCGAAGCGCCGTTTTCCCGGGCCAGGCGTGCCACATCCACCAGCTCGCGCGTACGCCCGGTGTAGGAAATGATCACGAACAGGTCGCCGGTATGAGCCACCGACGCCAGCATGCGCTGCATCAGCACGTCAGCATGGGCCGATACCGCCAGGTTGAAGCGGAAGAACTTGTGCTGGGCATCCAGCGCCACTGGGGCAGATGCACCCAGGCCGAAGAAATGAATCTGCCGGGCCTGGATCATCATGTCGACCGCACGGCTAACTTGTTGCGGGTCCAGCTGCTGGCAAGCGCTGTCGAGCGAGGCGATGGCGCTGGCGAAGATCTTCTGGGTGTAGGCCGCCGGATCATCGTCGGCTTCCACGGCGCGGCTGACGTAGGCAGCACCGCTGGCCAGGCTTTGCGCCAGTTGCAGTTTCAGCTCCGGGTAGCCGCTGACGCCGAAGGAGCGGCAGAACCGGTTCACGGTCGGTTCGCTGACCTTGGCCGCCTGGGCCAGCGCCGCAATGCTGAACCGTGTGGCTTGTTGCGGATTGAGCAGGATGACTTCGGCGACTTTGCGTTCGGCCTTGTTCAGCTCGTCGAGGCGTCCCTGGATTTGTTCCAGGAGGTTTCTCACGCGGTCCATGGGTTGTCCTTGGGTCGGGAAGACAGCCGGCTGAGGGAGCAGCAGGCCTGTTTGCAGGGTCGTCTATCGTACTGGCGGCGCGGGTTGCGCACCACTTGTACGTCATTCATCCGTCCAATGTTATGGTTTTTACTACATTTGCCCTTGAAAACCCTAACTGAAAGCGGTATTTCTAAATCAACTTTAGGAAAGAACCAACATCATGGCTGCGATCAGTGTCGAACCTTGCACATTTGCCCTGTTTGGCGCCTTGGGCGACCTGGCCTTGCGCAAGCTGTTCCCTGCGCTTTACCAGCTCGACCGGGCCGGGCTGCTGCACGCGCAGACGCGCCTGCTGGCGCTAGCCCGCGAAGCAGGCAGTGCCCAGGAGCACCTGAACAGTATCGAAGCGCACTTGCGCAGGCACGTGCCCGAGGCGGACATCGAGACCGTGGCGCTCGAACGATTCCTGGACCGGCTGGACTACCAGCACCTGGACTTTCTGCAGCCAGAAGGCTATCAGGCTCTCGCTGCACAAGTGCCCGATGGGCACCCCTTGATCGCCTATTTCGCCACGGCGGCTGCCGTCTATGGTGCCATCAGCGAAAACCTGGACAAGGCAGGCCTGAGCGACCGCACCCGCGTGGTGCTGGAAAAGCCGATCGGTCACGATCTGGAGTCATCGCGCCGGGTCAACGACGCGGTAGCGCGGTTCTTCCCCGAAAGCCGCGTGTACCGCATCGACCACTATCTGGGCAAAGAGACGGTGCAGAACCTGATCGCCTTGCGCTTTGCCAACAGCCTGTTCGAGACCCAATGGAACCAGAACTCCATCTCCCACGTGGAAATCACAGTGGCCGAGAAGGTGGGTATCGAGGGCCGCTGGGGCTACTTCGACAAGGCTGGCCAGTTGCGCGACATGATTCAGAACCACCTGTTGCAGCTGCTGTGCCTGATTGCCATGGACCCGCCGAGCGAGCTGTCGGCCGACGCTATTCGCGATGAGAAGGTCAAGGTGCTCAAGGCACTGGCGCCGATTACCGGCGACGGGCTGAGCACACGTGTGGTGCGCGGCCAGTACATTGCCGGCTACAGCGATGGTAAACCGGTGCCAGGTTACCTGGAGGAAGACAACGCCAACAGCCAGAGCGACACCGAGACGTTCGTCGCCCTGCGCGCCGACATTCGCAACTGGCGGTGGTCGGGGGTGCCGTTCTACCTGCGCACCGGCAAGCGCATGCCACAGAAGCTGTCGCAGATCGTCATCCACTTCAAGGAAACGCCGCACTACATCTTCGCCCCGGAACAGCGTTTGCAAGTCGGTAACAAGCTGATCATCCGCCTGCAACCGGACGAAGGTATTTCCTTGCGCGTGATGACCAAGGAGCAAGGGCTGGACAAGGGCATGCAACTGCGCAGCGGCCCGCTGCAACTGAATTTTTCCGACGCCTGGCGCAGCGCGCGGATTCCGGATGCCTACGAACGCTTGCTGCTTGAAGTGATGCGGGGCAACCAGAACCTGTTCGTGCGCAAGGACGAGATCGAGTACGCCTGGAAGTGGTGCGACCAGTTGATCGCCGGCTGGCGCAATACCGGCGACGCACCCAAGCCCTATGCAGCTGGCAGCTGGGGGCCGATGAGCTCGATTGCATTGATTACCCGCGATGGGAGGGCCTGGTATGGCGACATCTGAAGCATTCTCCGAACTGCATTTTCCGGCAAGCACCGAAGTGCACCAATTGCCCGACGCCAGCTCCCTGGCGGCCACATTGGCCAAGGATGTGGCTGCACGCTTGCGTGCGGCCATCGACACCAAAGGGCAGGCCTGCGTGGTGCTGTCGGGTGGACGCAGCCCGGTGCCCTTCCTCGAGCAGTTGGCCAGGCAGGACTTGGAATGGAGCAAGGTAACGGTCAGCCTTGCCGACGAGCGCTGGGTGCCGGTGGAGCATGCCGACAGCAATGCCGGGCTGTTGGCCAGGCATCTGCTAAAGGGCCAGGCCGCCAAGGCGCGCTTCATCGGGTTGTACCAGCAGGCGCCTACGCTTGAGGCTGCCGCTGACCAGGCCGATCGCGTCCTTGCCGAGCTGCCGTCAATCGACGTGCTCGTGCTGGGCATGGGTGACGATGGCCACACGGCCTCGCTGTTCCCCGCCAGCCCCAACCTGGCAGAGGGCCTGGACCCACGGAACAGCCGTCGCTGCCTGCCGCTGCTGGCGCCGACCGTTCCCCATCAGCGCCTGTCCATGACCCGGTCGTTGCTGGCCACGGCAGGGTTCACCGCGTTGTCCGTGCAAGGGCAAAGCAAACTCGCTACCCTGCGCGCCGCGCTTGCCGGCGACGACCTCGCCGAAATGCCCATTCGCGCTTTTCTTCATGCCCCCCTGGACATCTACTGGTGCCCATGAGCCAAGGATCCACAGCAATGATCACCCTCGAACGTCCACAGCCCAAGCTCTCGATGGCCGACAAGGCCGCCCGGGTCGACGCCATCTGCGAAGCGGCGCGCATCCTGCCGGTGATCACCATCGCCCGCGAACAAGACATCCTGCCCTTGGCCGACGCCCTGGCGGCTGGCGGTATCCGCACGCTGGAAGTGACCTTGCGTTCCCAGCATGGCCTCAAGGCCATCGAAGTGCTGCGTGAGCAGCGCCCAGAGCTGTGCGTAGGCGCCGGGACTGTGCTAGATCGCACCATGTTCGCAGCGGTCGAGGCTGCCGGCGCCCAGTTCGTCGTCACCCCGGGTATCACCCAGGACGTGTTGCAAGCGGGCGTGGAGAGCGAAATCCCGCTGCTGCCAGGCATCAGCACGCCGTCCGAAATCATGATGGGTTATGCGCTGGGCTACCGGCGTTTCAAGCTGTTCCCGGCCGAGATCAGCGGAGGGGTGGCGGCGATCAAGGCGTTTGCCGGCCCATTCGGCGATATCCGTTTCTGCCCCACCGGTGGCGTCAACCCGGCCAACGTGCGCAATTACATGGCACTGGCCAATGTGATGTGCGTGGGTGGCACCTGGATGCTCGACAGTAGCTGGATCAAGAATGGCGATTGGGCCCGGATTGAGGCTTGTAGCGCCGAGGCGATGGCCTTGGTGGACGGTCACTGAAGTTCGTTGTGTGCTTTACGGCTTTTTGGGCGCTTGGTCGGCGCCCATTTTTTTGCCTGGCGTTTGGCAGGGGCTGACTGTGTACGCGCGGGCAGCAGAGCCAGAGC
The DNA here is from genome assembly GCA_963529135.1 of uncultured Pseudomonas sp. Taxonomy (GTDB): domain Bacteria; phylum Pseudomonadota; class Gammaproteobacteria; order Pseudomonadales; family Pseudomonadaceae; genus Aquipseudomonas. The sequence continues at coordinate 7,945 of CAURYQ010000043.1, read as the reverse complement.
GCTGAGGTCTTCACCATGTGAGGTACAGACGCTTATCCGGTTCGCGGACACAAAAAAAGCCCGTTTTTCTCAGGCTATGCAAACCACTTGAGGTCGTTGGGTCGCGTTGCGGCCCATCGCGGCACAAGGCCGCACACACCGTGCGTATGAGCTGTCAGCGCAGGCGTCACGCGGTTAATGTGGGAGCCCGTTTTTCTCAGGCTATGCAAACCACTTGAGGGCGTTGGGGCCGCGTTGCGGCCCATCGCGGCACAAGGCCGCTCCTACACCGTGCGTATAAGCCTGTTAGCACAGGCGTCTCGCGGTTAATGTGCGGCCTTGTGCCGCGATGGGCTGCAAAGCAGCCCCAACGATCTCAAGCCAACCACATCAGCTTCAAAGGCACAGCTTTCTTCTTCGGCAGCACTCAGGCGGCCTTGGCCTCTTGCTGGCTCAGCGAGCGGTTCAGTGCGCTGAACAGGGCCTTGAAGCTGGCCGTGGTGATGTTTTCATCGATGCCCACGCCGTGTACCGGGCGACCACCGGCCACACGCAGTTCGATATAGGCTGCCGCCTTGGCGTTGGTGCCAGCGCCGATGGCATGCTCGTTGTAATCCATGATTTCGACAGCAACCGGCAGGCCGGCAACCAGTGCCTCCAGGGCGCCGTTACCCTTGCCGCGCCAGTGCAGCGTGGTCTCGCCTTCGCCGGCCACCTCCACTTCCACGGCGCTGTGGCCGTTTTCTTCCTGCAGGCGGTGGCTGACCAGAGCATAGGGTGCGTTGGCTTGCAGGTATTCCTTGTGCAGCAGGCTGTAGATCTGCTGGGCAGTCATCTCCAGGCCCAGTCGGTCGGTTTCGCCCTGTACGACCTGGCTGAACTCGATCTGCATGCGACGTGGCAGGCTGATGCCGTATTCCTGTTCCAGCAAATAGGTGATACCGCCTTTGCCGGACTGGCTGTTGACGCGAATCACGGCCTCGTAGCTGCGGCCGATATCGGCTGGGTCGATCGGGAGGTAAGGCACTTCCCACAACTCGCCTTCCTGTTGCTTGGCCAGGCCCTTGCGAATGGCATCCTGGTGCGAACCGGAGAAGGCTGTGTGCACCAAGTCGCCCACGTAAGGATGGCGGGGGTGCACAGGCAACTGGTTGCACTCTTCCACTACCTTGCGCACACCGTCGATGTCGGAGAAGTCCAGCCCCGGGTCGATGCCTTGGGTATACAGGTTCAAGGCCAGCGTCACCAAGTCGACGTTGCCCGTACGCTCGCCGTTGCCGAACAGGCAGCCCTCGGCGCGGTCGGCCCCGGCCATCAGGCCCAGCTCGGTCGCGGCGATGCCGGTGCCACGGTCGTTGTGGCAGTGCAAGCTGATGATCACGCTGTCACGGCGGTTGATATTGCGGCAGAACCATTCGATCTGGTCGGCGTACACATTGGGCGTGGCCACTTCCACGGTGGCTGGCAGGTTGAGAATGATCTTGTGCTCGGGCGTGGGGTTCCACACCTCGATCACGGCATCACACACTTCCTTGGCAAATTCCATCTCGGTAGCACTGAAGGTTTCGGGCGAGTACTGGAACGTCCAGTGGGTGTCCGGCTGCTGTGCGGCATATTTGACGAACAGTTTGGCCGCGTTTACCGCGATGTCCTTCACGCCCTGCTTGTCCTGGTTGAACACGATGCGGCGGAATGCCGGGCAGGTAGCGTTGTACAGGTGAACAATGGCCTTCTTCGCGCCGCGCAGCGACTCGAAGGTGCGAGCGATCAGGTCTTCACGGGCCTGGGTCAGCACCTGGATGGTGGTGTCGTCGGGGATGTGGCCGTCTTCGATCAGGGTACGCACGAAGTCGAAATCGGTTTGCGAGGCCGACGGGAAAGAGGCTTCGATTTCCTTCACGCCCACTTGCACCAAGGTCTTCCAGAACCGCAGCTTCTTCTCCGCGTCCATCGGCTCGATCAGCGACTGGTTGCCGTCACGCAGGTCCGAGCTGCACCAGATTGGCGCTTCGGTAATGGTCTTGGACGGCCAGGTACGGTCAGGCAAATCGATGGTGGGGAATGCGCGGTATTTCTTCGAAGGGTCTTTGAGCATGGTCATGGAAGCAATCCTTTTTTGTGCGGCCGAGAGCGGGCCTGCCGAGCGATGACGAGATGGGGGCGAGGCGACGCGATTCAGCCTGGTAGTCGAGCGCTGACCAGGCAGAGGCTGCGATGTTGTCGGAGCAAGATGAGGGTGCTGAAGGTTTTCATGGCCTCAACCCTAACCAGTGGGCCGAGGGTTGGCAAGCGTTGAAAAAAATTTGAGATAAATGCTTAAAATAAGTCGTTTGGCGATATTGAGTTGTCGTTATTCATGAAAAGCGCTTGTTGAATTGCGCGTTATTTTTCTTTGGCGCAATGCTGGCTGTCGAAGTTCTAGGTGGTTTCAATAGCCTTTGCTTACGCTTGCCGCCGTAGGGGCTGGGCCGCTGACGCGCTTGCAATGCAGGCGCGCGCAAGGCCTCAAGGCTGAAAAGCACCAATGAAGATCGCCGGGTCCACGCGCGCATCGTTCAGGCTGACGTTCCAGTGCATATGTGGCCCGGTAGCGCGACCGGTCGAGCCAACGCGCCCGACCACATCGCCACGGCGCAGCTGCTGCCCGTTCTGCACGTCGATTTTTGACATGTGGCAGAACATGCTGATGAAGCCCTGCCCATGGTCGACGAATACGGTACGGCCATTGAAGAAATAATCGCCCACCAGAATCACCTTGCCGTTGGCTGGCGTCTTGATCGGCGTCCCCGCTGGCACGGCGAAGTCCAGCCCGGCGTGGGGATTGCGTTCCTCACCGTTGAAGAATCGGCGCACGCCGAACTTGCTCGACAGCGGCCCGTTGACCGGTTTGTCGAGGATCAGGTTGCTTGGCAGAACCGGGCTGAAGGTGCGATAGGCCTTGATCTGCTCGGCAAGCTCGCGATCGATGCGCTTGAGGTCGGCAGGGTTGGGGTTCACCTGGCGGGTGTTTTTCAAAGTGATGCGTTGCTCGGGGTACTGTTTACGGCCGACGGTGAACGGCAGGCTACGCCCGCCTTGCTGTACCACTGCCTGCCCCGGTTTCTGACTCAAGGGGATACCGATGATGGCCAGCCAGTTATCTTGCTCCTTTACCACCAGCACTGGCTTGCCATCGAAGCGTGCGCTTGGCGCCGTGGCTGCAGGCCCCAGGTCGATCACCGCAACGCCGCCGGGCACCGGCTTGTTGAGCGTGCGGGTGATGTAGCTGGCCTGGGCCGTGGCGGTCAGCAGCGTGAAAGCAAGGGCGAGCAATGGCGTGAGCAGGCGGGGCATGTGTCAGTCCAGAAGTGAGAGCGTGACCGGAGTCAGGTGATTGTCTTCGACCCGCACCTGCAGCTCGCCCTCATTTAGGCGGGCAGTGAGGCGCTGGCCGTTGCGCGTCTGTTCGGCGCTGCGAATGGCCTGGCCCTGTTCGTCGAGCAAGATGCTGTAACCGCGTGCCAATGTGGCCAGCGGGCTGACGATCTGCAGGGTTTGCACGTGGCTCTGCAAACGCTGGCGCCGATCCTTGAGCACGTCACGCATAGCCCGTGGCAACCGCTCGGCCAGGCTGTCCAGGCGCTGGCCCAGCAAGGCGAGGGTGCGCCCGGGGTGCTGCGCAGCCAAGCGCGTCTCCAGACGGACCATCCGCTCGCGGCGCTGGTTGAGGTTGTGCATGAAGGCACGGCGCAAACGCATGTCCAAATCGTCCAGGCGCTGGGCCTGTTGGCGCAGGCGCTCGCCTGGGTGGCGCAGCCGCCGGATCAGGGAGTCCAGGCGCAGGCGATCGTGTACCAGCCGATTCTGCATGCGCAGCGTCAGGCGCCGTTGCAGACCGTCCAGGCGATGCTGCAATCCGCTGTTGTCGGGGGCGAGCAGTTCTGCTGCCGCCGACGGGGTAGGGGCACGCACGTCGGCGACGAAATCACTGATCGATACGTCGGTCTCGTGGCCGACGGCGCTCACGATCGGCGTCTTGCACGCAGCTACGGCGCGCGCGACGGCTTCCTCGTTGAAACACCACAGGTCTTCCAGCGAGCCGCCGCCGCGGGCCAGTATCAATGCGTCGAAACCGCGGCTGTCGGCCAGGCGAATGGCCCGCACGATCTGCGCGATGGCCTCGCGGCCCTGCACGGCGGTGGGGATCAGGTTCAATTCCACCTGTGGCGCACGTCGGGCGAACACACTGATGATGTCGCGGATGACGGCGCCCGTCGGCGAGGTGATGATGCCGATCCGCTGAGGGTGCACAGGCAGCGGCCGCTTGCTGTCGGCGCTGAACAGGCCCTCGGCCCCAAGCTTTTCCTTGAGTGCCTCGAAGGCCAGGCGCAGCGCACCATCCCCGGCAGGCTCGACGGTGTCGAGAATCAGCTGGTAGTCGCCACGGCCCTCGAACAAGGACACCTTGCCGCGCACCCGCACTGCCATGCCATCACGCAACGCCTGGCGCACCCGCGTGGCGCTTTGCCGGAAAAGGGCGCAGCGCACCTGGGCACCGCTGTCCTTGAGGGTGAAGTACATATGCCCGGAAGCCGGCCGGGCCAGGTTGGAAATCTCGCCTTCCACCCACACGCTGCGGAAAACGTCTTCCAGCAGCACCCGGGCGCGGCCATTGAGTTGGCTGACGGTAAGCACATCACGGTCAAGGCCGAGGCGTTCGAAAGGGTCTTTGATCATGGGAAGGCACTATAAAGGATGATGGGGCCAGGTGTCGTGTGCGGTCGATCATGACTTGGCCGCGGCCGCGGGTGCTTGCCCTGACGCGTTGAGCGCCGCCGCTGCCGTGGTCATATGCTCGAGGAACTGGCCAACCAGTGGCCCTGCATCGCGGCGGTGAGCGATGGCGACGGTGCTGACGCAGTCAGGGTCCGACAGGGGTATGAACCGCAGCGATGGCGGGGCGATGTCCTGCATGCAGCGTGGCAGCAACGCCACCCCGAACCCTGCCTGGATCAATTGCAACTGCGTGGTCTTGCGCGACACCACGCGTGCGGGTTGGGGAAAGAACCCGGCTGCCATGCACAGCTCGGCAGACAAATAGCTCAGGCCGCCGCGTTGATGATGGGGGATGGAGATGAACGGCTGGCTGGCCAGCTCCGCCAGGGCGATGCGGTCGCGGCCTGCCATTTCATGAGTGGCGGCGACGGCCAATAGCAGGGGCTCTTCGAACAACGGCTGGACATGCAGCCCAGCGTGCTGGCGCAGCACCGGCAGGCGCAGCAGCCCAATGTCCAGCCGGCCATCGGCCAGGGCTTGAAGCTGCCCTTCGGAGGAAAGCTGGGCGATCTCCATGCTCACCCCCGGGTTCGCGTGCAGATAGTCCCCCACCTGCTGCAACAACGTTCCGGTCAGCGGCACCGTGCTGGAATGGCTGATGTTCAGGCTGCCGCGCACGCCCTTGCCGACCGCCCGGGCCAGTTCGCCAGCTTTGTCCAGGTCCGATAACAGGTTGCGCGCCCGCGGCAGAAAGGCTTGGCCGGCATCGGTCAGGCGCGGAAGGCGGGCTGTGCGTTCGAACAGCGCCGTGTCCAGTTGCAGTTCGAGCTCGCGGATCTGCCGGCTGAGCGCCGACTGGGCGATGTAGAGTCGTTCGGCGGCGGCGCTGAAGCTGCCACATTCGGCAATCTCCACGAAGTAACGCAACTGGCGGGTCGAAATCATGAGCTATGCCATTTCGAGATGGGTGAGAGCGATATTGCATATTAGCTCGAGCGCCGGGGATTTGGTTAAGGTGCACTGAACCACCCTGGACGATGCACGATGTTCGCCTACCTCGCTACCCAACTACCGTTCTCGGGGCTCGACTGGCTACCCATCGTGCTGGGTGTGGCGGCTGCCTACGTGGTGTTCGGCATTGCCGGCTTCGGCACGGCATTGGTCGCAGGCCCTGTGCTGATCAACTTCATGCCGCTGTCGCAGATCATCCCGCTGCTGGTGTTGCTCGATTTCGTAGCGGCGTTCGGCAATCTGCTGCCCTCACGGCGTGATGTGGTGCGGGGCGAGCTGCTGCGCCTGCTGCCGTTCATGGCAGTGGGGTGCACGTTGGGCGTGATATTCCTGTTGCAGCTCAAGTCGGACCTGCTGATGCTGCTGATGGGGGGCTTCGTGACGGCTTATGCCCTGTACAGCTTGGCGGTGAAGGTGCGCCCGGCTTCGCTTGCCGGGTGGTGGGCGGCGCCCACGGGCACGGTAGGCGGCCTGTTCGGCGCCTTGTTCGGCAGCGGCGGCTTTCTCTATGCCCTTTACCTGAGCGCGCGCCTGCCCGCCAAGGAGCAGGTGCGCGCCACCCAGAGTGCCCTTATCAGCTGCAGCACCCTGGTACGGCTGACGCTGTTTCTAATCGCAGGTGTGTACGCCGACCGGGCGTTGCTGTTGATGGCGGCGATTCTGCTGCCGGTGATGGTGCTCGGCTTGTGGAGCGGGCGCAGCCTCACGCACCGCCTGTCACGCGATGCGTTCGTCCGGCTGGTCACCTGGCTGGTGCTGGCCAGCGGCCTTGCGCTCATCGCTCGCTATGTGAGCGCCTGAGCAGGGGGTAGAATTGGCCCATAACCCGCTTTAAGGCTTGCCCCCGCTCATGAATACCCAAAGCATCATCGTCCCCAGGCAGTCGACCGTGCCGGTGCACGAGGCCCGCGCCCGCGCCATCCTGCGCTGGTTGGTGCGTGAAAAGGTCGTGGAAGAACAGCTGACCACCTGCGGGCGTACCGGCAACCGCATGGCCCATGCGCTCGGCCAAGGCGCCCGCAAGGTGGCGCTGCACCCCGAACAACTGCCCTTCGGCGCTCCGGTCAATGGCCTTGAGGTGATGCTCAAGCGCTGCATCTACACGCCCACCGAAGATTTCAAGGAAGAGGCGGGGTGCCCGCAGTGTCGGCGGGAAGTGGGCGAGCCGTTGTTCGACAGCCTGGAGGAGTGGATGCCCGGTGTCAGCGACAACTTCACCTGCCCCCAGTGCGGGTTCGAAGACGACATCAACGGCTTCATCTTCCTGCAACCCTGCGCCTTCTCCAACCTGGGTTTCATGTTCAACAACTGGGGCGAGGCCGGGTTCACCCAGGCCTTTCTCGACAGCTTCGCCGACTGGCTGGATCAGCCGGTGGCCGTGGTGCAAGTCCGGCTCCCAAGCTGAGCGCAGGCGGCTACGCGGGCTATCCCCTCGCGCGTGCGCGCCTTGGCAACGGCCACTTGTAACTTCAGGCTTGATTTAGTTTGAGTGGCACGGCACGCATGAGTATAATGGCGCGCTTCCATTTTTCCCGCCCGGGAGCCCCCGCGATGTTGCGTATCAGCCAAGAAGCCCTGACCTTCGACGATATTCTCCTTGTACCTGGTTATTCCGAGGTACTGCCCAATGAAGTCAGTCTCAAGACCCGTTTGACCCGTGGCATCGAGCTGAACATCCCGCTGGTCTCCGCTGCCATGGACACCGTCACCGAAGCGCGCCTGGCCATCGCCATGGCCCAGGAAGGCGGCATCGGCATCATCCACAAGAACATGACCATCGAACAGCAGGCCAGCGAAGTGCGCAAGGTCAAGAAGTTCGAGGCTGGCGTGGTCAAGGACCCGATCACCATCGAGGCCGACGCCACCGTGCGTGACCTGTTCGACCTGACGCGCCTGAACAACATCTCCGGCGTGCCGGTGCTGGAAAACGGCGACCTGGTCGGTATCGTGACCTCCCGCGACGTGCGCTTCGAGAGCCGCCTTGACGCCAAGGTCCGCGAAGTGATGACCCCCAAAGAGCGTCTGGTCACCGTCCGCGAGGGCGCCGACAAGAACGAAGTGCGCGAGCTGCTGCACAAGCACCGTCTCGAGAAGGTGCTGATCGTCGACGAGCGCTTCAGCCTCAAGGGCATGATGACCGTCAAGGACATCGAGAAGGCCAAGGCCTACCCGCTGGCCAGCAAGGACGACCAGGGTCGCC
>CAURYQ010000042.1:0-34849 GCA_963529135.1 uncultured Pseudomonas sp. | reverse complement strand
CACACAAGAATGGTGTTACGTCTAAGATGAGTATATAGAAGACCCTGGTGTGAGCGGCCTTGCGCCGCGATTGGACGCGCAGCGGCCCCAGCAATTTCCGACGCGAAGCTGCACATCAAAAAGTCGACGCCCGACCCCATCTAACCTCCAGCTCGCCAGGACTTCCCTCGACTCGCTCCAATACGTCCCCATCCCTCCATCACCCACCCCGCTTTTTGACGCCAAAATTCCGCGCTTAACCCCTTGATTTTCCAAGGCTGGCCGCATGCCAGCATTTTTTTTTGCAAAAACCCCTCAAGCAACCGGGCCATCCGACGATAACCATTACGAAGGTTCTCTAGGCCATACCCGGCTGTCGCCAGGGCCGGAAGCCGCAGTATCCATACCACGAGGAATTCGTCATGGCTTTGACCGTCAACACCAACATCACCTCCTTGGGCGTTCAGAAGAACCTGAACCGCGCTTCCGAAGCGCTGGGTACTTCGATGTCCCGCCTGTCCTCTGGCCTGAAAATCAACAGCGCCAAAGACGACGCCGCTGGCCTGCAGATCGCCAACCGTCTGACCAGCCAGATCAAAGGTCTGAGCGTGGCAATGAAGAACGCCAACGACGGTATCTCGATCGCCCAGACCGCTGAAGGCGCCATGCAGGAATCGACCAGCATTCTGCAGCGTATGCGCGAACTGTCCCTGCAGTCTGCCAACGGCTCGAACAGCGATGACGACCGTACTTCCCTGCAGCAGGAATTCACCGCACTGACCGGCGAACTGACCCGTATCGCCAACACCACCACCTTCGGTGGTCGTAACATTCTGGACGGCTCGTTCCAGAACGTCGGCTTCCAAATCGGCTCCAGCGCCAACGAAACCATTTCGTTCGGCATGACCGATATCAGCGCGACTGGCCTGAAAGGTTCGTTCAGCGAAGCTAAAACTGATGGCGGGGCTACCGATTTGTCGGCAGTAGTGACCGGCGCGCTGCCACCAGCCTCCACAACATTCAGGGCAGCGCCAGTCAATTTCGCTAAGCCCCCTGCTGGCGAAACCGTCAATCTTACTTTGAATGGTGCAACGACACCTATCGCAATCGATGACGGAGACGATGCCGCTTCGGTAGTAGCAAAAATCAACGATGCTAATAAGGGTGCCAATGCTACAGGCGTTAGCGCTGCGCTAGACGCAAATGGCGCGATCGTTATGTCCTCTGCGACTACTTTCACTGCCACCGCAGCTAACGCGGGTACAGCGACCGAGTTGGCTGGGTTCCAAGCGTCGGCTACCATCGCTAAACCGGGCGAGCTAGGCGCCGACATCTCGTTCAACATTGGTGGCACGGCCATTAGCGCTAAAGTCGGTGATGATATGACCGATGTGCGTGATGCGATCAATAAGGAAACGGCTACAACTGGTGTTAAAGCGGATGTGAGTACAGAGGGTAGGCTGACACTCACTTCTGCTGATGGTAAAGCCATTAATCTCACAAATGGGACAGATCCAGACGGTCCAGGTGCACTGGCTAAAATCGGTCTGTCCGCAGGCACTACCGAAGCCAAACTGGTTGCTGACACGTCGATCTCGCTGAACGGCACCGAAGTCAAGTTCAAGAAAGGCGATACTCTGGACTCGATCATCACGTCCATCAACACCGCCAGCACCGGCGTGACTGCCAGCAAAAACGCTGACAACACCCTGAACTTGTTCTCGGCCAAGAACATCACCATCGCCGACGGCAGCCAAGGTACCGGCCTCGCCGCTCTGGGCCTGACCGCAGGTAGCACTACTGCTATCACCCAGGAAGCGACCGTTTCGAGCCTGAGCATCACCACCGCTGCCGATTCGCAAAAGTCGATCCAGGCCCTGGACGCCGCCATCGCCCAGATCGACAGCCAGCGCGCTCAGCTCGGTGCCGTACAAAACCGCTTCGACAGCACCGTTGCCAACCTGAACAGCATCTCGGAAAACTCCACCGCTGCCCGCAGCCGTGTACAGGACGCCGACTTCGCTTCGGAAACCGCCGAACTGACCAAGCAGCAGACCCTGCAGCAGGCGTCCACCGCGATCCTGTCCCAGGCCAACCAGCTGCCGTCCTCGGTACTGAAACTGCTGGGCTAATTGCCAAAGCAGGCTAAGTTTGACGAAGGGTACGTTCACGTACCCTTTCGTCTTTTCGTCACTTGAGGGTGTAAGTCGTGGATATAAGCATGAAGCTGGGCCTGTCCCATCCCGCCGCCATCACGCCGGACGCGTCACCCAGCGCACGGCCACCCAGCGAGCCGGTCAAGGCCGAGCCCGCCGACAAGGTTTCCAAGCCCGTAGCCCGGCCTGACCTGGAAAGCGCCGTCAGTGCCATCCAGGATTTCGTCAAGGCTTCGGAGCGACAACTGGATTTTTCGATCGACGACTCCACCGGCCAGGTGGTGGTCAAGGTCATCGCCCGCCAAAGCGGTGAAGTCATCCGCCAACTGCCCTCAGAAGCAGCGCTCAAGCTGGCGGAAAACCTCAAAGATGCCAACAGCCTGTTGTTCAGCACCCAGGTTTAGGTTGGCACGGCATTTGTTTACCAGCGCACGGATGCTTTTTCGTCGGAATACCGGCGGTTACGATAAAGGAGATGTGATATGGCAAGCTCGACCATCAATGGGCTTGGCTCTGGCCTCGACATCAGCGGCATTGTGAAGGCCCTGGCAAGTGCCGAAAAGGCGCCCAAGCAAACCCAGATCAACAACCAGACCACCACCGCCACCACCTCGCTTTCGGCCATCGGCTCCGTCAAGAGCGCGCTCGAAACGTTCCGTGCCGCAGTCGCCAAGCTCAATACCGCTTCGAGTTTCTCTGGCCTGACTTCTTCGTCCTCTGACGAGGCCATCGCCAAGATCAAGCTGGGCGACGGCGCTTCCTCGGGCAACTACGCGCTCGAAGTTACGCAGCTCGCGACAGCGTCGAAAATTTCGACCCAGATCTATGAAAAGACCTCGACGATCGTCAACGACTCGGGGGAATCCCAGACTCTGACCATCAACCAAGGTAATGCTACCCACAGCGTGAACATTGCCGCGGGCGCCACACTTCAGCAGGCACGTGACACGATCAATGACCAGCTGCAGTCCAAGGGCATCACGGCCAACATCGTGACCGATGCCAGTGGGTCGCGGCTCATCTTCTCGTCGACCAAGATGGGCGAGGGCACCGAGTTGACGCTGGGCGGCGATGCCAGCATGGCGCAGGGTGTGTCTACCATTGCCAAGCCGCAGAATGCCAAGTACACCCTCGATGGGCTAGCGCTGGAGTCTGCGTCCAACACCGTGACCGGCGCGATCAGTGGTGTGGACATCACTCTGGTCAAGGAAGGCAAGTCCAACCTCGCCGTCACCAGCAACAGCGACACACTCAAGACGTCGGTCAAGTCTTTCGTCACTGCGTACAACGCGCTGATGACCACCATCAACACCCAGACCAAGGTCACCACCGGGGCCGATGGCGCTGCCACAGGTTCGGCCGCGTTGACCGGCGATGCCACCATGCGCTCGCTGGTCAATTCCGTGCGCAACGAAATCAGCCATAGCGTGGGTGCAACGGGCCTGCGAACGTTGTCGCAGCTCGGGATCAACACGGTGCAGAAAACTGGCCTGCTGGAATTCAATGACACCAAGTGGGACGCGGCGGTCAAAACTTATGGTGCCGACATCAATAACCTGTTCACCGGCAAGGATGGGCTGTTGACGCGCATGACCAACGTTACCGAGGAGTACACCAAAGCTGGTGGCATCCTCGCTTCGCGCCAGACCAGCCTTACCAATCAGCTCAAGGAGCTCGAGGAGTCGCAGCAGGCGTTGGATCGGCGCATCGATTCACTGACCGACACCTTGACCAAGAAGTACAACGCGATGGACACCATGGTTGCGCAGCTCAAGGCGACCAGCGATAGCGTGATGACCACGCTAAACGCGTTGAATAAAGCCAAGAGCGACAGCTGACAGCGCTAAAGAAACCCAGCGGGGCGCCGATAAACAGGTTATACGGCCCCCGTCCAGCCTTGTTCACTGAGGATCCACCATGCACCCGATGAGAGCCCTTCGCCAATACCAGAAGGTCAATTCCCACGCCCAGATCTCCGAGGCCACGCCCCATCGCCTGGTGCAGTTGCTCATGGAGGGCGCGCTGGATCGCATGGCTCAAGCCAAGGGTGCCATCTCCCGCGGTGACGTGGCACAAAAGGGCGTGATGCTGGGTAAGGCCGTCGACATCATTGGCGGCCTGCGTGAAGGGCTGGACAAGGATAAGGCTGCTGATCCAGATGAACTCGACCGCCTCGATAGTCTGTATGAGTACATGGCACGCAGGCTGACCCACGCTAACCTACACAGCGATTCTGAGGTGATCGATGAGGTCGCACGGCTCATGATCACCGTCAAGAGCGGCTGGGATGCTATTGCGACTGCCGAGTAACAACCCCTCTGCAAGGAGTCACCTATGAGCGCACTGCATCGAATTGCCCACACGTGCCACGCGTTGAACGAAGCGCTGGAAGCTCGCGACTGGGTGACTATTGGTCAATTGGATCTGGGCTGCCGTGCACTTGTGGATGAGGCGTTGGTGGCTAATCAGGAAGATGCGACCGCGCTCAAGGCGAATCTAGAGGCTCTGATGGCCGTCTATCGTCAGCTAATCGACGTTGCAAGTGATGAGCGTCAATCCTTGGTCGCAGAAATGTCGAATATCAATCAAGCCAAACAGGCAACAAAGGTATACCATCTGTTCAGCTGAGATCGCGTAAGCCCGAGTGCCACCCGCAGTTCTTCGGCGCCATAAATTTGACTGCTCGGAAGTTTTTGACTTTACTAGTGCCTGTACTCGTATTCCAGACGTCCGAACACTGACCATTCAGTCGGAATGATGTCGAGCACGCCTTCGGGCGCCGATATGACTAGGGAAGTTGCTATTGCATGTGGCGTGAAACCAAGATTCTCCTGATCGATGACGACAGCACCCGCCGCCGCGATCTGGCGGTGGTGCTCAACTTCCTGGGCGAAGAAAACCTGTCCTGCGCCAGCCATGACTGGCAGCAAGCGGTCGAGCCCCTGTCTTCGAGTCGCGAGGTGCTGTGCGTACTCATCGGCACTGTCAGCACCCCAGGCACGCTGCTTGGGTTGCTTAAGACAGTCATTTCGTGGGATGAGTTCCTTCCTGTTCTGTTTTTAGGTGATATTTCTTCCAGCGAGCTGCCTGAAGACCTGCGCCGTCGTGTGCTGTCGAACCTGGAAATGCCGCCTAGCTACAGCCAACTGCTCGATTCACTGCACCGCGCGCAGGTCTACCGCGAGATGTATGACCAGGCCCGTGAGCGCGGTCGCCAACGTGAGCCGAACCTGTTCCGCAGCCTGGTGGGCACCAGCCGTGCCATTCAGCATGTTCGCCAGATGATGCAGCAAGTGGCCGATACCGACGCCAGCGTCCTGATCCTGGGTGAGTCTGGTACGGGCAAGGAAGTAGTGGCCCGCAACCTGCACTACCATTCCAAGCGTCGCGAAGCACCCTTCGTGCCCGTCAACTGTGGCGCGATCCCGGCTGAATTGCTGGAAAGCGAACTGTTCGGCCATGAGAAGGGGGCATTCACCGGGGCCATTACCAGCCGTGCCGGTCGCTTCGAATTGGCCAACGGCGGCACCCTGTTCCTCGACGAAATTGGCGACATGCCGCTGCCGATGCAGGTCAAGCTGTTGCGGGTACTGCAGGAGCGCACGTTCGAGCGGGTGGGTAGCAACAAGACCCAAAGCATCGACGTGCGCATCATTGCCGCCACCCACAAGAATCTCGAGAACATGATCGAGGCCGGCACTTTCCGTGAAGACCTGTATTACCGGCTTAACGTATTCCCCATCGAGATGGCGCCCCTGCGCGAGCGGGTCGAAGACATCCCGTTGCTGATGAACGAGCTGATCTCACGTATGGAGCACGAAAAGCGTGGTTCCATCCGTTTCAACTCAGCGTCGATCATGTCCCTGTGCCGCCATGGCTGGCCGGGCAATGTGCGTGAGCTCGCCAACCTGGTCGAGCGCATGGCGATCATGCATCCGTACGGGGTAATTGGTGTATCGGAGCTGCCGAAGAAATTCCGCTACATCGATGACGAAGACGAACAGTTGGTCGATAACTTGCGCAGCGACCTGGAAGAACGCATCGCCATCAACGGACACGCGCCCAGTTTCAGTAATCCGGCCATGTTGCCGCCTGAAGGCCTGGACCTGAAGGACTACCTAGGCAGCCTGGAGCAGGGTCTCATTCAGCAGGCGCTGGACGACGCCAATGGCATCGTTGCACGAGCCGCCGAGCGCTTGCGTATCCGCCGTACCACGTTGGTCGAGAAAATGCGCAAATACGGCATGAGCCGCCAGGGCGGTGAAGACCAGGCTGAGGACTGATCAGCGTTCAACGGCATCCGACCTATTGGCTGAGGGCCTCAAGCCATTGTCGAATGCGCTAAGTCCTTAGCTCCGGCACGGGTATTGCTACGCAGTGGCCAACACACCGTTTTTATGACGGTCAGCCACGCGAGAGAGCACGATGCCCCAGGCCGCCCATGTATCCCGAGCCCTTTCTGCCCAGGCCCACGCCCTGGTCGAACAGGAAAGCCGCCAGGGTGTCGAGCAGGCGTTCGCTTTGTTCGACCAGGTCTCCAGCCAGCTCAGCCAATCCTATAACCTGCTCGAGGCTCGCGTCAGCGAACTCAAGGGCGAACTGGCGGTGGTGAGCGCCCAGCGCATCGAGGAGCTGAACGAAAAAGAGCGCTTGGCCAACCGATTGCAGCATTTGCTGGACCTGCTGCCGGGCGGGGTGATCGTCATCGATGGGCAGGGTAGCGTGCGTGAGGCCAACCCCGCGGCCTGCGAACTGCTGGGCGAACCATTGATCGGGCAGCTGTGGCGCGAAGTGATTGCCCGCAGCTTCGCGCCGCGCCTGGATGACGGCCATGAAGTATCCCTGCGTGACGGCCGTCGGCTGTCCATCGCCACCCGTTCGTTGGATGCCGAGCCGGGGCAGTTGGTCCTGCTCAACGATCTGACGGAAACCCGTCGTTTGCAGGATCAATTGGCGCGGCACGAGCGCTTGTCGTCACTCGGGCGCATGGTCGCCTCGCTGGCCCACCAGATTCGCACGCCGCTGACCGCCGCCATGCTCTACGCCAGTCACCTGGCCGACCCTGACCAGGCATTGACCACGCAGACCCGTCAGCGCTTTGCCGGCAGTCTCAAGGAACGTCTGCATGAGTTGGAGCAACAGGTACGCGACATGCTGGTGTTCGCCCGTGGCGAGCTGCCGCTGACCGACCGGATTTCACCCAAAGCGTTGTTCCAGGCCTTGCAACAAGCTGCGCATACGCATGTTCAGGGGCACGCGGTGCGCTGGCAGTGCGACAGCCGCCTGGGTGAGTTGCTGTGCAACCGCGAGACCTTGGTCGGTGCGCTGCTCAACCTGATCGAAAATGCCACGCAGGCCAGCCAGGGCGCTGCGCGGCTCAAGGTACACCTGTGGCGCCGCCAGCAGACCTTGCACCTGTGCATCAGCGACGCTGGCGCCGGCATCGCACCCGAGCTGCTCGCCCGTCTTGGCGAGCCTTTTCTCACCACCAAATCGACCGGCACCGGGCTGGGGCTGGCGGTGGTCAAAGCCGTGATCAAGGCCCACCACGGTACGGTGCAGGTACGCTCCAAGGTCGGACGCGGCACCTGCGTGCGCGTGGAACTGCCCTTGATCGACGGGTCGTTGACGGAGAGCCGGTAATGACGGTGAACGTGTTGCTGGTCGAAGATGACCGCGTCCTGCGCGAGGCACTGGCCGATACCCTCGACCTCGGTGGTTTCGCGTACAAGGCCGTGGACAGCGCTGAACAGGCCCTGAAAGTGGTGCACGAAGAACCTTTCAGCCTGGTCATCAGCGATGTGAACATGCCAGGCATGGACGGCCATCAACTGCTGGCCCAGTTGCGCCGCCAGCAGCCGCAATTGCCGGTGTTGCTGATGACCGCCCACGCTGCCGTGGAGCGGGCGGTGGAAGCCATTCGCCAAGGCGCCGTGGATTACCTGGTCAAGCCCTTCGAGCCCAAGGCGCTGCTCACCCTTGTGCAGCACCACGCCGCCGGGCGTGTCACCGACGACGAAGGCCCGGTGGCGCGCGAGCCCTCCAGCCGGCAGTTGCTGGAGTTGGCAGCGCGGGTGGCGCGCAGCAACTCGACGGTGCTCATTTCCGGTGAGTCGGGTACCGGCAAGGAGGTGCTGGCGCGCTACATTCATCAGCAGTCGCCGCGTGCCACTCGGCCGTTCGTGGCGATCAACTGCGCCGCCATTCCGGACAACATGCTCGAGGCCACCTTGTTCGGCCATGAGAAGGGAGCGTTCACCGGGGCAATCGCCGCCCAGCCTGGCAAGTTCGAGCAGGCCGATGGTGGCACCTTGCTGCTGGACGAGATCTCGGAAATGCCCCTTGCCCTGCAGGCCAAGTTGCTGCGGGTGCTGCAGGAGCGTGAAGTAGAGCGGGTAGGGGGGCGCAAGCCGATCGAGCTGGATATCCGCGTGGTGGCCACCACCAACCGCGACCTGGCTGGCGAGGTCGCTGCGGGGCGTTTTCGTGAAGACCTGTTCTACCGGTTATCGGTGTTTCCGCTGGCTTGGCGGCCACTGCGCGAGCGGCCTGGCGACATTCTGCAACTGGCCGAGCGCTTGCTGGCCCGTCATGTGACGAAGATGAAGCATGCGCCGGTGCGTTTGTCCGCCGAGGCGCAGGCGTGCCTGCAGGCTTGGACCTGGCCGGGTAACGTGCGGGAACTGGACAATGCCCTGCAGCGCGCGTTGATCCTGCAACAAGGCGGCGTGATCGAGGCGGCGGATTTTTGTCTGGACGGCGCCATTCCCTTGTCAGGTGGCACTGTGCCATTATCTGATCGAGCAGAAGACTCATTCCCTCAAGGTGACGATAAGCGGCGACATGAGTACCAGCAGATAATTGATACTCTCCGCGCCGAGCGCGGCCGCCGCAAGGAAGCCGCCGAGCGCCTTGGAATCAGCCCGCGTACGCTGCGCTACAAGCTTGCGCAGATGCGCGATGCCGGTTTCGACGTCGAAGGCAGCCTGTTCGGCGAGTGATGCTGCAGGCGTGCTTCACGCTCTGGCGCTGTCTGGCAGCGCTCGCGGCCAGGCCCGTTCTCAGCAGGGTCGTTCTTTCAGCAAAGCAGAGCGGGCGGGTGCTTCAAGGCCTGCCACCCACGTGCTCTCCAGTGATCGATCAACCTTAGGCCAAGGCTGGCACCTTTGTTGCTTTACGAAGGCTATCCGCCGCATGACTGTCAAAAATATGCGGCCGCCGGAGAGAGAAGCTCATGACCCAAGGTGTTGAATTCAATCGTCTGATGCTGGACATGCGCGCCATGCAGGCCGATGCCATGTCGCTGCCGAAAGTATCAGCCGCCCCTGAGCTGGCCCCAGGGCAAAGTACCTTTGCCGACATGCTGGGCCAGGCCATCGGCAAGGTGAATGAAACCCAGCAGGCGTCTTCACAGCTGGCGAACGCTTTCGAAATCGGCAAGACCGGGGTCGACCTCACCGACGTGATGATTGCCTCGCAAAAAGCCAGCGTTTCGATGCAGGCCTTGACCCAGGTGCGCAACAAGCTCGTCCAGGCGTACCAGGACATCATGCAAATGCCGGTTTGAGGGCAGACGTAAACCATGGCTGAAGCAGTCGTCGACAACGCGCCCGCCAAGGGCGGCGCGCCAGCGCCCAAGGCACCCCTGGTGCGGCTGGCGTTCCTGGAAAACATTGCGCAGATGCCCATGCTGCGTCAGATCGGCCTCATGGTCGGCCTGGCTGCCAGCGTGGCGATCGGCTTTGCCGTGGTGCTGTGGTCGCAGCAGCCGGATTACCGTCCGTTGTATCCCAGCCTGACTGGCATGGACACCAAGCAGGTCATGGAAACCCTGGCGGCGGCTGACATCGCCTACAACGTGGAACCCAATTCCGGGGCCTTGCTGGTCAAGGCCGACGACATTTCCCGCGCGCGTCTGAAACTGGCGGCGGCGGGCGTGGCGCCTACCGACGGCAACGTCGGCTTCGAACTGCTCGACAAGGAGCAGGGCCTGGGCACCAGCCAGTTCATGGAGGCCACGCGCTATCGCCGCAGCCTGGAAGGTGAACTGGCGCGTACCGTATCGAGCCTGAACAACGTCAAGGGCGCCCGTGTGCACCTGGCCATCCCGAAAAGCTCGGTGTTCGTGCGTGACGAGCGCCGGCCCAGCGCATCGGTGCTGGTCGAACTCTACCCAGGTCGCGCCCTGGAGCCTGGCCAGGTGATGGCCATCGTCAACCTGGTGGCCACGAGCGTACCTGAACTGGACAAGTCCCAGGTCACCGTGGTCGACCAGAAAGGCAACCTGCTCTCCGAGCAGATCCAGGACTCTGCCCTGACCCAGGCCGGCAAGCAGTTCGACTACAGCCGGCGCATGGAAGGCATGCTTACCCAGCGCGTGCACAACATCCTGCAACCGGTGCTGGGCAACGACCGCTACAAGGCCGAAGTCTCCGCCGACCTGGACTTCAGTGCGGTCGAATCCACCTCCGAGCAGTTCAACCCGGACCAGCCTGCGCTGCGCAGTGAGCAATCGGTCGACGAACAGCGTGCCAGCAGCCAGGGCCCACAGGGTGTACCAGGTGCCTTGAGCAATCAGCCGCCAGGCGCTGCCTCGGCACCCCAGACCACAGGGGGCACCGCGGGTGCGGCCGGCGCGATTCAGCCCGGTCAGCCCTTGGTCGATGCCAATGGCCAGCAGATCATGGACCCGGCCACTGGCCAGCCGATGCTCGCGCCGTATCCATCGGACAAGCGCCAGCAGAGCACCAAGAACTTCGAGCTTGATCGCTCCATCAGCCATACCCGCCAGCAGCAGGGGCGCATGACCCGTTTGTCCGTGGCAGTGGTCGTCGACGATCAGGTCAAGGTGGACGCCGCCACTGGGGAAACCACCCACGTACCCTGGGCGGCCGAGGACCTGACGCGCTTCACCCGCCTGGTGCAGGACGCCGTTGGCTTCGACGCCAGCCGTGGCGACAGCGTGACGGTGATCAACGTCCCGTTTGCGCCTGATCGCGGCGAGGAGATTGCCGATATCGCGTTCTACCAGCAGCCCTGGTTCTGGGATATCGTCAAGCAAGTGCTGGGGGTGCTGTTCATCCTGGTGCTGGTGTTCGGTGTGTTGCGTCCGGTGCTGAACAACCTGACAGGGGGTGGCAAGCAGCCTGCCCTGGAAAGCGACATGGAGCTGGGCGGCATGATCGGTCTGGATGGCGAACTGGCCAACGACCGCGTCAGCCTGGGTGGCCCGACAAGCATTCTGTTGCCTAGCCCGACCGAGGGTTACGAGGCGCAGCTCAACGCAATCAAAGGCCTCGTGGCCGAGGACCCGGGCCGCGTGGCCCAGGTCGTGAAAGACTGGATCAACGCCGATGAGTGATAACCGAGCCGTTACCGCCAAGCTGAGCCGCGTCGACAAGGCAGCCATTCTGTTGCTCTCGCTGGGTGAAACCGATGCCGCGCAGGTATTGCGGCACATGGGGCCTAAGGAAGTGCAGCGTGTGGGCGTGGCCATGGCGCAGATGGGCAATGTGCACCGTGACCAGGTCGAGCAGGTGATGAGCGAGTTCGTCGAGGTCGTCGGCGATCAGACCAGCCTGGGCGTGGGTTCCGATGCGTACATCCGCAAGATGCTCAACCAGGCCTTGGGCGAGGACAAGGCCAACGGCCTGGTCGACCGCATCCTGCTCGGTGGCAACACCAGCGGACTGGACAGCCTCAAGTGGATGGAGCCGCGCGCCGTGGCCGACGTGATCCGCTACGAGCACCCGCAGATCCAGGCCATCGTTGTGGCCTACCTGGACCCCGACCAGGCCGGTGAAGTGCTGAGCAACTTCGACCACAAGGTACGGCTGGACATCGTACTGCGCGTCTCGTCGCTCAATACCGTGCAACCTGCCGCCCTGAAGGAGCTGAACCAGATTTTGGAGAAGCAGTTCTCCGGCAACTCCAATGCCGCGCGTACCACCCTGGGTGGTATCAAGCGTGCAGCCGACATCATGAACTTCCTCGACAGCTCCGTGGAAGGCGCCCTGATGGATTCGATCCGCGAAATCGACAGCGACTTGTCCGAGCAGATCGAAGACTTGATGTTCGTCTTCAACAACCTGGCCGATGTCGACGACCGCGGTATCCAGGCGCTGCTGCGCGAAGTGTCTTCCGACGTGCTGGTGGTGTCGCTCAAAGGCGCGGACGAGCGGGTCAAGGACAAGGTCTTCAAGAACATGTCCAAGCGGGCTTCGGAACTGCTGCGCGACGACCTCGAGGCCAAAGGCCCGGTCCGGGTCAGCGATGTCGAAACGGCCCAGAAGGAAATCCTCACCATTGCCCGGCGCATGGCCGAAGCGGGCGAAATCGTGCTCGGTGGCAAGGGCGCCGAGGAAATGATCTAAGCGACCGGCTGTAAAGGGTCAGCGCAAGGCGATTGCGTGGCGCACGCAATTTGCCTTAGCGTGCAGTATTCGGCAGGCGATACAGCGCCTGGCACCCTGATAGACAGGTTTTGAATGTCGACCAAAGAACACCACCCCAGTGACCTGATCCGGGCCCGCGACCTTGATGGCGTGGACGTCTGGGCGCTGCCCAGCTTCGACCCTCAGCCCGAGCCTCAGCCTGAGCCCGAGCCGGTCGAGGTGGAAGAGGAGGTCGAGGAGGTGCCGCTGGAAGAAGTCCAGCCACTGACCCTCGAGGAGCTTGAAGCCATCCGCCAAGAGGCCTACAACGAGGGCTTTGCCACGGGCGAACGCGACGGGTTCCACAGCACCCAGCTCAAGGTGCGTCAGGAAGCCGACGAGGCGCTCAAGGCCAAGCTGGCCAGCCTTGAACAGCTGATGGCCCACCTGATGGAGCCCATTGCCGAGCAGGACACCCAGATCGAAAGAACCCTGGTGCACCTGGTGTCGCACATGGCACGCCAAGTGATCGGTCGGGAGTTGAACAGCGATTCCAGCCAGATCACTCAAGTGCTGCGCGAAGCGCTCAAACGCCTTCCCATGGGCGCCGACAATATCCGCATCTACTTGAACCCGCAGGATTTCGAACTGGCCAAAGCCTTGCGCGAGCGCCACGAAGAGCACTGGCGCCTGCTTGAAGACAGTACCCTGCTACCGGGCGGCTGCCGCATCGAAACGGCCCATAGCCGTATCGATGCGACCATGGAAACCCGCATCGAAAAGACCGTCGCCCAGTTGTTCGACCAGATGCATGACCATGCCTTGCACCCGGCAGCGCCTGACCTGAGCGTCGATCTGGACGCGCCGGGGGAGAACGCCAATGCGCCTTGACCGTACCAGTTTCGCCAAGCGCCTGGGCAGTTATGCCGAGGCCATCGAGGTGCCGGCGCAACCGGTCGTCGAAGGGCGGTTGCTGCGCATGGTCGGCCTGACCCTGGAGGCCGAGGGCCTGAGGGCTGCGGTCGGTAGCCGTTGCCTGGTGGTCAATGACGACAGCTACCATCCGGTACAGGTCGAAGCGGAGGTCATGGGGTTTTCCGGATCGAAAGTGTTCCTCATGCCGGTAGGCAGCATCGTCGGCATCGCCCCTGGCGCGCGCGTGGTGCCGCTCGATGACGGTGGCCGGTTGCCCATGGGCATGAGCATGCTCGGTCGGGTGCTGGACGGTGCAGGCCGCGCCTTGGACGGCAAGGGCGGCATGAAGGCCGAAGACTGGGTGCCGATGGACGGGCCGGTCATCAACCCACTCAACCGCGACCCGATCAGTAAGCCGCTGGACGTGGGCATCCGCAGCATCAATGGCCTGCTCACCGTGGGGCGTGGCCAGCGCTTGGGTCTGTTCGCCGGTACCGGCGTAGGCAAGTCGGTACTGCTGGGCATGATGACGCGCTTTACCGAGGCTGAAATCATCGTGGTCGGCCTGATCGGCGAACGGGGCCGCGAAGTGAAGGAATTCATCGAGCACATTCTTGGCGAGGAGGGGCTCAAGCGCTCCGTGGTCGTGGCCTCGCCCGCTGACGATGCGCCCCTGATGCGCTTGCGGGCGGCGATGTACTGCACCCGTATCGCCGAGTATTTTCGCGATAAGGGCAAGAACGTGCTGTTGTTGATGGACTCGCTGACCCGTTTTGCCCAGGCGCAGCGGGAAATCGCCCTGGCCATCGGCGAGCCACCCGCCACGCGCGGCTATCCGCCTTCGGTGTTCGCCAAGCTGCCCAAGCTGGTCGAGCGAGCTGGCAATGGCGAGCCTGGTGGCGGCTCGATCACGGCGTTCTACACGGTGCTGTCCGAGGGCGACGACCAGCAGGACCCCATCGCCGACTCGGCGCGCGGGGTGCTGGACGGTCACTTTGTCCTGTCACGCCGCCTGGCCGAGGAGGGCCACTACCCAGCCATCGATATCGAGGCTTCGATCAGCCGGGTAATGCCCCAGGTGGTCGATGCCGATCACCTTCGCCAGGCGCAGAAGTTCAAGCAGCTCTGGTCTCGGCTGTCCCAGAGCCGCGACCTGATCAGCGTGGGCGCCTATGTCGCAGGCGGCGATCCTGAGACTGACCTCGCGATTGCGCTGCAGGCCAGGCTGGTAGAGTTCTTGCGTCAAGGGCTGCGCGAGAACGTTGGCATGGCGCAGAGCCGCGATCAGCTAGGGGCGATCTTCACGCCCCCGGCGGGCTGATAGGCCATGGCGCTGCCTGGACGTGCGGCACGGCTGGTGCCCGTGGTGGACATGGCCGAGGAAGCCGAGCGCAAGGCTGCCCAGCGCCTCGGTCATTTTCAACAGCAGGTGGCCACTGCCCAGGCCAAGTTGGCGGAGCTGGAGCGCTTTCGCGAGGATTACCAGCAGCAGTGGCTCAACCGGGGCGGTCAGGGCGTGGACGGAAATTGGCTGGTCAATTACCAGCGCTTTCTCGGCCAGCTGGAAACGGCCATGACCCAACAGCGCCAAAGCCTCACCTGGCATCAAAACAACCTGGCCAATGCCCGCGGCACCTGGCAACAGGCTTATGCCCGAGTAGAGGGGCTGCGCAAGCTGGTGCAGCGCTACCTGGATGAAGCACGACGCGCCGAGGACAAGCGCGAGCAACGCTTGCTCGACGAGCTGTCCCAGCGGCTGCCACGCCAGGGGCCGTTGTAACGGGGGCAAGGTTGTCCACGTGTGATCTGGAATTCTCGTTTTTCACGAGGTGTGGCATTTGGCCTATCCTCCTGCAGATGCAGCTGATTGCACAACTTTCAGAGACTACGCATGCCCGGGTGGAACCGGCCTTGTCGGGGCGCCGTACCGGCCGCGAGGGGTTGCGCAGCAGACCCAGCAATGCAGGCGGCAGCGCTGAATTCCAGGTGGTGCGGCCTTGTGCCGCGATGGGGCGCGCAGCGGCCCCAAGATCGCAGCCCAGCTTCATAAATCGCCGGGGCTGCTACGCAGCCCATCGCGGCACGAGGCCGCTCCCACTGGGGATTTTGCAAGCCTGTAGATCTGGTGCAAGCACTTGCTCCGCAGGTTAAGCGTTGGACTGGGCTGTGCGGTACCTGTAGAGCGGGCTCGCGGTACCGCGCCCAGCACAACCACTTGGACGGACGCCATCCCTGTGTGCGGCCTTGCGCCGCGATGGGCTGCGCAGCAGACCCAGCCATGTGGGCTGCAGCACTGAATTCCAGGGCCGCTTCGCGCCCCATCGCGGCCGGTCCGGCGCCCCGGCAAGGCTGCTCCTACAGGTAGTGCGCTTTTGCAGAAAGCTCGGCTTTCCACAGGTAGTGCACTTCTGCAGATAGTCTACCTTCCCACAGGTAGTGCACTTTTGCCGAGAGCTCGCCTTCCGCGAGGAATGCGCTGGGAACTGCTTGATTCCGGCGCAGACAACTTTATTACACAACTTCTGAAGACTACACATGCCTGGGTGAGAGTGGCCCTGCCGGGGCGCCGAACCAGCCGCGATGGATCGCAGAGCGGACCCGGCAATCAGCTTGATAACCGGAATCAGGGTCCGCTTCATGGCGCACGGTGGTATCCACCCAATCGCTCGTCTCCTGGGATAATGAGTCCGTCGATACACAGCTCATCGATTACCGCGCTTGCCCCACCGCTCCAGGGCTGCTACACCTTCAGGAAGCCGCATTCGCCATCATCGAAGGAATCGCTAGCATGGCAGTGGAAACCGATGTCTCGCAGGGCGGGAAAAAGCTGACGATCAGGATCAAGGGACGTTTCGATTTCGGCAAGCATGAGGCTTTTCGCCAAGCCTACGAAGGCCAGTCCAGCCGCCCTGATGCAATAGTCGTCGACTTGCAGGACGTAATCTACCTCGACAGTTCCGCATTGGGCATGCTCTTGCTGCTGCGCGATCATGCTGGCGGAGACGAGGCGGATGTGCGTGTCATCCATGCCAACCCCGATGTCCGTAAAATCCTCGCCATCTCCAATTTCGACAAGCTCTTCGACATCAGTTGAGCGCACTGATGGCCGACGATCAGGGTTTGACCGTGCTGGTAGCTGAAGATGGAGCCGCTGATCGCCTGCTGTTGGCGCAGATCGTGCGGCGCCAAGGGCATGAGGTGTTCACTGCTGAAAATGGCCAGCAAGCCGTGGACTTGTTCAAAACACGGCGCCCGCATCTGGTGCTGCTCGATGCGATGATGCCGGTCATGGACGGGTTCGAGGCCGCGCGCCAGATCAAGGCCTTGGCTGGCGAAGCCCTGGTGCCCATCATCTTTCTGACTGCGTTGAACGAAGATCACGCGCTGGTCCGCTGTCTGGAAGCTGGCGGCGATGATTTTCTGGCCAAACCCTACAGCGCGACCATCCTGGCAGCCAAGATACGGGCCATGGACCGTTTGCGACGCCTTCAGGCCACGGTGCTGGAGCAGCGCGACCAGATTGCACGTCACCACCACCATCTGCTCAACGAGCAGCGGGTCGCGAAGGCCGTGTTCGACAAGGTGGCCCACTCCGGCTGCCTGGACGCTTCGAATATTCGCTTCATGCAATCGCCGTACGCGTTGTTCAACGGCGATCTGATGCTGGCCGCACTCACCCCGTCCGGGGACATGCGCGTGCTGCTGGGGGATTTCACCGGTCACGGTCTGCCGGCTGCCGTGGGAGCGATGCCGCTGGCCGAAGTGTTCTACGGCATGACTGCCAAGGGCTATGCCATGACACAGGTGCTGCGTGAAATGAACGCCAAGCTCAAGCGCATCTTGCCTGGCGACATGTTTTGCTGCGCGCTGCTGGTCAACCTGAGCGCACAGCGCGGCGCGGTGGAGGTGTGGAATGGTGGCATGCCGGATGGCTTCCGACTGTCCACAGAGGGCGAGGTGTTGTCTTCGCTGAGTTCCCGGCACTTGCCGCTGGGTGTGCTGCCGGCTGAACAGTTCGACGATCAGACCGAGGTCTGGCCGCTGGCGCCAGGCGAGCGGTTGCTGTTGATGTCGGATGGGGTGCTGGAGACCGCCGATGATCAGGAGCGCCTGTTCGGTGAGCAACGCCTGCAGGCTGTGCTGGCAAGCAATCGCAACCCAGCGCGACTGTTCGATGAGCTGCTCGATGCGTTGCAACGCTTTGGCGGGCGGCCGCGCGACGACGTCAGCCTGTGTGACATACGCATGCTCGACGCACAGGTACCCCAGCCGGTGACGCTCCTGACATCGGACCAAGGCCAGTGCAGGGCGCTGGATTGGTCGCTGAGTTTCGATGTGAGAGGGCAAAGCTTGCGCCGCTTCAACCCGGTGCCTTACCTGGTGCAGTTGTTGCAGGAGATGTATGGTCTGCGTTCGTTGGCCGGTGCCCTCTACAGCGTGCTGAGCGAGCTGTATTCGAATGCGCTTGAACATGGCGTGCTGGGCCTGGATTCCAGGCTCAAGTGCAATGGGCCAGGGTTTGCCGAATATTACCAAGAGCGGTCCAGGCGTTTGCAGGCTGTAGAGGAAGGCTACGTGCGCATCGACCTTGCGGTTGAACCGCTCCCCACCGGTGGGCGTCTGAAGATAGAGGTCAGGGACAGTGGGGGCGGGTTCGATGTGCGGCATGTCCTGGCCCAGCCGACACCGGGGCAGGGGCTCAGTGGCCGAGGCCTAGAACTTGTCAGGCGGCTGTCCACTGTGGCGCGCTGGACGGAGGGCGGTCGTTGCGCGCATGTGGAATTCATCTGGTGAGCCTGCACAGGGCTCTGACATAATCTGGCTTGATCAAGGAGCGAACAAGTGGCTGTTGTGCATATCGATCACAAGGTACTCAGTGACCTGCGTGAAATCATGGAAGACGGCTATCTGCAGCTGGTGCAGACCTTTCTGGACGACTCCGAGCAGCGCCTGGGCCAGCTTCATGCGGCCCGCAGTGCAGGCGAACTCGGGGCCGCCGCCCACAGTTTCAAGGGCAGCAGCAGCAACATGGGCGCCGTGGCGCTGGCCACGTTGTGCCAGGAGCTGGAAGACAAAGCCCGCCATCCACCGCTATTCGGCATCGAGGACCTGATCGGCCGTATCGACCTGGAGTTCGCCGAGGTGCAGCGTTTCTACCGTGCCGAGCATCAGCGTATCTCCGCCGGATAGCCTCCCTGACGGCCCTAGTTGGCGCGAGTTTTGCTGAGTAATCCCAGTGATCATTTTGTTTATGGCGCGGAGACTGCTCAATGCCTGTTGCATCCAACCCTTTACTGCAAGCCAACGTCAAGGCCGAGGCGTCCCGCTCTGCAAGCGCCACTGCCGCCAAACCCCAGCAGATGCTGGGCGACAAGGGCGATGGCTTCGGTCAGGTGATGGCCAGGCAAGGGCGCGACAAGGTCGCAGTGGCTTCAGACAAGGATGCCTCGAGCAAGGCAGCCGACAAAGCCGAAGGGCCCGCCAGCGGCAAGAGCAAGGTCACAGACAAGCGCTCGGTTGCCGATGACGGCAAAGCCTTGCCGGACGAGCAGTCCACCCAGGCCGATACGGGCATGCGCGACGCCAGCCTGGTGGCCGGCCAAGTCACCGATGCGCAACCCGGTGCCCAGTTGATCCAGGCCCAGGCCGAGGCGGTAGCGCCTGTGTTGCAGGCTGCCAACGACCAGCCGACATCCGAGGAGGCCTCGGACGCCTTCGACCCCAGCGCCGATGCATTGGCGAACCTGCCTACCCTGCGCCTGGCACTGGAGCACAGCGCTCAGGCCAAGGGGGCAACGTCGGCTCATGCCGTGGACCCATCTCAGCAACAAACCCAAGGCGCTTCCGTCAATACCTTGGCGCAGGCTGCGCAGGGGACAGAGGGCGAAGCTACCGACACCGGCGGCAACGCCTTCGGTGCATTGCTCGAGGAAGGGTTGAAAGACACCAAGGGTGCCAGCAGCGATACCCGCATCGACGATTTCGCCAGCCGTCTGGCCAACCTCACCCAAGCTGCCACGGCCAAGACGGCCAATGCGGTGCCCGTGAATGCCAGCCCGTTGCAGCAACCGTTGTCGATGAACCAGAACGCCTGGACCGAAGGCTTGGTGAACCGGGTCATGTACCTGTCCAGCCAGAACCTCAAGTCTGCCGACATACAGCTTGAACCTGCCGAACTGGGCCGGCTGAACATCCGTGTCAATGTCGCTGCCGACCAAGCCACCCAGGTGACCTTCATCAGCGGCCACGCCGGTGTTCGCGATACGCTCGACAGCCAGGTGCACCGGCTGCGGGAGCTGTTCGTGCAGCAGGGCCTGGCCCAGCCTGATGTCAATGTGGCCGATCAGTCCCGTGGTCAGCAGCAGCAAGGGCAAACTGCCCAGGGGCAGGGCAGTGGCTTGTCCGGTGTTGCCGCACGAGCAGGGGAGGGTACGGCCGACAGTGGGGAGCGTGAGCGTCCTGTCGAACAGCAGGTGGTGATAGGGGACAGCGCCGTGGATTATTACGCCTGATCTGGACGAGGGTGCAAGCTTGTTGGCTGCCCCTGCAGCGATGAGCCTGTTTCCCCGCCAGAGTTCATGCCCTCGAGTTATTTGATTACGAGAGAGGCATTGCTTGCACGTGTCTCTCAAGAGGTTGCTACCTTCGGCCCGTCTGCCCGCCCGGCCTGTGTAGATGAACGAACCTTGGCAGCTAATTTACCGGCCTGCCAGCACACCCGCGCATTTGGCATAACACTTGCTCACCCCAAGCCATCTTCCCAGTTACTCCCGATGGACGACGGAATATTGGCATGGCGAATACCGAAGCAGTCAAAGACCCTGCCCCAAAAGGCAAACTCAAACTGATCCTCCTGGCCGTGGGTGGCCTGCTGGTCGCCGTCGGTATTTCCGTAGGCGCCACGTGGTTCTTCATGCACAAGAGCGAGCCGGCCCCCGCTGCGCAAGCCAGTGCCACCGACGCCAAGCCGGCGGCCATCTACGAAGCGCTCACCCCTGCCTTCGTCGTGAACTTCAACCAGAACGGTCGCCAGCGCTACATGCAGGTCAGCATTACCTTACAGGCGCGCAACCAGGCTGACCTCGATGCGCTGAAGGTGCATATGCCGGTCATCCGTAACAACCTGGTGATGATGTTCTCCGGGGTAGGCTTCGATACCCTGGCCAGCAGCTCGGTCGGTCAGGAAATGCTGCGCCAGAAAGCGACCGTCGTGGTGCAGGAAGTGGCCCAGAAAGAAGTCGGCAAACCCGTGATCGACCAATTGCTGTTCACCAATTTCGTATTGCAGTAGGAGCACGCAATGGCCGTACAGGACCTGCTGTCCCAGGATGAGATCGATGCCCTGCTGCATGGCGTCGACGACGGGCTGGTGCAGACCGAAAGTGCATCCGAGCCTGGCAGTATCAAAAGCTACGACCTGACCAGTCAGGACCGTATCGTTCGGGGTCGCATGCCGACCCTGGAGATGATCAACGAGCGATTCGCCCGTTATACCCGCATCAGCATGTTCAACCTGCTGCGCCGTTCGGCCGACGTGGCCGTAGGCGGTGTGCAGGTGATGAAGTTCGGCGAGTACGTGCATTCCCTGTACGTGCCCACCAGTCTCAATTTGGTGAAGATCAAACCGCTGCGCGGCACCTCGCTGTTCATCCTAGACGCCAAGCTGGTGTTCAAGCTGGTGGACAACTTCTTCGGTGGGGATGGCCGGCACGCCAAGATCGAAGGGCGCGAATTCACCCCGACCGAGTTGCGCGTTGTGCGCATGGTGCTGGACCAGTGTTTCATTGATCTCAAGGAAGCCTGGCAGGCGATCATGGAGGTGAACTTCGAGTACATGAACTCCGAGGTGAACCCGGCCATGGCCAACATCGTCGGCCCCAGCGAGGCGGTGGTGGTGTCCACGTTCCACATCGAGCTCGATGGAGGCGGGGGCGATCTGCACGTGACCATGCCCTACTCGATGATCGAGCCGGTGCGTGAAATGCTCGATGCCGGCTTCCAGTCCGATCTGGACGACCAGGACGAACGCTGGGTCAAGGCCCTGCGCGAGGACGTGCTGGATGTCGCCGTACCGGTGACGGCCACGGTCGCCCGGCGCCAGCTCAAACTGCGGGACATCCTGCACATGCAGCCCGGTGACGTGATCCCGGTCGAGCTGCCCGAGCACCTTGTGCTGCGTGCCAACGGCGTACCGGCATTCAAGGCGCGCCTGGGCTCGCACAAGGGCAACCTGGCGCTGCAGATCATCGACCCGATCGAACGCCGCTGATCGCGGCCGCTCCCAACGAATTGAATGCCTGTCGAGGAAATCATGGCTAACGAAAACGAGATCACCTCTCCCGAAGACCAGGCGCTGGCCGATGAGTGGGCCGCTGCGCTGGAGGAGACCGGTGCGGCCGGCCAGGCCGACATCGATGCGCTGCTGGGCGAAACCAGTCAGACCCAGGGCCCTGGTCGTCTGCCGATGGAAGAGTTCGCCAGCTCACCCAAGCCCAATGCCAATGTCAGCCTCGAGGGCCCGAACCTGGATGTGATTCTCGACATCCCGGTCAGCATCTCGATGGAAGTGGGCAGTACCGAAATCAACATCCGCAACCTGCTGCAACTCAACCAAGGGTCGGTGATCGAGCTTGACCGCCTGGCGGGCGAGCCGCTGGACGTGCTGGTCAATGGCACGCTGATCGCCCATGGCGAAGTGGTGGTGGTCAACGAGAAGTTCGGCATCCGCCTGACGGACGTGATCAGCCCCAGCGAACGCATCAAGAAGCTGCGCTAATGAAGGGCAGGGTGCGGGTGATAGCTGCGGCTGCCGTGACACTGGCCAGCCAGGTGTGCCTGGCAGCTGCAACGCCTGCGGCAGCGCCGGCCAATGCCCCTGGCAGCCTGGGCGGGCAGTTGGCACAGATGATCTTCGGCTTGCTGTTGGTGGTGGGGCTGATCTTTCTGCTCGCCTGGCTGCTGCGCCGCATGCAAGGTTCGGCGGTCAAAGGCGGGCAGGTCATCGACATCATCGGCAGCCGCGCCATCGGGCCGCGTGATCGATTGTTGCTGGTGCAGGTGGGCAAGGAACAGATCCTGATCGGCCACACCCCCGGCAGCATCGAGGCATTGCACGTGCTGGCCGAGCCGGTCGATGTGCCGCAGGGTGCCCGTCAGGCAACGCCCGAGTTCGCCCAACGGCTGATGGAACTGATGGGCAAGGACCCTAAGGACAAGACCCGATGAGCGCAGCGTTGCGTACCTTGCTGACCCTGGCGTTGCTGCTGGCGGCGCCGTTGGCGCTGGCTGCCGACCCGCTGTCGATACCGGCCATTACCCTGTCCAACGGTGCCGACGGGCAGCAGGAGTATTCGGTCAGCCTGCAGATCCTGCTGATCATGACGGCGCTGAGCTTCATTCCAGCGTTCGTCATCCTGATGACCAGCTTCACCCGGATCATCATCGTCTTTTCCATCCTGCGCCAAGCGCTGGGGTTGCAACAGACGCCCTCGAACCAGATTTTGACCGGCATGGCGCTGTTCCTGACGCTGTTCATCATGGCGCCGGTGTTCGACCGCATCAACCAGACCGCCTTGCAGCCCTACCTGAACGAGCAGTTGACCGCCCAGCAGGCCATCGACCGCGCGCAAGGCCCGCTCAAGGATTTCATGCTGGCCCAGACGCGGCAAAGCGACCTGGACCTGTTCATGCGCTTGTCCAAGCGCACCGACATCGCAAGCCCGGACCAGGTGCCTTTGAGCATCCTGGTGCCGTCTTTCGTCACCTCCGAGCTCAAGACGGCGTTCCAGATCGGTTTCATGATCTTCATTCCTTTTCTGATCATCGACATGGTCGTGGCCAGCGTGCTCATGGCCATGGGGATGATGATGCTGTCGCCGCTGATCATCTCGCTGCCGTTCAAGATCATGCTGTTCGTGCTGGTCGATGGCTGGGCCTTGATCATGGGCACGCTGGCCAGCAGTTTCGGTGGTGTGTGACCTCGCCTGGGAGAGCTGTGCATGACGCCTGAAGTAGCGGTCGACCTGTTCCGCGACGCCCTGTGGCTGACCACGCTGATGGTTGCCGTGTTGGTGGTCCCCAGCCTGCTGGTGGGGCTGATAGTGGCCATGTTCCAGGCCGCCACCCAGATCAACGAACAGACCTTGAGCTTTCTGCCGCGCCTGCTGGTGATGCTGATCACGCTGATCGTGGCAGGGCCATGGCTGGTGCAGAAATTCATGGAGTACATCACTACCCTGTACACCAACATCCCCCAGCTCATCGGTTGATGCGCCGATGCTTGAGCTGACTGACACGCAAATCGGCACATGGGTGGCCACCTTCATCCTGCCGCTGTTCAGGGTGACGGCGGTGCTGATGACCATGCCCATCTTCGGCACGCGCATGTTGCCGGCGCGGGTACGCCTGTACGTTGCCGTGGCGATCACCGTGGTCATCGTGCCGGCGCTTCCGCCACTGCCGCCGTTCGATCCGTTGAGCCTCAAAGGGGCGCTGCTGTGTGCCGAGCAGATCATCGTCGGCACTATGTTCGGTCTGGCTTTGCAGTTGCTGTTCCAGGCATTCGTGATCGCCGGGCAGATCGTGGCGGTACAGATGGGGATGGCATTCGCCTCGATGGTGGACCCTGGCAACGGGGTCAACGTTACGGTGATCAGTCAGTTCATGACCATGCTGGTGAGCGTGCTCTTTCTGCTGATGAACGGCCATCTGGTGGTGTTCGAAGTATTGACCGAGAGCTTTGCCACGCTCCCGGTAGGCAATGCCTTGGTGGTCACTCAGTTTTGGGAGTTGGTCGGGCGGATGGCGTGGGTGTTCGGTGCCGGGCTGATATTGATCCTGCCGGTGATCGCAGCCTTGTTGGTCGTCAATATTGCCTTTGGCGTGATGACCCGTGCAGCGCCGCAGTTGAATATTTTCTCCATCGGTTTCCCGCTGACCTTGGTCATGGGCATGCTCATTTTCTGGATCGGGCTTGCCGATGTGTTGTCCCATTACCAGGCGTTGGCCAGCGAAACGCTGCTGTGGCTACGCGATTTGGCGAGGGCCGGTTGAATGGCGGAAAGCGAGAGCGGTCAGGACAAGACAGAGGAACCCACCGAGAAGCGCAAGCGCGACGCGCGAGAAAAAGGCGAAATTGCGCGTTCCAAGGAGCTCAACACGGTAGCGGTCACCCTGGCAGGCGCGGGGGGCATATTGGCCTTCGGTGGGTATCTGGCCGAGACCCTGCTGGAAATGATGCGCATGAACTTCAGCCTGACCCGCGAGATCATCGTCGATGAGCGGTCCATGGGGGCTTTCTTGCTCACGTCCGGCAAAATGGCCATCTGGGCCGTACAGCCGATTCTGATCCTTCTATTCGTGATCTCTTTCGTTGCACCGATCGTACTGGGCGGCTTCGTGTTCTCCGGCAGCTTGCTGCAACCCAAGTTCAGCCGAATGAACCCGCTTTCTGGCATCAAGCGCATGTTCTCGATGCATGCCCTGACCGAGTTGCTCAAGGCGCTGGCCAAGTTCTTCGTGATCCTGGTGGTGGCTGTGGCGGTGCTCGCCAGCGACCGTCAAGCCCTGCTGTCAATCGCCAACGAACCGCTGGAGCAGGCGATCATCCACAGCTTGCAAGTGGTGGGGTGGAGCGCGCTGTGGATGTCGGCCGGGCTGTTGCTCATTGCCGCCGCCGATGCCCCGTTCCAGCTGTGGCAGACGCACAAGAAAATGAAGATGACCAAGCAGGAAGTGCGCGACGAGTACAAGGACAGCGAGGGCAAGCCCGAGGTCAAGCAGCGTATCCGCCAGTTGCAACGCGAGGTGTCGCAACGGCGAATGATGGCGGCTGTGCCCCAGGCCGACGTGATCATCACCAACCCGACCCATTACGCCGTCGCCCTGCAGTACGACCCGGAGAACGGCAACTCGGCCCCGTTGCTGCTGGCCAAGGGCAGCGATTTCATGGCCTTGAAGATTCGCGAGATCGGCGCCGAGCACAAGATCCAGATCCTCGAATCCGCTGCTTTGGCCCGGGCGATCTACTACTCTACCGAAGTAGAGCACGAAATCCCCGCCGGCCTGTACCTGGCGGTGGCCCAAGTGCTGGCCTACGTCTTCCAGATCCGTCAGTACCATGCTGGCAAGGGCAAGCGGCCAGATCCGCTGAAGACCGACTTGCCGATTCCTTCGGATCTGCGCCGCGACAGTTGACCTGGCGACAGGGTTGCTGGCGCTTTTACTGATACACCTTCTAAAGGGCCGGTACAGGCAATATAAATCCCGCCACCAGACAAAGTTGGAAAGCTTCTTGCAATGGCAGCGCCAGTCGCCTTCCAGGCGTCAAAGTTTTGCAAGAAGAGGACTCGCGGTGGATCGCACTCAGTTAATCAGCAACGCTCGCCATAACCTGGCCGGTCTCGGTCGGGGCAACCTCGGCGTGCCGCTGTTGCTGCTGGTGATGCTGGCAATGATGATGTTGCCAATACCACCGTTCCTGCTCGATGTGTTCTTCACCTTCAACATCGCATTGTCCATCGTGGTGTTGCTGGTCAGCGTCTATGCGCTGCGCCCGCTGGACTTCGCCGCCTTCCCTACCATCTTGCTGGTGGCGACCTTGCTGCGCCTGGCGCTGAACGTGGCGTCTACACGGGTCGTCATGCTGCACGGTCAGGAGGGCCATGGCGCGGCGGGCATGGTGATCCAGGCTTTCGGCGATGTGGTCATCGGCGGCAACTACGTGGTCGGTGCGGTGGTCTTCGCCATCCTCATGATCATCAACTTCGTGGTGGTGACCAAAGGTGCGGGCCGGATCTCCGAGGTGAGCGCACGCTTTACCCTCGATGCGATGCCGGGCAAGCAGATGGCCATCGACGCCGACCTGAACGCCGGCCTGATCGACCAGGCACAAGCCAAGGCGCGCCGCAGCGAAGTGGCTCAGGAGGCCGAGTTCTACGGCTCGATGGACGGTGCCAGCAAGTTCGTGCGCGGTGACGCCATCGCCGGCCTGCTGATCCTGTTCATCAACCTGATCGGTGGCATGCTGATCGGCATGTTGCAGCATGGCATGAGCTTCGGCGATGCCGGTAAGGTCTACGCCCTGCTGACCATCGGTGACGGCCTGGTCGCGCAACTGCCGTCGCTGCTGCTCTCCACCGCTGCAGCCATCATGGTCACCCGTGCCTCGGGCTCGGAGGACATGGGCAAGCTGATCAACCGCCAGATGTTCGACTCGCCCCGGGCCCTTGCCGTGTCCGGCGCCATCATGATCGTCATGGGGCTGGTGCCGGGCATGCCGCACCTGGCGTTCCTGAGCCTGGGCCTGATGGCGGGCGGCGGCGCTTACCTGGTATGGAAGAAACAGCAAAAGACCAAGGTACAGGCCCAGCAGGAAGCGCAGCGCCAGCAAGAGCTGCTGCCGTCGCCGCAGCGGGCGGCCGAAACCAAGGAGCTGGGCTGGGATGACGTCACGCCGATCGACATGATCGGCCTTGAAGTGGGTTACCGCTTGATTCCGCTGGTCGATCGCAATCAGGGCGGGCAGCTGCTCGCGCGGATCAAGGGTGTACGCAAGAAACTGTCCCAGGACTTGGGCTTTCTCATGCCCACCGTGCATATCCGCGACAATCTGGACCTACAGCCCAGTGCTTATCGCCTGACCTTGATGGGGGTGATCCTGGCTGAAGCAGAGATCTATCCGGACCGCGAGCTTGCTATCAACCCCGGGCAAGTGTTCGGCAGCCTCAACGGCATTGCGGCACGCGACCCGGCCTTTGGCCTGGAGGCGGTGTGGATCGACGTCGGTCAGCGTTCGCAGGCGCAGTCGCTGGGCTATACCGTCGTGGACGCCAGTACGGTGGTAGCCACTCACCTCAACCAGATCTTGCAGAAGCATTGCCACGAGCTGATCGGTCACGAAGAAGTGCAGCAACTGTTGCAAGTCTTGTCCAAGGCTTCGCCCAAGTTGGCAGAAGAGTTGGTACCCGGTGTCATTTCGCTGTCAGGCCTTCTCAAAGTCCTACAGGCTTTGTTGTCAGAACAGGTGCCAGTGCGCGATATTCGTAGCATTGCCGAATCCATCGCGAACAATGCTGCAAAGAGTCAAGATACCGCCGCGCTGGTGGCGGCAGTGCGCGTCGGATTGTGTCGCGCCATCGTGCAAAGCATTGTTGGCGTTGAGTCCGAGCTGCCTGTGATCACCTTGGAGCCCAGGTTGGAACAGATCTTGCTCAATAGTCTGCAGAGGGCCGGGCAAGGTCAGGAAGACGGAGTGCTTCTGGAGCCGAGCATGGCCGAAAAGCTGCAGCGTTCGCTGATCGAAGCCGCACAGCGTCAGGAGATGCAAGGCCAGCCGGCCATTCTCCTGGTGGCCGGTCCGATCCGCGCCATGCTCTCGCGTTTCGGTCGGCTGGCCGTACCGAATTTGCATGTGCTGGCGTATCAGGAAATACCGGACAACAAGCAAGTGACCATCGTTGCCACCGTGGGCCCAAATGGCTGAGGTAGTGGATAATGCAAGTTAAGCGATTCTTCGCCGCTGATATGCGTCAGGCCATGAAGCTGGTCCGCGATGAGCTGGGCGCAGATGCGGCCATCATCGGCAATCGTCGTATCGCAGGCGGGGTCGAACTCACCGCCGCGCTGGACTACAAGCTGTCGGCCCTGGCGCCACGGGTGCCCAACGTCGAACTCGAAGAAGAGCTGCGCAAGACCCACACGCGCATCGCTACCGCCAAGGCCGAGCTCGACCAGCGCCCGGACAGCAGCGACAGCAATCGCCAATTGTTCGCCGGTCAGTCACTGACGGCAGCCGAGCCCTTGATCGAGTCGCCTGTGGAGGCTGCACAGCCTTCGGCCTCTGAAAGCAATCAGGCATCGGTCGACCCGCGTCTGTTCGATGCCATGCGCTCGGAGCTGTCCGGGCTGCGCGAACTGCTGGAAGTGCAGCTCGGTTCCCTGGCCTGGACGCAGTTGCAAGGCAGCAAGCCGCAGCAGGCAACCCTGTGGCGTCGCTTGCAGCGCATCGGCCTGTCCGGCCCCATTGCCCGTGAGCTGCTGGAACTGACGAGCGAAATCGAAGAACCACGCCATGCCTGGCGCATGCTGTTGGCACACCTGGCGCGCATGATCCGGATTCCCGAAGCGGAGCCTATCGAGGACGGCGGCGTGATCGCCGTTGTCGGCCCGGCGGGGATGGGCAAGACCACCACCCTGGCCAAGCTCGCTGCGCGCTACGTACTCAAATACGGCGCGCACAACCTGGCGCTGGTGAGCATGGACAGCTTCCGTATCGGTGCCCAGGAACAACTCAAGACCCTGGGCCGCATCCTCAACGTGCCGGTGACCTATGTCGATCCGGGCCAGTCGCTTGCAGCTGCGCTGGAGCCCTTGCTGCGCAAGCGCGTGGTGCTGATCGACACCGCTGGCCTGCAAGCCAGCGACCCGGCCTTGCGCATGCAACTCGACACCTTGGCCGGTCGCGGCATTGCCGCGAAGAATTACCTGGTCTTGGCCACCACCAGCCAGAAGCAGGTGCTGACCGCTGCCTACCACAGCTACAAGCGTTGTGGGCTGGCCGGCTGCATCCTGACCAAACTCGATGAATCGGCAAGCCTGGGCGATGTGCTCAGCCTTGCCATCAGTTTCCGACTGCCCGTGGCCTACCTCACCGATGGGCCGCGTATCCCGGACGATCTGCACTTGCCCCGTGGGCACCAGCTGGTCACCCGCGCGGTCAATGTGCAGCAGCAGGACGAGCCCAGCGAGGAGGCCATGGCCGACATGTTCGCTGATCTCTATCACAACCCACGGCGAGCGGGTTGAAGATGAAATGTGTGCAAGGTAGCTATGCCAAGGGGTGCGCAGAATTGCCCTTCGTGTGGCCTGAGTCCCAGCGAGACAAGGTAAAGAACAGACATGGGTAGCATGCATCCCGTACAGGTGATCGCCGTGACCGGTGGCAAAGGTGGCGTCGGCAAGACAAATGTTTCAGTTAACCTGTCTCTGGCATTGGCTGAGCTGGGCCGCAGGGTCATGCTGCTCGATGCCGACTTGGGCCTGGCCAACGTCGACGTGTTGCTAGGCCTTGCGCCCAAGCGCACGCTGGCCGATGTCATCGAAGGGCGTTGCGAATTGCGCGATGTGATGCTGCAGGGGCCCGGCGGCGTGCGTATCGTCCCCGCCGCTTCGGGCACTCAGAGCATGGTGCACCTGGCACCCGCCCAGCATGCCGGCCTGATCCAGGCCTTCAGCGAAGTCGGCGACAACCTCGACGTGCTGGTGATAGACACCGCTGCCGGCATCGGAGATTCGGTGGTCAGCTTCGTACGGGCGGCTCAGGAAGTGCTGCTGGTGGTCTGCGACGAGCCGACCTCGATTACCGATGCTTATGCCCTGATCAAGCTGCTCAACCGCGATTACGGCATGAACCGCTTCCGGGTACTGGCCAACATGGCCCAGAGCCCTCAGGAAGGGCGCAACCTGTTCGCCAAGCTGACCAAGGTCACCGACCGCTTCCTCGATGTAGCGCTCCAGTACGTGGGCGCCGTGCCCTATGACGAGTGCGTGCGCAAGGCGGTGCAGAAGCAGCGCGCCGTGTACGAGGCCTTTCCGCGTTCCAAGTGCGCGTTGGCCTTCAAGGCCATTGCGCAGAAGGTCGACAGCTGGCCACTGCCCGCCAATCCACGCGGCCACCTGGAGTTCTTCGTCGAACGCCTGGTGCAGCCCACCAGTGCAGGTTCGATGTCATGAGCGCCAGCGGCTTCAAGATGTACAGCCGCGCCTCGAAGGATGCGCAGTATGAGCTGATCGAGCGCTATGCCCCGCTGGTCAAGCGCATTGCCTATCATCTGCTCGCGCGGCTGCCTGCCAACGTGCAGGTCGAGGACCTGATCCAGGCGGGCATGATCGGCTTGCTCGAGGTTGCCAACAAGTATGACGCCAGCAAGGGTGCCAGCTTCGAAACCTATGCCGGCATCCGCATCCGCGGGGCCATGCTCGATGAAGTGCGCAAAGGCGACTGGGCACCACGTTCGGTGCACCGCAATACCCGCATGGTCAGCGACGCCATGCGCGCCGTCGAAGCCAAAACAGGCCGCGACGCTAAAGATCATGAAGTTGCTGCCGAACTCAAGTTGAGCCTCGATGATTATTACGGGATTCTCAATGACACGCTGGGCAGTCGCCTTTTCAGCTTCGACGACCTGTTGCAGGACGGCGAGCACGAAGGCTTGCATGAGGACGGTGTCAGCGGCCAGGCCGAACCGGCCCGTGGGCTGGAAGAGGAGCGTTTCCAGGTCGCGTTGACCGAGGCCATCGCCAACCTGCCGGAGCGTGAGCGCCTGGTGTTGGCGCTTTACTACGACGAGGAGCTGAACCTCAAGGAAATCGGTGAGGTTCTGGGGGTCAGTGAATCGCGTGTCAGCCAGCTCCATAGCCAATGCGCCGCGCGCCTGCGCAGCCGTCTGGGGGAATGGCGGGCGCGTTGAGCCTGCCGTCGTCGTAGCCGTTTTCCACGTTGTACCGAATCGATTGAATGCGCGCTCGGGGCCGAGCGCGTTTGAGACTGCTTGGAGGTCTAATTGGACAAGAACATGAAAATCCTCATCGTCGACGACTTTTCGACGATGCGGCGCATCATCAAGAATTTGCTGCGCGACCTGGGCTTCGCCAACACCGACGAAGCCGATGACGGCACGACGGCGCTGCCGATGCTGGAAAACGGCCATTACGATTTCCTGGTAACCGACTGGAACATGCCGGGCATGTCCGGGATCGACCTGCTGCGCAAGGTGCGCGCCAGCGACAAGCTCAAGACCTTGCCGGTGCTGATGGTGACCGCTGAAGCCAAGCGCGACCAGATCATCGAGGCGGCCCAGGCCGGCGTGAACGGCTATGTGGTCAAGCCTTTCACCGCCCAGGTGCTCAAAGAAAAGATCGAGAAGATCTTCGAACGCGTCAACGGCTGAGTCACGTCAGGGGGCGCGCCATGAGTTCATCACACACGTCATTGGGCGAGTTCGAATCGACCCTCAAAAAGCATGCCCAGGAGCTGGTCGAAAGCCTGGAGCGAGGGCGTTTCGGCGAGGCGGTGCAACTCATTCACGAGTTGAACCAGACCCGCGATCGGGGGCTGTACCAGGAAGTGGGCAAACTGACCCGCGAACTGCACAGCGCCATCGTCAGTTTCCAGATTGACCCGACCATGCCTCAGGCCGAGGAGGTGTCGCAGATTACCGATGCCACCGAACGTCTGTCCTATGTGGTCAAACTGACCGAAGGGGCGGCCAACCGCACCATGGACCTGGTCGAGCAAAGCACGCCTGTGCTCAACGACCTGGCCAGCGAAGCCAGCGCGCTGAGCGCCGATTGGCAGCGCTTCATGCGCCGCGAAGTGAACGCGACGGAGTTTCGCGACCTGGCCAAGCGCGTTGACGGTTTCTTGACGCGCAGTGCCGAAGGCAACCGACAGGTGGCTGGCCATCTCAACGATATTCTGCTGGCTCAGGATTATCAGGATCTGACCGGGCAGGTGATCAAGCGGGTCACGACCCTGGTGACCGAGGTGGAAAGCAACCTGCTGAAACTGGTGATGATGGCCAGCCAGGTCGACCGCTTTGCGGGCATTCAGCATGACCAGGATCAATTGCGCGCAGAAAAAGATCGAGAAAAACATCCGACTCGGGGTGAAGGTCCGCAGATTCATGCCGATAAGCGTGAAGACGTCGTGTCCGGTCAGGACGATGTCGATGATCTGCTATCCAGCCTGGGTTTTTAAGGAGCACCTTTGATGAGCTTCGGCGCCGATGAAGAAATCCTTCAGGATTTCCTGGTAGAAGCCGGTGAAATACTTGAGCAATTGTCCGAGCAGCTGGTCGAGCTTGAAAGCCGCCCTGATGATGCCGACTTGCTCAATGCGATTTTTCGCGGTTTCCACACTGTAAAAGGGGGCGCCGGCTTCCTTCAGCTCAATGAGCTGGTGGAGTGCTGCCATATCGCCGAGAACGTGTTCGACGTGCTGCGCAAAGGTGAGCGCCGGGTCGACGCAGAATTGATGGATGTGGTGCTCGAAGCGCTGGATGCCGTCAACGGCATGTTTGCCCAGGTGCGCGAGCGCAGCGAAGTCACACCGGCCACGCCCGAGCTGTTGGCAGCCCTGGCGCGCCTGGCCGAGCCTGGCAGCGCCGAAGCCGTCCAGGCGCCAGCTGCGCCCGAACCGAGCGCGCAGGTGCCTGTGCAGGCGGCAGCGGCATCTGGTGACGCTGATATCACCGACAGCGAATTCGAGCAGTTGCTCGATTCGCTCGACGCGGTCAAGGCGCAGGCAGCAGCGGCCGAGCAGATGCCAGTCGAACCTGCCAGCGGCCAGGGCGACGAAATCACCGATGCCGAATTCGAGTCATTGCTCGACCAGTTGCATGGCAAAGGCCAATTCAACGCCGAGGTGACGGCCCAGCCTGCGATCAGCGCTGCCGAGCCGGTCAGTGACGAAATCACCGACGCCGAATTCGAGTCGTTGCTGGACCAGCTGCATGGTAAAGGCACGTTCCAGGCCGATGCCTTGCCCGCCGCCAAAGCAGCGGCGCCGGTCGAGCCAGCACCTGTGGCCGGCGGCGATGAAATCAGCGAGCACGAGTTCGAAGCCTTGCTCGACCAGTTGCATGGCAAGGGCAAGTTCAATGGCGAGGTGGCCGCTGTTGAGGCGCCTGCCAGTGTTCAGGTCGCGGCGCCGGTCAAGGCCGAGGCTTCTGCCGTCGGCCGTCCTGCTGGCGCTGCGACGCCTGCGGCGCCGGCCAAGCCTGCTGCGGCCCCAAGGGCTCCGGCGGCCAGCGCCGACAAGCATGCAGCCAGCGAAGCGGAAACGACCGTCAGGGTCGACACCGCGCGCCTGGACGAGATCATGAACATGGTCGGTGAACTGGTGCTGGTGCGTAACCGTCTGGTACGCCTGGGCCTCAACAGCGGCGACGAAGCCATGTCCAAGGCTGTCTCCAACCTGGATGTGGTCACCGCCGATCTGCAGACCGCCGTGATGAAGACGCGCATGCAGCCGATCAAGAAAGTGTTCGGCCGCTTCCCGCGTCTGGTTCGTGACCTGGCGCGCCAGCTGAAGAAAGAGATCAACCTGGAGCTGGTGGGCGAAGAAACCGACCTGGACAAGAACCTGGTCGAGGCGTTGGCCGACCCGTTGGTGCACTTGGTGCGCAACGCCGTCGACCACGGCGTGGAAATGCCCGATGAGCGTGAGGCCGCAGGCAAGGCACGCACTGGCCGTGTCGTGCTGTCGGCCGAACAGGAAGGCGACCATATCCTGCTGTCGATTTCCGACGATGGCAAAGGGATGGACCCCAATATCCTGCGTGCCAAGGCCGTGGAAAAAGGCCTGATGGACAAGGACGCCGCTGACCGCCTGAGCGAGTCGGACTGCTACAACCTGATCTTTGCCCCGGGCTTTTCCACCAAGACCGAGATTTCCGACGTCTCCGGCCGAGGTGTGGGCATGGACGTGGTCAAGACCAAGATTTCCCAGCTCAATGGCTCGATCAATATCTACTCGGCCAAAGGGCAGGGCTCGAAGATCGTCATCAAGGTCCCGCTGACCCTGGCGATCATGCCGACCCTGATGGTGATGCTGGGCAATCAGGCGTTCGCCTTCCCGCTGGTCAACGTCAACGAGATCTTCCACCTCGATTTGTCGCGCACCAACGTGGTCGATGGCCAGGAAGTGGTGATCGTGCGGGACAAGGCCTTGCCGCTGTTCTACCTCAAGCGCTGGCTGGTCCAGGGTCAAGTGCATGAAGAACAGCACGAAGGCCACGTGGTGATCCTCTCGGTCGGCACCCAGCGCATCGGCTTTGTCGTCGATCAACTGGTGGGCCAGGAGGAAGTGGTCATCAAACCACTGGGCAAGATGCTGCAGGGCACCCCGGGCATGTCCGGGGCCACCATTACCGGCGACGGTCGCATTGCGCTGATTCTCGACGTTCCGAGCATGCTCAAGCGTTACGCCGCGCGGCGTATTTGATCTCGGTGGCGCCACCTGGCCGGTGGCGCCGCCTAATGGAGTGTTTATGGCAGTCAAGGTCCTGGTGGTGGATGATTCCGGTTTCTTCCGCCGCCGCGTCTCGGAAATCCTCTCGGGGGACTCGACGATCCAGGTAGTGGGCACTGCGACCAACGGCAAGGAAGCGATCGACCAGGCGCTTGCGCTCAAGCCCGATGTGATCACCATGGACTACGAGATGCCCATGATGGACGGCATCACGGCTGTGCGGCACATCATGCAACGGTGTCCGACGCCTGTGCTGATGTTCTCCTCGCTGACCCATGAAGGCGCTCGCGTTACCCTCGATGCGCTCGACGCCGGTGCGGTGGACTACCTGCCGAAGAATTTCGAGGACATCTCGCGCAACCCCGAGAAGGTCAAGCAAATGCTGTGCGAGAAGG
>CAURYQ010000041.1:0-35144 GCA_963529135.1 uncultured Pseudomonas sp. | reverse complement strand
CGCTGGTCGACCCTGCGCTGAAGGCCAATACCATGATCTATCCGAGCGAAGCTGTGATGGGCAAGCTGTACGCGCTCGAGGCGATGCCGGCCAAGATCGACCGCATCAGGACGCGCATCTGGACCAGCGTCAAGGCAGGCAATTGACGCCAGTACCTGCGGCAAGGGGCAATCGTCGCACTGACCACTGACGCGATCGGCGCAGGAGCCCGCTGGCCCGGCTCCTGCACTGGCCTGACCGCCGAAATGGCCAGGCCCATACCGATCAGTGGTGCTCGCGAGTAGCGCGGAACTTGATGTCCGGCCAACGTTCTTCCATCAGCGACAGGTTGACCCGGGTCGGCGCCAGGTAAGTCAGG
The DNA here is from genome assembly GCA_963529135.1 of uncultured Pseudomonas sp. Classification (GTDB taxonomy): domain Bacteria; phylum Pseudomonadota; class Gammaproteobacteria; order Pseudomonadales; family Pseudomonadaceae; genus Aquipseudomonas. The sequence goes on along the minus strand of CAURYQ010000041.1, from coordinate 34,786 downwards.
TGACCGCCACCGTCGATGGCCAGGTTTTCCATGGCCTTGTTCTGGAATTCCTCGAGCTTCTTCTTGTCATCGCAGGCGATCCAGCGCGCCGACCATACGGTGATGGGCTCGTAGGCGCACTCCACCTTGTATTCTTCCTTCAGACGGCTGGCCACCACGTCGAACTGCAGCACACCGACCGCCCCGAGGATAATGTCGTTGCTGCGCTCGGGGAAGAACACCTGGGTGGCGCCCTCCTCGGCCAATTGCTGCAGGCCCTGACGGAGTTGCTTGGACTTGAGCGGGTCTTTCAGGCGCACGCGGCGGAACAGCTCCGGGGCGAAGTGCGGGATGCCAGTGAAACCCAGCGCCTCGCCTTCGGTGAAGGTATCGCCGATCTGGATGGTGCCGTGGTTATGCAGACCGATGATGTCACCGGCGAAGGCTTCTTCGAGTTGCTCGCGCTCGGAAGAGAAGAAGGTCAAGGCGTCGCCGATGCGCAGGTCCTTGTTGGTGCGCACATGGCGCATCTTCATGCCCTTTTCGTACTTGCCCGAACAGATCCGCATAAAAGCGATGCGGTCACGGTGTTTGGGGTCCATGTTCGCCTGGATCTTGAACACGAAACCGGTGAATTTTTCCTCGACTGGCTCGACGGTGCGCTCGTGGGCGACTCGGCCCAGCGGGCGCGGCGCCCAGTCGACCACGGCATCGAGCACGTGATCGACACCGAAGTTGCCCAGCGCGGTACCGAAGAAGACCGGGGTCAGCTGACCGTCGATGAATTCCTGCTGGTTGAATTCGTGGCAGGCGCCCTGTACCAGTTCGAGCTGCTCGACGAACGAGTCGTACTGGTCACCGAGGTGGGCACGGGCTTCGTCCGAGTCCAGGTTCTGGATGATCTTGGCTTCGGTGCGCTCGTGACCGTGGCCTGGGGTATACACCACAATATAGTCCCCAGTCAGGTGATACACGCCTTTGAAGTCGCGGTAGCAACCGATCGGCCAGGTGATCGGCGCGGCCTTGATCTTGAGCACTGCCTCGATCTCGTCGAGCAGCTCGATCGGGTCGCGGATGTCGCGGTCGAGTTTGTTGATGAAGCTGACGATGGGCGTGTCGCGCAGGCGACACACGTCCATCAACGCGATGGTCCGCGGCTCGACGCCCTTACCGCCGTCGAGCACCATCAAGGCCGAGTCCACTGCGGTCAGGGTACGGTAGGTGTCTTCCGAGAAGTCTTCGTGGCCGGGGGTATCGAGCAGGTTGATCATGTGCTCGCGATACGGGAACTGCATCACGGAGGTGGTGATGGAGATGCCACGCTGCTTCTCCATTTCCATCCAGTCGGAGGTGGCGTGGCGGTCGGACTTGCGCGACTTCACGGTACCGGCGACGGAGATGGCCTTGCCCATCAGCAAGAGCTTCTCAGTGATGGTGGTCTTACCGGCGTCGGGGTGGGAAATGATTGCGAAAGTGCGGCGCTTCGCGACTTCGGCGGCCTGGTTGGTCATGGGAAATCGCCTGACTGGGGGATCAAAAAGGGGCAGTATCATACCTGAAAATCGACTGAGCGAGAATCTGCCAGTTACCGATGACCGCTGCGTTCACCCGTCCCTTACCTTTTCGGGCGCTTGCATGGATCGACGTCGCGACCCTTACCTCGGGCACCCTCCCCCGCCCAGCCCAAGGGCTTACCTGTAGGTATCAGGGTAACGGAAATGGATGCAGCGCAGCAGGCTGTCCTGAATGCTTGCCAGGCCAGTGTTTTCAACGTCTACAGCCTGCCTGAAAACTGTTTTTCACCTACGAAATCGCGGCCGGCCAGTGATTAATGCTGGCCAAACGCTTTCTGAGATGGGAACCTTTGCGCCCAAGGAGACGTCCATTGCCCCTGTAAACCGCTTCGGTTGGGGTACGGTTTCACCAGCATTTTCGAACCTGACGAGGTTCGGCTCATGGCCTGATCGCCGCCATTGGCTCGCATCGGGCTGCTACTCGCGAACACACCACCGCTGCCCTTCGAGGGTCGGCCAAGAAGAAGTGTGCTCGCCGACGACAAAAAGGAGTCCACCTGTGGCAACACGCTACGGAAAAGGGCTGTTGGGATGGGCCGCCGTGCTCGTCATCCTGGCCCTGCTGGTCCACTGGATCGGCCTCGACACGATCGCGCGCTACCGCGATGATCTGACGTTCTACCTGCAAGCGCACCTGGTGCTGGTACTGGCTTCGATGGCGGCGGCACTGGCCGTGGGCATCCCCGCCGGCATTGCCTTGAGTCGACCGCACAGGGTCGACAAAGCCGAGCGTTTCATGCAGTTCTTCAACATTGGTAACACCATCCCTCCCCTGGCCGTACTGGCCATTGCCCTGAGCGTGCTAGGCATTGGCGCAGGGCCCGCGATCTTCGCCCTGTTCCTCGCCTCGCTCCTGCCGATCGTGCGCAACACCTACGAAGGCCTGAAAAACGTGCCTGCCTCGCTCAAGGAAGCCGCCACCGGCATCGGCATGACGCCGCGCCAGCAGTTGTGGCAGGTCGAGTTGCCCAATGCCGTGCCCATCATCGTCGGTGGGGTACGTGTGGCGCTGGCGCTGAACGTGGGTACCGCCCCGCTCGCCTTCCTGATCGGTGCCAATAGCCTGGGCAGCCTGATCTTCCCTGGCATCGCCCTGAACAACCAGCCACAGCTTCTGCTGGGCGCCGCTTGCACGGCGCTGCTGGCATTGCTGCTGGACGCACTGGTGAGTTTCTCCAGCAAGCGCTGGCTGGAACGTGGCCTGGCCCACTAATCCGAGGAATTTCATGAAGAACGCAATCGCCTTGCTCCTGGGCGCGGTCCTGCTGTGGGCAGGATTCGCCCAGGCCGCAGACAAACCATTGATCCGCATCGGCGCCCGGGTGTTCACCGAACAGACCGTGCTGGCCGAAATCACCGCCCAATACCTGCGCGCCCATGGCTTCGAGGTGCGTGTCACCGGGGGCCTTGGCAGCAGCCTGGCACGTCAGGCGCAGGAAACCGGTCAGCTTGACCTGATGTGGGAGTACACCGGCGTTTCGCTGGTGTCCTACAACCACATCGAAGAACGCATGCCCGACGCAGCGGCCACCTATGCCAAGGTCAAGGCGCTGGACGCCAAAAAAGGCCTGGTGTGGCTAAAACCGTCCAGGTTCAGCAACACCTACGCGCTGGCCTTGCCAAGCGAGGTGGCCAAGGCTTACCCAGATGTGCACACCATCAGCCAGTTGAACCAGGTGCTGATGGAGGAGCAGGCGCGCAAGCATGTGGTTGCCCTGGATACCGAGTTCGCCAACCGGCCCGACGGCCTGGATGGCCTGCAGGCGCGTTACGGCATGCACCTGGGCCGCGCCAACATTCGCCAGATGGATGCCGGCCTGGTCTACACCGCTCTGCGCAATGCCCAGGTGTTCGCAGGCCTGGTGTACACCACCGACGGACGCCTCAACGCCTTCAAGCTCAAGCTGCTCGAAGACGACAAGCACTACTTCCCTGACTACACGGCAGGGCCAGTGGTGCGCAAGGCCGTACTCGACGCACACCCGCAACTGGCAGACCTGCTCGCCCCGCTGGCGGACCAACTGGACGACGAGACCATGCGCCAGCTCAATGCCAAGGTCGATGTGCAGCACCAGAGCCCCTCTTCGGTCGCAGCCGCCTTCCTGCGCGAACACCCTCTGAAGGAGGTGACCCCATGAGCCTGTTCGAGACCTTCGCGCACCTGGACTGGGCGCTGGTGCTGCAACTGACCTGGCAGCACATCATGCTGGTGGGCGTTGCGGTGGGCCTGGCCATCGTCATCGGTGTGCCGTTGGGCATCCTCATGACCCGCTTTCCCGTCCTGGCCGGCCCCGTGCAGGCCAGCGCAACGGTGCTGCTGACCATTCCCTCCATCGCCCTGTTCGGGCTACTGTTGCCGTTCTATTCCACCTTCGGCCAGGGCCTGGGCCCACTGCCGGCCATCACGGCGGTGTTCCTCTATTCGCTGCTGCCGATCCTGCGCAATACCTACCTGGCGCTGACCAACGTCGAACCCGGTATCCGTGAGGCTGCCCGCGGCATCGGCATGACCTTCGGCCAACGCCTGCGCATGGTCGAGTTGCCCATCGCGGTCCCGGTGATTCTGGCCGGCGTGCGTACCGCCGTGGTGATGAACATCGGTGTGATGACCATCGCCGCCACCATCGGTGCCGGTGGCCTGGGCGTACTCATCCTCACCTCCATCAGCCGCAGTGACATGTCGATGCTGTTGGTCGGCGCGGTGCTGGTCAGCCTGCTGGCGATCATCGCCGACCTGCTTTTGCAAACCCTGCAACGTGCCCTGACCCCAGAAGGAATGCGCTCATGATCGAACTCAAAAACCTCAGCAAAACCTTCAACGCCAACGGCAAGGCCGTCAAGGCCGTGGACGCGGTCAGCCTCACGGTGAACGAGGGCGAAATCTGTGTGTTCCTGGGCCCTTCAGGGTGCGGTAAGAGCACTACCCTCAAGATGATCAACCGCCTGATCCCGCCCACCTCTGGCCAGGTGTTCATCAACGGCGAAGACACCAGCGGGCTGGACGAAGTCAGCCTGCGCCGGCGCATCGGCTACGTGATTCAGCAGATCGGTCTGTTCCCGAACATGACCATCGAGGAAAACATCACCGTGGTCCCGCGCCTGCTGGGATGGGACAAGCAGCGGTGCTTTGAACGCGCACGCGAGCTGATGCACATGATCAAGCTCGAACCCAAGCAGTACCTGCAGCGCTATCCACGCGAGCTCTCCGGTGGCCAGCAGCAGCGTATCGGGGTAATCCGCGCTCTGGCAGCCGACGCCCCGGTGCTGTTGATGGATGAGCCATTCGGCGCCGTCGACCCCATCAACCGCGAGATGATCCAGAACGAATTCTTCGAGATGCAGCGGGCCTTGAACAAGACCGTGATCATGGTCAGTCACGACATCGACGAAGCCATCAAGCTGGGCGACAAGATCGCTATTTTCCGGGCTGGCAAGCTGTTGCAGCTCGATCATCCGGACACCTTGCTGGCGCACCCGGCTGACGAGTTCGTGAGCAACTTCGTCGGCCAGGACAGCACCTTGAAGCGGCTGCTGCTGGTACGCGCCGAAGACGCGGCAGACAACGCCCCTGCTGTGAGCCCGCATACCACGGTCAACGATGCGCTGGAGCTGCTGGACGAGCATGACCGCCGCTACGTGGTGGTGACCGACGCCCAGAACAAGGCGCTGGGCTACGTGCGCCGACGCGACATGCACCGCCAGCAAGGCACGTGCGCAGACTTCCTGCGGCCATTCAACGCCACGGCGGCCCATGATGAAAACCTGCGCATCCTGTTGTCGCGCATGTATGAGTTCAACCGGGCCTGGCTGCCGGTACTGGACGCCGAACAGGTCTTCCTGGGCGAGGTCACCCAGGAGTCCATCGCGGCGTACCTGAGTTCGGGCCGCTCGCGTGGGGCAAAGTCCAGTATTGTATCGCCTGCCGAGATGGCCACGCTCTAGGCGGCCTTTCATCAAAAAACCAGTGAACGGGGCGTATTAACAAAAAATTTACGGACTGTTTTCTGAACGCCAGTACCAGGCCGGGGTGGCCATAAATATGAACACCCAGGTCTGTTTTCTGGGCTTGCCCGCGCCCATGCAAAGCGCGTCGAGCCCATGCAGGGGGGCTTGGCTTTCGTGCCCCTGATCTGGGCTATTCCACAATTCTTTACGTCTGCAATGGACTGGGGAACATCAGCCGTTCACATGAGTCGGTTATGCCAGGTGTGACAGCTCGATCATCGTCGATCCATCAGGGATTGCCTGTTGATTCTGCTGAGTTCACGTCCTAAAGTGCGCGCCGAACGTCCATGCTGGAAACGATCCATCCGGCTCAAGTACTGAGTAGGCGAACCAAAGTGGGGATACGGAGGGCGTTCAGTTTGCAGCCACTTAAATTTTCAGTTTGCCCATGGAGTCCCTGAGCATGTCGATCCAAGTCGAAGACTATTTCGCACGCGACACCTTCCAGAAAATGAAGGCGTTTGCCGACAAGCAGGAAACGCCGTTCGTCCTCATCGATACCCAGATGATCAGCAAGGCTTATGACGACCTGCGTGCCGGGTTCGAATTCGCCAAGGTGTACTACGCCGTCAAGGCCAACCCCGCGGTCGAAATCATCGACCTGCTCAAGGACAAGGGCTCGAACTTCGACATCGCCTCCATCTATGAGCTGGACAAGGTGATGAACCAGGGTGTCAGCGCCGACCGTATCAGCTACGGCAACACCATCAAGAAGTCCAAGGACATTCGCTACTTCTACGAAAAAGGTGTGCGCCTGTACGCCACCGACTCCGAGGCCGACCTGCGCAACATCGCCAAGGCAGCGCCAGGATCGAAGGTGTATGTGCGCATCCTGACCGAGGGCTCCACCACCGCCGACTGGCCGCTGTCGCGCAAGTTCGGTTGCCAGACCGACATGGCCATGGACCTGCTGATTCTCGCCCGTGACCTGGGCCTGGTGCCCTATGGCATCTCCTTCCACGTGGGCTCGCAGCAACGCGACATCAGCGTGTGGGATGCGGCCATTGCCAAGGTGAAGGTGATCTTCGAGCGCCTCAAGGAAGAGGACGGGATCGAGCTGAAGTTGATCAACATGGGGGGCGGCTTCCCGGCCAACTACATCACCCGCACCAACAGCCTGGAAACCTACGCCGAAGAGATCATTCGCTTTCTCAAGGAAGACTTCGGCGACGACTTGCCGGAAATCATCCTGGAGCCGGGCCGTTCGCTGATCGCCAACGCAGGCATCCTGGTCAGCGAAGTGGTACTGGTGGCACGCAAGTCGCGCACCGCCGTCGAACGCTGGATCTACACCGACGTCGGCAAGTTCTCGGGCTTGATCGAAACCATGGACGAGTCCATCAAGTTCCCGATCTGGACCGAGAAGAAAGGCGAAACCGAAGAAGTGGTCATCGCCGGCCCTACCTGTGACAGCGCCGATATCATGTACGAGCACTACAAGTATGGCCTGCCGCTGAACCTGGCTATCGGCGACCGCCTGTACTGGTTGTCGACCGGTGCCTACACCACCAGTTACAGTGCAGTGGAGTTCAATGGCTTCCCGCCGTTGAAAGCCTACTACCTGTAACCCATGACGGGGCCGAGAGGCCCCGTTTTCATGCCCGCGCGCTAAAGCCGGGCAGCGCCCCCCGGCGCTTCGATCACCCGTCCTGCACGGACCGCTGCCCAGTTTGTGAATGTGAACGAATCTCAATTGCCGCGTGCATGGGCTTCCATTAACATCCGCCAGCGCGACGCAGGGTGCGGCGGCGATACAAGGTGATCGAACGTGTTGAAGAAGACGCTGTTCCAGCTCCATTGGTTATTCGGCATAACGGCTGGGCTGGTACTGGCAGTGATGGGCATCACCGGGGCGCTCTACTCGTTTCAGGAAGAGCTGCTGGGCGCGTTCAATGCCGATGTGCTGCGCGTGGAAGTACGCCCCGAGGGCGTGCTGCCGCCAGCTGAGCTGGTACGGCGTGTCGAAGCCCAGCAACACGACAGGGTCGCGATGTTGTGGGTCGATGTCCTGGAAGGCGAAGCGGCCAGGGTCTTCTTCACGCCTGCCCCCGGCGAGCGCCGCGGCCCGTTGCGCTACGCAGACCCGTACACCGGTCGCCTCCTGGGCGACGTCTCCGGGCAGGGCTTCTTCAACCTCATGCTCACGCTTCACCGTTTTCTGGCAATGGGCGATACGGGCCGGCAGATCACCGGCGCTTCGACACTGCTGCTGGTGTTTTTCTGCCTATCGGGCCTATACCTGCGCTGGCCACGCAACGCCAGGAACTGGCGGACTTGGCTGACGCTGGACTGGGCCAAGAAAGGCCGCGCCTTCAACTGGGACCTGCACGCCGTGGCCGGCACCTGGTGCCTGCTATTCTACCTGTTGTTCGCCCTGACGGGCCTGTTCTGGTCCTACGAGTGGTACCGGGAAGGCCTGAACCGACTACTGGCTGATCCGTCGGTGGCCGGTCAGCCTCAACCGCAGAAGGCTCGACGTGCGGGCGTAGCTACCTTCGACCGAAACGCACCTGCTTTGCAGGTCGACTACGACGCCATCTGGACCAGCCTGCGCAACGCCGCAGGTCCCGGGCTTGCCAGTTACAACCTGCGCCTGCCTCCGGTCGGCGGTCAACCCGCCAATCTCTTTTATCTGCTGGCTGACGCTGACCATCCCAGGGCCTTCGACACGTTGGTCCTGGACCCTGCCAATGGCCAGGTGGCCCGCCATGAACGCTACCGCGACAAATCATTCAAGGCCCAGTTGCTCCAGAGTGTGTACGCCCTGCATGTCGGCGAATACTTTGGTCTGCTCGGCCGTATCGTCCTGGCCCTTGCCAGCTTGGCCATGCCGGTGTTCTTCGTCACCGGCTGGCTGCTCTACCTGGATCGACGGCGCAAGAAACGCCAGGTTCGCGCCGCCCGCAACCAGGTGACCCGCGATGACGACAACCGTGAGAGTTGGCTGATTGGTTTCGCCAGCCAGAGCGGACTGGCAGAGCAACTGGCCTGGCAAAGCGCCGGGCAACTGCAGGCGGCGGGTTTGCCCGTGCAGGTCAGGGCATTGGGTACGCTGGATGAGCAGGATTTGCGTCAGGCCCGACGTGCGCTGTTCGTGGTCAGCACCTTCGGGGACGGCGAGCCACCCGACAGCGCGCGGGGCTTCGCACGCAACGTATTGGGCCAGGCGATGCCGCTGCACACCCTCAGCTACGGCCTGCTGGCATTGGGCGACCGTCAATACCCTCACTTTTGCGGATTCGCCCGCAGGTTCCAGACATGGCTGACCGAGCGTGGCGCTCGCTGTGCGTTCAGCCCGGTGGAAGTGGACAATGCCGATCAGGCTGCCCTTCAGCAGTGGCAACAGGCGTTGGCACTCTTGACAGGAACCGAGCCGGTGTCGGCTTGGCAACCTCCCCGTTTCGGCAGTTGGTCGCTGCTACGCCGTGAACTGTTGAACCCTGGTAGCCAAGGCCAGCCGGTGTATCTGCTCGGCCTGCAAGCGCAGGAGCCGGCCACGTGGGAGGCTGGCGATCTGGTGGAGATCCTGCCACTCAACGGGCGGCCAAGGGTCGACGCCTTGCTCGAAGGTCTGGGGCTGAACGCCGATACTCAGGTGCAGGTCGATGGGGTTCAGGAAACCCTTGCCCAGGCGCTTGCAGGGCGTCAGCTCCCCGCCCTTCATGATCATCTGATCGGCCTGCATGCGCAGGCAGTGGTCGATGCACTGGTACCCATCGGCAGCCGCGAGTACTCCATTGCCTCGATTGCCAGCGATGGCGTGCTGGAGCTGATCGTGCGTCAGGAGCGCCACTCGGATGGCAGTCTGGGCGTGGGCTCTGGCTGGCTCACCCACTACCTGCCGCTACACGGCACGCTGAGCCTGCGCCTGAGGCGAAACAGCGGTTTCCATGCGCACAAGGGTAGCGCTCCGATGATCCTGATCGGCAATGGCACAGGCCTGGCGGGCCTGCGCAGCCTGTTACAGGCGCGTATCAATGATGGCGAGCGAGACAATTGGTTGCTGTTCGGCGAGCGCAACCGGGATCATGACTTGCTGTGTGGCGAGCAATTGCAAGGCTGGCTTGCCTCCGGCGACCTGGCACGGCTGGACCTGGCGTTCTCACGCGACCAAGCCGAAAAAATCTATGTGCAGGATGTGTTGCTGCAACAGGCGGAGCTGTTCAAGCGCTGGGTGGCAGATGGGGCCTATGTGTACGTGTGCGGCAGCCTGCGCGGCATGGCAGCCGGCGTGGATGCGGCGCTCGCAGGCATGCTTGGCGATGCCGCCGTGCAGCAGTTGATCGAAGAGGGCCGATATCGGCGTGATGTGTACTGATCGGCACGGGTAACGCCAGCGTGGGGGGCATGTAAAGCTTCCACGACGCTGGCGCTGCCGTCAGCGCAGTTCGAAGGTATCGGCGTCCAGGTTGGCCGGAAACTTGGATCTGTAGGCGGCAAGTTCCGGCGCGCTCAGTACCACGGTGAAGACGCCATCGGCCTCCCCGGCGCTGAGCAGGCTCTCACCCTGAAAATCCAGCACCTGGCTGTCGCCGCTGTAGGCAAAGCCTTTGCCGTCCGTGCCGACACGGTTCACTGCAGCCACATAGCACAGGTTTTCAATGCCCCGTGCCGGCAGCAGACGGTTCCAGTGCAGGCGCCGCGCCGCCGGCCAGTTGGCGGTGTAAAGCAACAGGTCGGTGTCGGTGGCATCCCGGCTCCAGACCGGGAAGCGCAGGTCGTAGCAAATGAGCGGGCGAATGCGCCAACCCTTGAGCTCGAACTGCACCTGACGCTCGCCAGGTGTGTAGTGTTCGTGCTCACCGGCCATACGGAACAGATGGCGCTTGTCGTAATGCAGTATCTCGCCATCTGGGCGTGCCCAGAGCAGGCGGTTGCGGTGGCTGCCGTCGGCGGCCTGAATGATCACGCTGCCGGTGACCACCGCCCTACACTTCTTGGCCTGAGCCTTGAGCCATTTGTAGGTCGGGCCATGTTCAGGTTCGGCGAGGCGTTCTGACTGCATGGAAAACCCGGTGGTGAACATTTCCGGCAGAACGATCAGGTCCACCTCGCCCACCTGCTCCAGCAGAACCTCGAAGTGCGCGAAGTTGGCTTCCCGGTCGTGCCAGGCCAGGCTCGTTTGCACCAGGGCCAGCCGGAGATTTGGCAATGTACTCAGATCGCGCATAGTTTCTCCGCTGCCTGGCGCAGCGTCTCCTCTCGTTTGGCGAAGCAAAGACGGACCAGCCGCTGGCTGGCAATGGGTTGCTGATAGAACACCGAGATCGGGATGGTGGCTACGCCCTGCTCGCGGGCCAGCCACGTTGCCATCTGAACATCATCGAGGTCCGGGCGGATGTGCGAATAGTCAAGCAGCTGGAAATAAGTGCCCGCCGTAGGGGTGAAGCCGAATCGCGATCCTTGCAGCAAGCCGCAGAACACGTCGCGCTTGGCCTGGTAGAAGGCCGGTAAGGCATCGATATGCTCGGGGTGCTCGGCCATGAAATCGGCCAGGGCATACTGCAAGGGGGTCACGCCGCAGAAGTTGACGTATTGATGCACCTTGCGCAATTCGGCGGTCAGCGCCGGCGGGGCGATGACGTAACCCGTCTTCCAGCCGGTCACGTGGTACGTCTTGCCAAAGGAGCTGACCACGAATGAGCGTGCATAGAGCGCCTCGTGGGCCAGCACAGAGTCATGCTGCACGCCATCGTAAACGAGGTGCTCGTAGACCTCATCACTGAGCACGTAGATGTCTCGATTGGCGATCAGGTCCGCCAGTTGGTCCAGATCCTTGCGGGAGATCAAGGCACCGCTGGGGTTATGGGGTGAATTGAGCACGACCATGCGCGTGCGCGGGGTCAGCGCGTCCGCGAACTGCTGCCAATCGATGGAAAAGTCATCAGCGCCCAGCTGCAGGTGCACGCAGCGGCCACCGGCCAGTGCCACGGAGGGGGCATAACTGTCGTAGCAGGGGTCGAAGATGATCACCTCATCGCCTGGGTGCACGACTGCCTGGATGGCGCAGAAGATCGCTTCGGTCGCGCCGGGCGTGATGGTGATTTCGCGGTCGGGATCCACGTTCGCGCCATAAAGCCCCGCCACCTTGACTGCCACTTGCTGGCGCAGGGGTGCAAGTCCCGACATCGGGGCGTACTGATTATGGCCTGCGGCTACATGCCGGCCAACCGCCTCGAGCAAAGCCTGGGGGCCGTTGAAGTCAGGAAAGCCCTGGGACAGGTTTATCGCACCGGTCTGCGCGGCGAGCTCTGACATGGTGGTGAAGATGGTCGTGCCGACGTTCGGCAGTTTGCTACGGATCATTGGAGCCCTCGTTCCTGGTGTATCCGGCGCGGGAAAGAGGCATGAGCATAGCGGATAGACTGCGCCCCAAGAAGCCGGTATCCCCTCCTAGCCCACTAAGTGAGCTTGGGGAAGACCGGCATTCTGGTGTGGCGCTGAGGGCGCGCGGCAAGGCAGGCTGACGCCAAAGCGGCGCCCGGCAGGCTGGCTAGCGTTTATCGCGACGTTTCTTCTCGGCTTTCTTGTGGTGCGACATCAAGCGACGCTTCTTGTTGACCTGGCGGTCGGTGAGCGTGTTTTTCTTGCCTTCGTACGGGTTTTCACCCCCTTTGTACTCGATGCGGATCGGCGTGCCGACCAGCTTGAGCACGCGACGATAGGTGTTTTCCAGGTAACGGGAGTATGACTTGGGAATGCTCTCGGTCTGGTTACCGTGGATCACGATCAATGGCGGGTTGGCACCGCCCAGGTGGGCATAACGCAGTTTGATGCGGCGGCCATTGACCAACGGCGGCTGGTGCTCGCTGACCGCATCTTCGAGGATCTGCGTCAGGCGGCTGGTCGGCCAGCGAGTCACCGCCGAGGTGAACGCGGCCTGCACCGACTTGTACAGGTTGCCCACGCCCGTGCCGTGCAGCGCGGAGATGAAGTGGATGTCGGCGAAGTCCACGAAGAACAGCCGGCGCTCCAGCTCGGTCTTCACATAGGCACGCTCACCCGATTCCATGCCATCCCACTTGTTCAGGGCGATGACGATGGCACGGCCGGCTTCCAGGGCAAAGCCCAGCAGGTTGAGGTCATGGTCGACCACACCTTCGCGGGCGTCCATGACGAAGATCACCACGTTGGCGTCCTTGATCGCTTGCAGCGTCTTCACCACCGAGAATTTTTCGACTTCCTCGTGGATCTTGCCGCGCTTGCGCACCCCGGCCGTGTCGATGAAGGTGTACTTGTCACCATCGCGCTCGAACGGGATGTAGATACTGTCGCGGGTAGTGCCCGGCTCGTCGTAGACCACGACGCGTTCTTCACCGAGCATGCGGTTGACCAGGGTCGACTTGCCAACATTGGGGCGACCGATGATGGCAATCTTGATGCCATCCTTTTCGCTCGGGCCGGGAATGCGGACAGCTTCTTCGCCTTCAGCGACGTCCTGATCGAGGGCTTCTTCTTCGGCGTCACGTGGCAAGTGACCCAGCACCGCTTCCATCAAGGCGTTGATACCACGGCCCTGGGAACCCGCTACCGGGATGGCGTTGCCCATGCCCATCGGCGAGAACTCGGCGCGGGCGACGTCAGGGTCGATGTTGTCGATCTTGTTGGCAACCAGAATCGCCGCCTTGTTGCGCTTGCGCAGGTGCTCGGCAATCATCTGGTCTGCCGCCGTCATGCCCGCTCGGGCATCGACCAGGAACAGCACATAGTCGGCTTCTTCGATGGCCATGAGCGACTGCTCGGCCATTTTCTCGTCCATGCCCACTTCATCACCCGTGATACCACCGGTGTCGATCAGGATGAAGGAGCGACCCTGCCAGCTGGCATCACCGTACTGGCGATCACGGGTCAGGCCCGACAGGTCACCCACGATGGCATCGCGGGTTTTGGTCAGGCGGTTGAACATGGTGGATTTGCCGACGTTCGGACGGCCCACCAGGGCGATTACGGGAACCATTCGGCTCTCCACTCTTGAATTCTTGAAAATACAAAGGCCGCTGCAAGGCAGCGGCCGGAGTTCGGGCGGCGTGTCTTACGCCGCAGCCTGAAGCCGCACGGCTTCAAGCATAGCTTCAGCGGATGGTCAGTGCCTCGAGCTTGCCGCTGTTGCCGAAGACATAGATGGTGTCCCCGACCACCAGTGGGCGTGCGCGCAAGCCACTGCTGTCGACGCGCTCACGACCGACGAAACGGCCGTCCACCTGGCTCAGCAAATGCAGGTAGCCTTCGAAGTCACCTACCGCCACGTAGCTGCTGTACACCTCAGGGGCGGTCAATTGGCGGCGGGCCATGGCGTCATTGGACCACAGGGCGCTGGATGAGCGCTCATCGACGCTTTCCACAGTACCCGAGGCTTCGCTGACATAGACGTTGCCGAAGCCTTGGGCGACACCTACGTAGCTGGAAGCATCGCGCTGCCAGAGCACGCGACCACTTTCCAGGTCCAGCCCAGCGACCCGCCCCTGGTAGGTGCTGACGTACAGGGTACCACCGGAGAGCAGCAGGCCGCCGTCGATATCGACGACACGCTCAAGCTCCGAGCGCCCTTGCGGGATTGCCACCCGGCTCTCCCACACAGGCACACCATTGCTGATATCTACCGCGACGACCTTGCCGGTGGACAGGCCGGCGACCGCCAGGCGGTTGGTCACGATCGGCGCGCCAGTGCCGCGCAGGGTCAACACTGCAGGCGTACTTTCGTAGATCCAGCGGCGGTCACCAGTGGCCGCATCCAGACCGATCAGACGATCGTCCTGGGTCTGCACCACCACGACATCACCGTTGTTGGCTGGCGGCGCCAGCACTTCGCTGGTCACCCGAGAGCGCCAGCGTTCCTCGCCGGTGCTCGAATCCAGGGCGATCACTTCGCCCTTGAGGGTGCCGAGCATGACCAGGCCGTAGCCCACGCCAACCGCACCGGATACCGGCAGGTCGAGGTCCTTGTTCCACACCACCTTGCCGGTGATACGGTCCAGGGCATACACGTCACCCGTGACATCGGACGCGTAGATCCGATCGTTCTCGATGGCCGGCACCAGGGTGTTGTAGGTTTCACCCTGGCCATCACCGATGGAGCGGCTCCACTGCTTCTTGAGCACCACTTCCTCGGTGAACTTGGTCAGTTCGGCAGGAGGCAGTTCCTTCTTGCTGTTGCTGCTGCACCCTGCGGCCAATACCGCCAGGGTCAGCACTGCTGCTTGTTTCCAACCGATCACTTACGCGTCCCCTTTGGCCAGGTCATCGAGCTTCAACTGCAAGCCACCCACTGCCGCCTCGTCGGACAACGCAGCCTTGGCTTTTTCGTAGGCACCGTGCGCATCATCAGCGCGGCCCAACTGTACCAGCAGGTCCCCTTTCAACTCCTCGCGGCTGGCCAGAAACGCCTTCTCGGCATCCCCGTCAAGCAACTTGAGGGCATCCTCGGCCTTGTTCTGAGCGGCCAGTACCCGCGCCAGACGCTGGCGTGCGATCTCGCCAAGGGTGGCATCCGCTGGCTTATCCACAATGCCTTTGAGCTCGGCAGCGGCGTCGTCGAGCTTGCCGCTTTCGACCGCTACCTTGGACACGAACAGGCTACCGTATTGGGCATAGGCCGTGCCGCCGAACTCGCTCTTGAGCTTGCCGGCCAGCTCCGCAACCTTGGTGGCGTCCGGCTGACCTGTCGGCGTAAGGCTGGTCTCCAGCAGCGCCTGATACAGCTGCGAGGCACCCTGCGACTGGTTGCTCTGGTACTTGTGCCAGGTGTTCCAGCCCAGCACCACCACGCCTGCGAGCAGCGCACCGGTCAGCAGCGGCTTGCCGTTACGGTTCCACCAGTCCTTGACCCCTGCCAGGTCATCATCATCGGTACTCGACACCCCAATACTCCTTTTCGCCTATTCGCTCGTTGAACCGCGTTACGCCTGTGCGATCGCAGTTTCCAGGTGCCCTGCAAGGGCATCCCAGGCAATGTTCTGTTGTTCGCCCTGACCACGCAGGGGTTTGAAACCGACTTCCTGTTTGGCCAACTCGTCATCGCCGAGAATCAAGGCGAACAGCGCGCCGCTCTTGTCGGCTTTCTTGAACTGGCTCTTGAAACTGCCACCGCCGGCATTCACGGCCAGGCGCAGGCCCGGCAGGCGGTCACGCATCGCCTCGGACAGGCGCAGGCCCGCCAGCTCAGCCTGTTCCCCAAAGGCACACAGGTAGACATCGACCTGACGGCTGATGGAGTCCGGTACCTTGCCCAAGGTTTCGAGCAGCAGGATCAGCCGCTCGATGCCCATGGCGAAGCCCACACCCGGCGTGGGCTTGCCGCCCATCTGCTCGACCAGCCCATCGTAACGGCCACCGGCACACACGGTACCCTGGGCCCCCAGCTTGTCGGTGACCCACTCGAAGACGGTCTTGCTGTAGTAGTCCAGCCCCCGCACCAGCTTGGTGTTGAGCACGAACGGAATGCCGGCGGCTTCCAACCGGGCCTTGAGGCCCGCGAAATGCGCACGCGATTCTTCGTCCAGGTACGCTTCGAGCTTCGGCGCACCGACCAGAACCGCCTGGGTGTTGGGGTCCTTGCTGTCGAGAATGCGCAGCGGGTTGCTCTTGAGGCGGCGCTGGCTGTCTTCGTCCAGTTGCTCCAGACGCGCGGACAGGAACTCGACCAGCGCGTCACGGTAGCGGGCGCGAGCCTCACTGGTGCCAAGGCTGTTGAGTTCGAGCTTGACCGCATCCTGAATGCCCAACAAGCCCCACAGGCGCCAGGTCAGCATGATCAGCTCGGCATCGATGTCCGGGCCATCGAGGTTGAACACTTCGACGCCAATCTGGTGGAACTGGCGATAACGGCCCTTCTGCGGACGCTCATGGCGGAACATCTGCCCGATGTACCACAGCTTCTGCACCTGGCCATTGCCGGTGATGCCGTGTTCCAGCACCGCACGGACACAGGCTGCGGTCCCTTCCGGGCGCAGGGTAAGCGAATCGCCGTTACGGTCTTCGAAGGTGTACATCTCTTTTTCGACAATATCGGTCACTTCACCGATCGAGCGTTTGAACAGCTCGGTGAATTCCACGATCGGCGTGCGGATCTGGCTGTACCCGTAGGTGTCCAGCAGGCCGGCGACGGTACCCTCGAAATAGCGCCACAGCGGCGACTGCTCAGGCAGGATGTCGTTCATGCCACGGATGGCTTGCAGCGATTTGCTCACGAATGATCCTTACGAATTCTGTGTATCAGCCACGGGCGATCAACGCCGCGTCGGCCTCGACCTTGTCGGCCGCTTTCTGTCGGATGAGTTTTTCAAGTTCATCGACCAGGTTGTCATTGGTCAGTTTCTGTGCGGGTTTACCGTCGATGTAGACCAGGTTCGGCGTACCGCCCGTGAGGCCGACGTGCGATTCCTTGGCCTCCCCCGGCCCGTTGACCACACAGCCGATGACTGCCACGTCCAGCGGCACCAGCAGGTCCTCGAGGCGCCCCTCGAGCTCGTTCATGGTCTTGACCACGTCGAAGTTTTGCCGCGAGCAGCTCGGGCAGGCGATGAAGTTGATGCCTCGGGAGCGCAGGTGCAAGGACTTGAGGATGTCGTAGCCTACCTTCACCTCTTCTACCGGGTCTGCCGCCAGCGAAATACGGATGGTGTCGCCAATGCCCTCGGCCAGCAGCATACCGAGGCCTACGGCAGATTTCACCGTGCCCGAACGCAGGCCACCGGCTTCGGTGATGCCCAGGTGCAGCGGTTGCACGATCTGCCGTGCCAACAGCCGGTAGGCCTCGACGGCCATGAACACGTCTGACGCCTTGACGCTGACCTTGAAATCATGGAAGTCCAGACGATCGAGGTGCTCCACATGGCGCAGGGCTGATTCGACGAGCGCAGCGGGCGTGGGCTCGCCATACTTCTTCTGCAGGTCCTTTTCCAGCGAGCCTGCGTTGACACCGATGCGGATCGGGATACCGCGGTCGCGAGCGGCGTCCACGACGGCTCGCACCCGGTCTTCACGGCCGATGTTGCCGGGGTTGATGCGCAGGCAGTCCACGCCCAGCTCCGCCACACGCAGGGCAATCTTGTAGTCGAAGTGAATGTCGGCGACCAATGGTACGCTGACCTGCTGCTTGATGCGGCCGAAGGCTTCGGCGGCGTCCATGTCGGGTACCGAGACGCGGACGATGTCCACGCCGGCATCGACCAGACGCTGGATCTGCCCTACCGTGGCGGCGACATCGTTGGTGTCGGTGTTGGTCATGCTCTGCACCGCGATGGGCGCATCACCACCCACCGGCACATTGCCGACCCATATCTTGCGGGATTCGCGACGTTTGATCGGGGATTGGCCGTGCATGAATTACTGTCCCAACTTCAGGCGAGCGGTTTCGCCACTGGTGAACGGGGCAACGTCGACGGCCTGGCCGTTATAGCTGACCTGGGCGCCACGGGCAAAGCCCAGGCGTACCGCAAAGGGCGGCTTGCCAGTCAGCTCGAGGTTGTCCCCCTTGCGCTTGATGCCGCTGAACAGCACCTTGCCGTTGCCATCGGAGACTTGAGTCCAGCAGTCGGCGACGAACTGAATCGCGACCTTGCCGCTGCCCGTAGGCACGGCTGCGGGCTCGGCCGTGGCTGCGTTGCCAGCCCCAGCAGCGGGCACACCTGCCGCAGGCGCGGTGGCCACCGACGCAGGGCTCGCAGGCGTCGGTGCCGGCTGCTGCGTGGCAGCATCAGTGACCGGTGCCGAGCCAGTGGCTGGCGTGACGGAAGCTGGGGCCTGCTCGGAGGTGGCTGCCTGCTGCCCGTCCGTGCCCTGGGCGAGCGGCAAGGGGGCGCTTTCAGGCTGTTGAGCGGCGGAGACGGCTTGGTCTTCCGGCTCGTCAAGCGGATGGATCTGAGTAGTACCGTCGGCGCTTTCGACCTCGACATGCTCAAGGGCCATCTTGGAGAGGTCCTTGCCGCGCAAGCTGCCCTGATCCTGCCACCAGACGAACCCCCCGCCTACGACCGCCAACAGCAGCAGCAGGCTGACCCCGCGCAGGATGTTGTGGGACAGCCGCGAGGGCTCCTCGATACGGCCAAGGGAGTGGACATCGCTGCCTTTGGCATGCGTGCCGGTATAGCGGTCGAAGGCCTCGACCAGGGCGGCCTGGTCCAGCTCCATCAACTTGGCATAGGCACGAATGTAGCCACGGGCGAAGGTATGCCCGGGCAGCTTGTCGAAGGCGCCGGTTTCCACGTGGTTGAGCGAGCTGACGGTGAGGTTGAGCTTGCGTGCCACTTCGGCTTGGGACCAGTCCCGTTTCTCACGGGCCAGGCGCAACAGCTCGCCAGGGTTCTGGCCAGGCGCTACAGCTACTTCGGGATGCGCGGCGTTCATCGTTGCTCCGACAGGTATTGCTGATATTCCGGCGTACCGGGATAAAGTCGTTGTAATTGCTGCCCCAGCTCGGCCACCGCCTCTTGCTCGTCGAACACCCTGGCAAGGCGGCTGCCCAGCAGCAGGCTACGGGCATCGTGACCACTCAATCGGCTGAAACGATCGTAATAGTCACGAGCCGGCACATAATGCCTGTTTTCGTAGGACAACTCAGCCATTTCCAGCAACGCATGTGGCTGGCGCTGGTTCAGCTGCAGTGCTTTTTGCAAATAGGCGTGCGCCTGATCGCGCTGGCCGAGCCTCAAGGCAGTCAGGCCGAGGTTTTCGTAAACCCGTGCGCGCTCAGGATACAGCGTATCGGCACTGGCCAGGCGAAACATCTGCTGCGCTTCGGCAAACCGACCCTGAGCATAAAGGAAACTGCCATAGTTGTTGCGAATTCGCGTGATGCCGGTCTGGGCCCGCAATGCTTTGCTGAAGTGATCCTCTGCCAGAGACGGTTCGCCCTCGGCCTGGTACACCAGTGCCAGCGCAGCATGGGCGTCGGCATCGTTGCCATCGAGCGCCAGCGCCTTGACAAGAGGCGCCTTGGCCTGGCCCAGCATGCCTTGCTGCAGGTAACCCAACCCCAACTGCACGTAAGCCCGCCCGACCTGCGCCCTCTCCTTGCCCGCAAACTGCGCATCGCCGCTTTTGCTCGACGCGCAGCCAGCGAGCAGCGAGAGCGCAAGGATCGGCAACGCAGCGCGCAGGTTCATGGGCCAGTTCCGGTCAGTGGGCGGCTGGGCTGTCCGGGCGCTCGGCATCTGCCGACAGCTGCCGAACGGCGATGTAACGCTCGCTGCGTCGGGTTCGGTCATTGACCTGACCCACCAGTTGGCCGCACGCCGCGTCGATGTCGTCACCGCGCGTGGTGCGCGTGGTGACGTTGTAGCCACCGTGGTGCAGCAGGTCCTGGAAACGACGAATGGCGTTGTTGCTGGGTCGTTCGTAGCCCGAGTGAGGGAACGGGTTGAACGGAATGAGGTTGATCTTGCACGGCACATCGCGCAGCAGTTCGATCATCTGCGCCGCATGCTCGGGTTGATCGTTGACGTCCTTGAGCAGGGTGTACTCGATAGTGAGCACGCGCTTGCCACCCAGGGTCGCCATGTACCCCATGCACGAGTCGAGCAGCATCTTGAGCGGGTACTTCTTGTTGATCGGTACCAGCTTGTTGCGCAGTTCGTCGTTGGGTGCATGCAACGACAAGGCAAGCGACACGTCGATGTGCTTGGCCAGTTCGTCGATCATCGGCACGACACCCGAAGTGGACAGGGTGACGCGACGCTTGGAAATGCCATAGCCCAGATCTTCCATCATGATCTTCATGGCGGCGATGACATTGTCGAAATTGAGCAGGGGCTCGCCCATGCCCATCATGACCACGTTGGTAATGGCGCGGTCGATCTTGGCAGGCACGGTCCCGAAGGATTTGTTGGCAAGCCACACCTGGCCGATCACTTCGGCGGCGGTGAGGTTGCTGTTGAAGCCTTGCTTGCCGGTGGAGCAGAAGCTGCAGTCCAGGGCACAGCCGGCTTGTGACGACACGCACAAGGTGCCGCGATCGTCGGTTGGAATGTAGACGGTTTCGACGCAGCTACCAGAGGCAACGCGGATCACCCATTTGCGGGTACCGTCAGCGGAAATGTCTTCGCTGACCACTTCCGGCGGACGAATCTCGGCAACGGCCTTGAGCTTCTCACGCAAGACCTTGCCGACGTTCGTCATGGCGGCGAAATCATCGACGCCAAAATGGTGAATCCATTTCATCACCTGACCGGCGCGGAAGCGCTTCTCTCCGATGGAATCGAAGAATTGTTCCATTTCCTGCAGGGTCAGACCCAGCAGGTTGATTTTGTCAGTCGATGTCGTCATGGATTCACCCTCACCCGTAAGCTTTCGCTTAGCGAGTGGTTACCTCGGTAGCAGCGAAGAAGTAAGCGATTTCGCGAGCAGCGGCGGCTTCGGAGTCCGAACCGTGAACGGCGTTGGCGTCGATCGACTCGGCGAAGTCGGCGCGGATGGTGCCGGCAGCAGCTTCTTTCGGGTTGGTGGCGCCCATCAGCTCACGGTTGCGCGCGATGGCGTTCTCGCCTTCCAGCACCTGAACCACGACAGGACCGGAAGTCATGAAGGCAACCAGGTCACCGAAGAAGCCACGCTCCTTGTGCTCGGCGTAGAAGCCTTCGGCCTCGGCCTTGGACAGCTGCTTGATCTTGGAAGCGACGATGCGCAGGCCGGCTTCTTCGAAGCGCGAGGTGATCTTGCCGATGACGTTCTTGGCAACGGCGTCAGGCTTGATGATGGAGAAAGTACGTTGAACAGCCATGGAAAACTCCGGAATTTGAGTGTTGCGAAAAATTGAACCCGCGGATTATACGCGGGTTCCAGGGGATTGCCTAACCTGCGCGAAGCGCCTCAGTCGGCTTCTTCGATCCACGCCGCCTGGATGGCTTCGAGCACCTTTTCACCGGCGCGCTTGGGATCGTCGGAAAACTCCGGCAGCTCCTGCACCCATTTGTGCAGCTGGACGAAATTCACATAGCGAGGATCGACGTCCGGCTTGCTTTCCGCAAGCTGGATGGCGATCTCAAGTACGTCAACCCATTTCAGACTCATGCAGACGACCCTCAGTGCGGCGCTTCAGCGGCGTGGTTGAGCGAGTACTTGGGGATCTCGATGGTCAGGTCTTCGTCGGCCACCTGCACCTGGCAACCCAGGCGCGACTGCGCCTCCAGGCCCCAGGCCTTGTCCAGCATGTCTTCTTCGAGCTCATCGGCTTCTTCGAGCGAGTCGAAGCCCTTGCGCACGATGCAATGGCAGGTGGTGCAGGCCTTGACGCCACCGCAGGCGCTTTCCATCTCGATGTGATGGTCATGGGCCAGCTCCAGGATGTTGGTCCCGGTCGGCACGTCCACGGTCAGCCCTTCGGGGCAGAATTTCTCATGCGGCAGGAATGTCACCAGCGGCATCGGTTACTCCTCGATCTCATTCAGGTTGCGCCCGGCCAGTGCGGCTTTGACCGTCGAATCAAGGCGACGGGCGGCAAATGCGTCGGTCACCTGCGACAGACGCTTGGTCTGTTGCTCGATGGCAGCGCCATCAGTGCCCGCCAGCAAATCACGTAGTTCTTGCATCTGGAATTCGATCGCCTCGCGTTCTTGCTCACTGAGCAAGCGCTGGCCGTCGGCCTCCAGGGCGCCCTCGACCGCTTCGAGCAGCCGCTCGGCGTCCACCTGGTGCTCACGCAGCTGGCGTGCCTGCTTGTCAGTGCCTGCATGTTCGAAGGAGTCCTTGAGCATGCGTGCGATTTCGCCATCGGTCAGGCCGTAGGACGGCTTGACCTGAATGCTGGCCTCCACGCCCGACGCCAGTTCGCGGGCTGCAACGCTGAGCAAGCCATCGGCATCGACCTGGAACGTGACGCGGATCTTCGCCGCCCCCGCCACCATTGCCGGAATACCGCGCAGTTCGAAGCGCGCCAGGGAGCGGCAGTCGCTGATCAGTTCGCGCTCGCCCTGCAGCACGTGAATCATCATGGCTGACTGGCCGTCTTTATACGTGGTGAATTCCTGGGCGCGCGCGACCGGAATCGTCGTGTTGCGCGGGATCACCTTCTCCATGAGCCCGCCCATGGTCTCGAGCCCCAACGACAGCGGAATCACATCGAGCAGCAATAGTTCGCCGCCTTCGCGGCGATTGCCGGCCAGGGTATCGGCCTGGATCGCGGCGCCGATGGCTACCACTTGATCAGGGTCGATGGAGGTCAGCGGGGTGCGAGCGAACAGGGTCCCGACGGCATCACGGATGCGCGGCACGCGTGTGGAGCCGCCCACCATCACCACTGCACTGACTTCCTCAAGCTCGACACCGCTGTCACGCACGGCCCGCCGGCAGGCCTTCAGGCTGCGGGCAACCAGCGGCTCGATCATCGCATCGAAGCCCGCACGGGTCAGCTCGCCCTGCCAGGTGCCATGCTTGACGCTGACCACCTCGGCATCGGTCAGCGCTTCCTTGGCGGCGCAAGCGGTCTGCAACAGAGAGCGCTGGGTCGCCGGGTCCAGGTCGGAGGACAAGCCGGCCTGCTCGATGATCCATCCTGCGATGGCGTGATCGAAATCATCCCCACCCAAGGCGGTATCGCCGCCGGTGGCCAGCACTTCGAACACCCCAGCCGTCAGGCGCAGGATGGAAATATCGAAAGTACCCCCACCCAGGTCGTAGATGGCGATCACGCCCTCGGCGTTCTGGTCCAGGCCATAGGCCACGGCAGCAGCGGTCGGCTCGTTGAGCAGGCGCAGTACGTTCAGGCCCGCCAGGCGCGCAGCATCCTTGGTGGCCTGACGCTGGGCGTCGTCGAAATAGGCCGGTACGGTAATCACCGCGCCTACCAATTCACCGCCCAAGGTCGCCTCGGCACGCTCACGCAATACCTTGAGGATGTCTGCCGACACCTGCACCGGGCTCATGGGCCCTTGCACGGTGTCAATGAACGGCATGTGCGATTCACCGCCGACGAAGCGGTAGGGCAACTGCTCGCCCAATTGCTTGACGTCGGCCAGACCGCGCCCCATCAAACGCTTGACCGACAGCACGGTGTTCAGTGGGTCGCTGGAAGCCGCATCACGGGCTGCCTGCCCGACTTCATTGCGGCCTTCGAGGTAGCGCACCGCCGAAGGCAGGATGACATTGCCTTGTGCATCGGGCAGGGGCTCGCTGACGCCGCTGCGTACTGCAGCGACCAGCGAATTGGTGGTACCCAGGTCGATCCCGACTGCCAGACGACGCTGGTGGGGCTGGGGAGTTTGACCGGGTTCGGCAATCTGCAATAGGGCCATGCTTATCTGAATACCTTAGGTGCCATCACGGGCAGCACCGGGTTAATCGTCGAGGCGCTCTTCCAGTTGGCGCACTTCTTGGGCGAGCTTGTCGAGGAATTGCATGCGGCGCATCAGGCGCTCGGCCTGCTCACGCGCGTCGGCAACATCCCAGCAGGCGGCGAAATCCTCGTTCAGCGTGTCCTGGGCAACCTTCAACCGCTTCTTGAACACGGCCACGCCATCGAGGTCGGCTTCATCCTGGAGATCTTCGAGCTCCTCACGCCACTGCATCTGCTGCAGGAGGAAATCCGGATCATGGACCGTGACCTCCTGAGGCACTTCGTGGCCACCGATCGCCAGCAAATAGCGCGCACGGCGTGGTGCGCTGCGCAGCGTCTGATAGGCGTCGTTGAGGGCAGCGGACTTCTCGAGCGCGGTGCGTTGCTCGCGCTCGGAGGCATCGGCAAAGCGATCGGGATGGACTTCGCGGGCCAGCTCGCGATAGCGAGTGGCCAGCTTATCCAGGTCCAGACGAAAGCTCGGCTGCAGGTCGAACAATGCGAAATGGCAAGGAGTACCCACGGTCAGCCTCAGACGTTGAAGCTTTCGCCGCAGCCACACTCACCGCGCACGTTGGGATTGTTGAACCTGAAGCCTTCGTTCAACCCTTCCTTGACGAAGTCCAGCTCGGTACCGTCAAGATAGACCAGGCTCTTGGGATCGATGATCACCTTCACGCCATGGTTCTCGAACACCTGGTCCTCGGAAGCCAGCTCGTCGACGAACTCCAGCACGTAGGCCAGGCCCGAGCAACCGGTGGTGCGTACGCCCAGGCGAATGCCTTCACCCTTGCCACGCCCTTCCAGGGAACGCCGCACATGGTTGGCGGCGGCTTCTGTCATGCTGATAGCCATCAGAACTCCTTACCTTGTAACAAGCGACGTTAGATCAAGCCTTTTTTCTGCTTGTAATCGCGAACAGCGGCCTTGATGGCATCTTCGGCGAGTACCGAGCAGTGGATCTTGACCGGCGGCAACGCCAGTTCTTCAGCCAGCTGGGTGTTCTTGATGGTTTCGGCTTCGTCCAGGGTTTTACCCTTCATCCACTCGGTGGCCAGGGAGCTGGAGGCGATGGCCGAACCGCAGCCGTAGGTCTTGAACTTGGCGTCTTCGATCACGCCCTGCTCGTTGACCTTGATCTGCAGACGCATCACGTCACCGCACGCCGGGGCGCCGACCATGCCGGTACCGACATCCGGATCCTCGGCATTCATCTTGCCGACGTTGCGTGGATTTTCGTAGTGGTCGATGACCTTTTCACTGTATGCCATGGTGCAATTCCTTCCTCATCAGGGAGCCGCTCTTGCCGGCGACTGCTTAGTGGGCGGCCCACTCGATCTTGGAGATATCGACGCCGTCTTTGTACATGTCCCAAAGTGGGGACAGTTCACGCAGTTTGTTAACGGCCTCGCAGACTTTCTGCGCGGCGTAATCGACTTCTTCTTCGGTGGTGAAACGGCCGAAGGAGAAACGGATGGAACTGTGTGCCAGCTCGTCGTTGCGGCCCAGCGCACGCAGCACGTAGGACGGCTCGAGCGAAGCGGAAGTACAGGCCGAGCCGGACGATACGGCGATGTCCTTGAGCGACATCAGCAGCGATTCGCCTTCGACATAGTTGAAGCTCAGGTTCAGATTGTGTGGCACGCGAGCAGTGAGGCTACCGTTGACGTACAGTTCTTCGAGGCTGGAAACCTGCTTGAAGAAACGGTCGCTCAGGGCCTTGATGCGTGCGTTTTCAGCCATCATGTCCTGCTTGGCGATGGCGAATGCTTCGCCCATGCCGACAATCTGGTGGGTCGGCAGCGTACCCGAACGCATGCCGCGCTCATGACCACCACCGTGCATGGCCGCTTCGAGGCGTACACGCGGCTTGCGGCTGACGTACAGCGCGCCGATCCCTTTAGGGCCGTAGACCTTGTGTGCCGAGAACGACATCAGGTCGACCTTGAGCTTCTGCAGGTCGATTTCGACCTTGCCGGCGGACTGGGCCGCATCGACGTGAAACAGCACGCCGCGCGAGCGGGTCAGTTCACCGATGGCGGCGATGTCGTTGATCGAGCCGACTTCGTTGTTCACGTGCATCAGCGAAACCAGGATGGTGTCATCACGCAGGACCGCCTCGACCATGGCCGGGGTGACGATGCCGTCTTCGCCCGGTTCCAGGTAGGTGACCTCGAAACCTTCACGCTCGAGTTGGCGAGCGGTATCGAGTACCGCCTTGTGCTCGATCTTGGAGGTGATGATGTGCTTGCCCTTGGTCTGATAGAAATGCGCGACACCCTTCAGAGCCAGGTTGTCGGACTCGGTGGCACCACTGGTCCAGACGATCTCGCGCGGGTCGGCATTGATCAGTTCTGCCACCTGGCGGCGACCGTTCTCGACCGCTTCTTCGGCTTTCCAACCAAAGACGTGGGAACGCGAGGCCGGGTTACCGAAGTTACCATCGGCCGTCAGGCACTCGGCCATCTTCTGGGCTACACGTGGGTCGACCGGGGTGGTCGCGGAGTAATCGAGGTAGATCGGCAACTTCATTTTTCTCTCCTATCAGGCGGTGGCGTCGCTCGTCGTCCCGAAGGATCAATCGACGGCGGACGTCTCAATCTTGTCCAGCGGGGCAGACAGACCAGCGACGCGACGCAGGTCCTGGCGCTGGGCGACTTCCTGCACCTCGCGGCGCATGACGAGGTCGGCCAGACTGATGCCACTGAGGAACTCGTGGATCTGCTGACTGAGATCACACCACAGGTGGTGGGTCAGGCAGGTATCACCGGCATGGCAGTCCCCAAGCCCCTGGCAACGGGTGGCATCGACCGATTCGTTGACCGCATCGATGACCTGGGCAACCTGGATGGTTTCCATGCCGCGCGACAGCTGGTAGCCGCCACCAGGGCCGCGAACGCTGGAGACCAGGCTGCTGCGGCGCAGCTTGGCGAACAGCTGTTCCAGATAAGAAAGGGATATGCCCTGGCGCTCGGAGATGTCGGCCAAAGACACCGGCCCATGCTGCGCGTGCAACGCCAGGTCGAGCATGGCAGTCACGGCGTATCGGCCTTTGGTAGTCAGTCGCATGGCTATTGGGTACCACGGGAGTTACGGGATGTGTGCAAGTATGCGATTCCCGAGCATTTAAGTCAACTATTAGACCTAGTGCCTTAGTCGGGTTTGCATGAGGGGAGGCGGCCGCGATTGTAGCAGACACGGGGGCGATAGCACACGCCCCCGTGCCTGGACCTGCGCCCGGCGCGGCGGAATCAATGCGGCTGGATGTCGCGCCTGGCCAACTGCGCCTCTTCGGTGAAGTCATCCTCCGGCAGCGCGGGGAGCTCCTTGGCACAGTAGTCGCTCCCCATGCGCGTCAGCGCACCGCACATGCCCTCCAGGCGCTCATCCACGGCTTGCAGGTGATCGAGCATCTGACCAATGGCGCGGGCGACCGGGTCGGGCATGTCGCCACTTACCCCATACGCATCGAAACCGATCTTCTCGGCCATGGCCTTGCGCCGCGCCTCGACATCGCCCTGCTCGTCCTTGACGATGATACGCCCGGGGATGCCGACCGCCGTTGCACCGGCTGGCACGGCCTTGGTCACCACCGCATTGGAGCCGATCTTGGCCCCCGCCCCCACGGTGAACGGGCCCAGCACCTTCGCGCCCGCCCCGACCACCACGCCGTCCTCCAGCGTGGGATGGCGCTTGCCCTTGTTCCAGCTGGTGCCGCCCAACGTCACCCCTTGATAGAGCGTGACGTCATCGCCGATTTCGGCGGTTTCGCCAATGACAATACCCATGCCGTGATCGATGAAGAACCGGCGGCCAATGGTGGCGCCTGGGTGAATCTCGATGCCGGTGAGCCAGCGACCGAAGTTCGACACCAGCCGCGCGAGCCACTTGAAGTCCCGCCGCCATAGCGCATTGCCCAGCCGATGCAGCCAGATGGCATGCATGCCGGGGTAGCAGGTGAGCACCTCGAAGGCGTTGCGCGCCGCCGGGTCACGGTGGAATACGCTTTGAATATCTTCACGCAGACGTTCCAGCATCTGTCAGTTCTTCCGTTTATGCGGCTCACCCCGGACCACCTTCTGGGTCTCGGTGAGAATGCCGCGCAAAATGCTCACTTCCGTACGTTCCACCGCTACCCGACCGTATAGCCGGCGAAGACGCGGCATCAGGTGCTTGGGCTTGGCGGGGTCAAGGAAACCAATGTCGACCAGGGTTTTCTCCAGGTGGTCATAGAACAGCTCCATCTCGTCCATCGTCGCCAGCGCGTCGGCGTCGGCCTTCTCGACCTGGGCTGGCGAGCGGTCGGTGGCCAGGCTCGCCATGCGCACTTCGTAGGCCAACACCTGCACGGCCGCTGCCAGGTTCAGCGAACTGAAGTCCGGATTGGACGGGATATGCACGTGAAAGTGACATCGCTGCAGTTCTTCGTTGGTCAGCCCGGCATGCTCGCGCCCGAAGACCAAAGCGATC
The DNA here is from genome assembly GCA_963529135.1 of uncultured Pseudomonas sp. Taxonomy (GTDB): domain Bacteria; phylum Pseudomonadota; class Gammaproteobacteria; order Pseudomonadales; family Pseudomonadaceae; genus Aquipseudomonas. The sequence continues at coordinate 6,493 of CAURYQ010000041.1, read as the reverse complement.
TGCTCGCCTGCTGCGGCATGTTGCACGGCCTTGTCGCCGCACTCCCGCGGCCCGATAAGCGGCCATGGAATGCTGCGCTCACGGGCGCTGGTGCCCATCACCAGGTTGCAGCCGACCAGGGCCTGTTCCAAGCTGTCGACGACGATGGCGCTACTGAGCACATCGTCCGCGCCGGAGGCGCGAGCGCTGGCGTCGTCGGCAGGAAACTGCTTCGGCTGCACCAGCACCAGCCGCGACAGGCCCATGTTCTTCATGGCGCGCGCAGCGCCGCCGATGTTGCCCGGGTGGCTGGTATTGACCAGAACGACACGAATATTCTGCAGCAAGGTCTCGTGCTCACAGTGGCGGAAATCAGGGCCTGGAATCTTACAGAACCGACAGGCGTAACGCCACGCACGCGAATGCGCCCTTCTGCCGCCATTTTTTTCTGATAGAATGTTCGGCTTTCTTCTTTAACATCTCCAGGTGACCCGCCCATGCAGCCTATGCTGAATATCGCCCTGCGCGCCGCTCGCAGCGCCAGTGAACTGATCTTCCGCTCCATCGAACGCCTGGATAGCATCAAGGTCGATGAGAAAGAGGCCAAGGACTACGTTTCCGAAGTCGATCGCGCCGCCGAGCAGAGCATCGTCAACGCCCTGCGCAAGGCCTACCCGAACCACTCCATCCTGGGCGAAGAAACCGGCCTGCACGCCGGCTCCGGCGAAGAAGGCAAGGACTATCTGTGGGTCATCGACCCGCTGGACGGCACCACCAACTTCCTGCGCGGCATTCCCCACTTTGCAGTGAGCATCGCCTGCAAGTACCGTGGCCGCCTCGAACACGCCGTGATCGTCGACCCGGTTCGCCAGGAAGAATTCACCGCCAGCCGTGGCCGTGGCGCCCAACTCAATGGCCGTCGCCTACGGGTCAGCTCGCGCACCAGCCTGGACGGCGCCCTGCTGGGCACCGGCTTCCCGTTCCGCGACAACCAGATGGCAGACCTGGACAACTACCTGGGCATGTTCCGCAGCCTGATCGGCCAGACTGCCGGCATCCGTCGCGCCGGTTCGGCCAGCCTGGACCTGGCCTACGTGGCCGCTGGCCGTTTCGATGCCTTCTGGGAGTCGGGCCTGTCCGAGTGGGACATGGCCGCTGGCGTGCTCCTGATCCAGGAAGCAGGCGGTTTGGTGAGCGACTTCAATGGCGGCCATGACTTCCTCGAGAAGGGCCACATCGTCGCCGGCAACATCAAGTGCTTCAAGGCCGTGCTGACTGCCATCCAGCCACACCTGCCAGAAAGCCTGAAGCGCTAAGCGCTTATTGCAGAAAAGCAAAAAGCACCCGATGGGTGCTTTTTTCATGCCTGCAAGCTGTACATCGACAGCGCCGACACACGGCCAGCGCCGGTATGGATGTCACTGGCCAGCGTCGCTGAGAATCAGCTTGCCGTTCTTGTCCACCGGAATCGTGGAGCCCGGCTCCCGGTCCATCTTCACCTGGCCGACCTGATCGCCAATGGTGTACTTGACGTTATAGCCCACCACTTTTTCACTGATGTCATTGACCGTATTGCAGCGGGTCTGGGTCGTGGTGTAGGTGTCACGCTGCTGCATGCCCTCCTGCACCTTGTTACCGGCGTAGCCGCCGCCCACGGCACCGGCCACAGTGGCGATCTTCTTGCCGGTACCGCCCCCGATCTGGTTGCCCAACAGGCCACCGGCCAGCGCACCGACCACCGTACCTGCGATCTGATGCTGGTCCTTGACCGGCGCCTGGCGAGTGACGGTCACGTCCTTGCACACTTCACGCGGGGTCTTGACCTTCTGCTTGATCGGCTGCACGTCGGTGACCTGGGCGTATTCGGGCCCTTTGTTCACCAAGCTGTAGGTCGCCACAGCACCTCCGGCAGTTACACCGACAGCACCCAGCACCGCACCCACCAGCATTGATTTATTCACGTGAACCTCCTGATCGTACATACGGGACTTGGCCCGCTTTCTCCCTGCCTTGGAGTAAAAAAAAGGGCGCGAGTTCAACACTCGCGCCCTTTCGTCCGCCCAGCGGGCCGTCAGAGAATCATGGACGGTCGTCCACACCCTCGGTCTTGGCAGGTGGAATCAGGTCTTCACTGTTCAGGTTCAGCCAGATCAGCACCACGTTGGCGATGTAGATCGACGAGTAGGTACCGGCCATGACGCCGATGAACAGCGCCAGCGAGAAGCCGAACAGGTTGTCACCACCGAAGAACAGCAACGCGGCGATCGCCAGCAACGTGGACACCGAGGTAGCCACGGTACGCAGCAACGTCTGGGTGGTGGACACGTTGATGTTCTCGATCAAGGACGCCTTGCGCATGACCCGGAAGTTCTCGCGCACACGGTCGAACACGACGATGGTGTCGTTGAGCGAGTAACCGATGATGGCCAGCACCGCCGCCAGCACCGTCAGGTCGAAGGTGATCTGGAAGAACGACAGAATACCCAATGTCACGATCACGTCGTGGATCAGCGAAACGATGGCGCCTACGGCGAACTTCCACTGGAAGCGGAAGGCCAGGTAGATAAGGATGCCACCCAGAGCCAGGAGCATACCCATGCCGCCCTGGTCACGTAGCTCTTCACCCACCTGCGGGCCCACGAACTCGACACGCTTGACGGTCGCCGGGTTGTCGCCACCTGCCTTTTGCAGGGCTGCAGCAACCTTGTTGCCCAGTTGAGGGTCATCACCCGGCATACGCACGAGCAGATCGGTGGTGGCACCGAAGCTCTGCACGACCGCCTCGTGGAAACCCGAATCGACCAGCTCGGCACGCACTGCCTTGAGGTCGGCCGGGCGCTCGTAGGTCAGCTCGATCAGCGTACCACCGGTGAAGTCCAGGCCGAAGTTGAGGCCCTTCTGCCACCAGCTGAACAAGGCCAGCACGGTGAGCAGTACGGTAATGCCGAAGGCGACATTGCGTACGCCCATGAAATTGATGGTTTTCATCGCAGCTCCCTCAAACCCACAGCTTCTTGATGTCGCGCCCGCCACAGGTCAGGTTGACCAGTGCGCGTGTGACCATCACAGCGGTGAACATCGATGTGAAAATCCCGAGGGACATGGTGACCGCGAAGCCCTTGACCGGCCCGGTACCCATGGCGAACAGGATGCCGCCCACGAGCAGGGTTGTCAGGTTGGCATCGACGATGGCCGAATAAGCGCGGTTGAAACCTTCATGGATGGCGCGCTGGACGGACATGCCCGCTGCCAGCTCTTCACGAATACGCGAGAAGATCAGGACGTTGGCGTCCACCGCCATGCCCATGGTGAGCACGATACCCGCGATACCGGGCAACGTCAGCGTAGCCCCCAGCAAGGACATCAACGCCAGCAGCAACACCATATTGCCGGCAAGTGCGATGGTGGCCAGCACACCGAAGGCGCGGTAGATCGCGATGATGAACAGCGACACGAACAACATGCCCCACAGCGAAGCATCGATACCCTTGGTGATGTTGTCGGCGCCCAGGCTCGGGCCGATGGTACGTTCTTCCGCGAAGTACATCGGGGCGGCCAGACCGCCAGCACGCAGCAGCAGGGCCAGTTCGGACGACTCGCCCTGGCCGTTCAGGCCCGTGATACGGAACTGGCTGCCCAGCGGCGACTGGATGGTCGCCAGGCTGATGATCTTCTTCTCTTCCTGGAAGCTCTGGACCGCCACGTCCTTCTCGACGCCATCGACCGTCTGTTTGACGTAACGGGTAACAGGCTTCTGTTCGATGAAGATCACCGCCATGCTGCGGCCGACGTTGCTGCGCGTAGCGCGGCTCATCAATTCGCCGCCATGCCCATCCAGACGAATGTTGACCTGTGGGCGGCCGTGCTCGTCGAAGCTGGCCTGGGCATCGGTCACCTGGTCACCGGTGATGATCAGGCCACGCTCAACGGCCGCAGAACGCCCCCCTTCACGGAACTCGAACACTTCGGTGGTGGCTTTGGACGCGCCCGGCTCGGCGCCGAACCGGAACTCGAGGTTGGCCGTCTTGCCCAGAATACGCTTGGCTTCGGCAGTGTCCTGCACCCCTGGCAGCTCGACCACGATCCGGTTGGCACCTTGGCGCTGTACCAGCGGCTCGGCGACACCCAGCTCGTTGACGCGGTTGCGCACGGTGGTGAGGTTCTGCTTGATCGAGTATTCGCGAATCTCGGCCATTTTCGCCTGAGACAGCGCCAGACGCAGCACCGCAAGGTCGTTGCGCTCGGTGGTGGTCAGGTCGAAATCATTGAAATTCTTGCGGATCAAGGCGCGCGCCTGATCGCGTGTAGCGTTGTCGGCAAAGCCGAGCATGATGCCGCCATCCTGCTGCGGCAGGCTGCGGTAACGAACCCGCTCCTTGCGCAGCAAGGTCTTGACCTCGCCTTCATAGACTTTCATGCGAGCGGTCATGGCCTTGTCCATGTCCACTTCGAGCAGGAAGTGCACACCACCGGACAGGTCCAGGCCCAGCTTCATTGGGCTCGCACCCAGGTTGCGCAACCACTGCGGGGTGGTTTGCGCCAGGTTCAACGCCACGACGTAGTCGTCGCCCAGCGCCTTGCGCACGACATCCTTGGCAGGCAGTTGGTCTTCCTGATTGGTCAGACGAATCAGGCCACTGCCCTTCTCACCCAGGCTCACGCCCTTGACCGCGATCTTGGCATCGACCAGCGCCTTGCTGACGCGATCGAGATCGGCCTGGTTGACCTGCAGCGCCGAGCTGGCACCGCTGATCTGCACCGCCGGATCATCCGGGTAGAGGTTGGGAGCGGAATAAATGAAACCGATCGCCAGTACCAGCAGGATCAGTGCGTATTTCCACAGAGGGTATTTGTTCAGCATCACGCCGCCCGTTCAAGACGCGGGGCGCGTTGCGCGCCCCGACTGGAAAAATGAAACCGGTAACTCAGATAGCCTTGAGCGTACCTTTTGGCAGGGTCGCTGCAATGGCGCCCTTCTGGAACTTCAGCTCGACGGTATCGGACACTTCCAGCACCACGAAATCATCGGCCACTTTGACGATCTTGCCGGCGATACCGCCGTTGGTGACAACTTCGTCACCTTTCTGCAAGTTGCCCAGCAGGTTCTTCTGCTCTTTGGCACGCTTGGCCTGTGGGCGCCAGATCATCAAGTAGAAGATGACCAGGAAACCGACCAGGAAAATCCACTCGAAGCCGGTACCGGCGGGGCCGGCGGCAGGGGCTGCAGCGTCCGCGTATGCGGCGGGGATCAAGAAGCTCATGGGTGCACTCCTAATGCAAATATTTTAATAATGGATGCAGACAGTCAGTCCAAGGGCGGTACAGCAAGCCCGCGCTTGGCGTAGAAGGCGTCGACGAAGGCGGCCAATTTACCTTGTTGAATAGCCTCACGTAAACCGGCCATCAAACGCTGGTAATGGCGCAAGTTATGGATGGTATTCAACATGCTGCTGAGCATTTCGCCACACTTGTCCAGGTGATGCAGATAGGCGCGGGAGAAGTTGCTGCAGGTGTAGCAATCACAGGTTGGATCCAGTGGCGACTCATCATGGCGATGGAACGCGTTGCGAATCTTGATCACCCCGGTGTCGACGAACAGATGACCGTTGCGCGCGTTGCGCGTGGGCATCACGCAGTCGAACATGTCGACGCCGCGGCGCACACCCTCAACGAGATCCTCCGGTTTGCCTACCCCCATAAGGTAACGAGGTTTGTCAGCAGGCATTTGGCCAGGGAGGTAGTCCAGCACCTTGATCATCTCGTGCTTGGGCTCACCGACCGACAGGCCACCGATGGCCAGGCCGTCGAAGCCGATATTTTCCAACCCCTCCAGCGAGCGCATGCGCAGGTCCTGGTACATGCCGCCCTGGACGATACCGAACAGTGCGGCGGTGTTGTCCGCATGGGCGTTCTTCGAGCGCTGGGCCCAACGCAACGACAGCTCCATGGAGGTGCGGGCGATGTCGTGCTCGGCAGGATACGGGGTGCACTCGTCGAAGATCATCACCACGTCCGAGCCCAGGTCGCGCTGCACCTGCATGGACTCTTCCGGCCCCATGAATACCTTGGAGCCGTCCACAGGAGAGGCGAAGGTCACGCCTTCTTCCTTGATCTTGCGCATGGCGCCCAGGCTGAACACCTGGAACCCACCGGAGTCGGTGAGAATCGGGCCTTTCCACTGCATGAAATCGTGCAGGCCGTTGTGCTTCTTGATCACCTCGGTGCCTGGGCGCAGCCACAGGTGGAAGGTGTTGCCCAGAATCATCTCGGCACCAATGGCCTCGATGTCACGGGGCAGCATGCCTTTCACCGTGCCGTAGGTGCCGACCGGCATGAACGCCGGGGTTTCGACGGTGCCACGGGGAAAGGTGATGCGACCACGACGGGCCTTGCCGTCGGTGGCCAGCAGTTCGAAGGACATTCGGCAGGTGCGACTCATGCTTGCTCCTCGGGCCCGCGAGGCGCCGGATTGCGGGTGATGAACATGGCATCACCGTAACTGAAGAAGCGGTAC
>CAURYQ010000040.1:0-35760 GCA_963529135.1 uncultured Pseudomonas sp. | reverse complement strand
GGGCGCGCACCGCCAAGGACGGCAACCCGCACGACTACGACAGCCTCTACACCTCGGGGCAAGTGGGTGTAGACCCCAGCACTGGCGAGGTGAAATGGTTCTACCAGCACACCCCTAACGACGCCTGGGACTTCTCGGGCAACAACGAGTTGGTGCTGTTCGACTACAAGGACAAAGGCGGCAAGGTGGTCAAGGCCACGGGGCACGCCGACCGGAACGGCTTTTTCTATGTGGTCGACCGCACCAACGGCAAATTGCAGAACGCCTTCCCCTTCGTCGACAACATTACCTGGGCCAGCCACATCGACCTCAAGACCGGCCGGCCCGTTGAAAACCCAGGGCAACGGCCGGCCAAGCCGCTGCCAGGCGAAACCAAGGGCAAGCCGGTGGAAGTATCGCCGCCGTTCCTCGGCGGCAAGAACTGGAACCCCATGGCCTACAGCCAGGACACCGGCCTGTTCTACATCCCAGGCAACCAGTGGAAAGAGGAGTACTGGACCGAGGAAGTGAACTACAAGAAAGGCTCCGCCTACTTGGGCATGGGCTTTCGCATCAAGCGCATGTACGACGACCACGTAGGCACCCTGCGTGCCATGGACCCAACCACCGGCAAGCTGGTCTGGGAACACAAGGAGCACCTGCCGCTGTGGGCCGGGGTGCTGGCAACCAAAGGCAACCTGGTGTTCACCGGCACCGGGGACGGTTTCTTCAAGGCCTTCGACGCCAAGACCGGCAAGGAGCTGTGGAAATTCCAGACGGGCAGTGGCATCGTCTCCCCGCCCATTACCTGGGAGCAGGACGGCGAGCAATACATCGGCGTCACCGTCGGTTACGGCGGCGCGGTACCGCTGTGGGGTGGCGACATGGCCGAGTTGACCAAGCCGGTCGCACAAGGCGGCTCGTTCTGGGTATTCAAGATACCGAGCTGGGACACCCAGACCGCTCAGCGTTGACCGACAGCGGGGTGCGGCCAGGCCGCGCCCCGCCCTTCTCCGTCTGCCCAGAGACCTCGATCATGAACGTGCTACCACTGGCATTGCTGCTGGCCCTTTCGCCAGCGCTGGCCAACGCCACAGACAGCGATGACAACGATACCCTCCTGAGCATCAACGGCTGCGTGATCGCCGAGGCCAGCCAGTGCCCAGGCGCCAACCTGCGCGGGGCCAAACTGGCCAACCAGGACCTGCGCAAGATGAACCTGGCCGGTGCCGACCTGCGTGATGCCGACCTGCGCCACGCGCGGCTGGACCTGGCGAACCTCGAAAAAGCCCGTTTGCAGGGCGCCAATCTGACTCGCGCCAGCTTGCAGCAAAGTAACCTGCGTCTGGCCGACCTGAGCGGGGCGCACCTGATGGCGATCCAGGGTTGGGGGCTGTTCGCCCAAGGCGCCACCTTTGTCAACGCCGACCTGAGCGCTGCGTACCTGCAATTCGCCCGGCTCTCGGGCGCCAAAATGCAGCAAGCCAACCTGCAGGCGGCCGACCTGGAAATGGCCTGGTTGAGCAAGACCGACCTGCAAGGCGCGCACCTCAATGACGCCAATCTCCAGGAAGCCAAGTTGGGCCAGAGCAACCTGGAGCAGGCGGATCTGCGCGGTTCACGCCAGCACTACGGCAACTTCCAGGACGCCAACATGCAAGGCTGCACCGGCTGCCCTGCCACCTGGGAGCACTGAGAGCCCGTCACACCGCTACACGCACCAGGCCCAGATCGATTCCCACGTGCACGAGTTCGGCGTGGGAGCCTACCTGCAGTTTGCTCTTGAGCACGGTCAGATGGTTCGACACGGTCTTGGCGCTGATGCACAGCTGTTCGGCAATCGTCCGCGCTGGCGTGCCCCGCACCAGCATCACGAAGATTTCCAGCTCGCGCTGGGTCATGCGTTGCAGCCTCGGATCGCGGGCATCGAAGGTCGCTGTACAGGCCAGCTGCGTCGCCAGTCCCTGCTCGATGTAAACATGCCCGGCGAGCACCCGCTGGACGGCCTCGACCAGCACCTGCGGGGCCGAATTCTTGGTCAGGTAGCCAGCGGCACCCGCGCCCAATGCCTGGCGCACCAATGGCAACTCGTCATGCATGCTGAAGAACAGCACACGCAGCTGCGGCAGCCGCTGGCGCAGGCGCCGCGTGGTTTCCAGCCCACTGATGCCGGGCAGGCCGAAATCCATGACCACCAGGTTCGGCACCTGCTCTTGCACGCGCGCGATGGCTTCTTCACCGCTGGCCGCCTCGCGCACCTCCATGGACGGCAGCACCGCGCGCAACAAGCTGGCGTAGCCCTGACGGACCACGGCGTGATCGTCGACCAAAACAATGTTCATGGCACCTCCAAGGGAATTGTCAGAGTCAGTGCCCAACCGGCACCGGGACGGGTCAGAATGCGCAACTCGGCGCCCAGGCTGCGGGCGCGCTCGGCCATCGAGTGCAAGCCCACGCCGTGGCGCTGGGGCTGGCCGGCACCACGGCCGTCGTCGCGTACCAGCAGACGCAGCCCGTTGGCGCCGCGTTGCAGGCGCACGCGGACCTGACTGGCCTGGGCATGCCGGGCGACATTGGTCAGCGCTTCCTGCAACAACCGATACAAGTGCGTGCACCTGGCGGGTGACAGCGTCGGCAACTGGGCACCCACCAGCAGCTGGCACTCGATGGCCTGACTGGCCCGCCATTGGCTCACCAGTTGGTTGAATGCCTCTGCCAGCGGCATGTGCTGCAACGCAACCGGGTACAAGTCACGCACCAGCGCTCGGAAGCCCACCTGCAGGCCCTCGCAGTTGCTTTCGAGCGTCTGGGCCGTTTGCCGGACCTGGTCGGGCTGCCCGGCACACAGGTGCAACAGGCAGGCCTGGGCGCGGATACCCGCCACGTATTGCCCCAGGTCGTCGTGCAACGCTTGGGCCAGCTGGGTACGTTCCTGCTCCTGGACGGCCAGCAGGGCACGGGTCAGCCGCCTGTTATCGGCCTGGGCCTGCTCAAGTGCCGTGGCCATCTGGTTGAAGTGCCCGGCCAGCTGCCGAGCTTCCGGCCCTCCCTGCTGCTTCAAGCGCACGGCCAACTGACCACCGGACACCTGGCGCAACGCGCACAGCAACGCACCCAGCGAGCGCAAGCCGCGATTCACCGCCCATCGGATGGACAGCAGGCTCAGCGCCAAGGCGACCGCGCACACACCCAGCAACTGTTGCAACGAGTCCCAGACTTCATCCACTTCATCACGCGCGTCCACAGTCAGCAGTACGCGGCGGCCGTCATCGAGTATCAGCAGGCGCTTGCTGTCGGCATGCTTGCCGGCCAGCACCGCGCCCAACCAGCCATCCAGCCCGGCCTTGGGCGCCAGCACGGTCTCATCGCTGTCGCCTGACTCCAGCCACCGCACACGCAGGTGGCGCAAGTGCTCGGTAAGCGCTGGTTGCAGGCTCGCCGAATGCTGTGTGGCGGCCTGCGCCATGTAGGTCATCACCGCTTCGGCCGACCGCAATTCGCGTTTCACGTCGGTCGATGCCTGATGCAGCAGCACGCCGGCGCACGCCAGGGTCAACACTGCAAAACAGCAGGTGACCCACAGATTGATGCGCCACAGGGCAGACAGGTTGACAAGGTGCATGGCCGGGCTCCAGGACAGCTGCTGCCATCCTAGGGCCCCGGGCGCCCTGGTCGGTTACTACCTTGGTAGCGGCTGGGCGCTACTTTCTGCATATTCCCCGGTCCCGGCAGGCTTTCTATGCTGGCGCCATCTGCCGTGGAGTGCGATATGCGCCAGTCTGCCTGCCTTGCCTTGTCCTGCCTGCTGACCTTGCTCGCGCCGATGGCCGTGGCACAGGGCCAAGGGGCCGCGCAACCGGCCGCGAGCACGCTGCAGGTGCGCATCGGTTATCTGGGCTATCGCCCAGACAGCGGGCCGCTGCTGTCCAACATCCTGCCTGAACCTGCAGATGCCGGCATGCAAGGGGCGCAGTTGGCCATTACCGACAGCAACAGCACCGGGCGCTTTCTCAACCAGCGGTTCGAGCTGCTCGGCGCCCACACCCACACCGCCGAGCAGTTGCTGGACGCAGCCCAAGCCCAACATGCCGACGGGGTACGGCTGTTCGTGGTCAACGCACCGGTCGCCAGCCTGCAGGCCCTGTCCGCCGCCCTGCCCGACAGCCTGCTGTTCAACGCTGGCAGCCCGGACGACGCCGTGCGCAGCACGCGATGCCTTGGCAACGTGCTGCATGCCCTGCCCGGGCGGGCCATGTTGGCCGATGCACTGGTGCAGTTTCTGGTGCTGCGCAAATGGCAGCGTGCCTTGCTGATCGTTGGGCAAACCCCGGACGATGAAGCCTACGCCGCTGCGCTGCGGCGGGCGGCCAAGCGCTTTGGCCTGCAGGTGGTCGCCGAGAAACGCTGGACCTTCGACAACGACCAGCGGCGCAGCGCCCAGGCCGACATGCCCCTGTTCACCCAGGCCGGCGACTACGACGTGGTGTTGGTGGCTGACGAACGTGGCGACTTCGGCGAATACGTGCCCTACCAGACCTGGTTGCCACGCCCGGTCGCCGGCACCCAGGGCCTGACCCCTACCGGCTGGCACAAGACCGTGGAAACGTTTGGCGCTGCGCAATTGCAGAAACGCTTCGAGACCCAGGCCGGCCGCTGGATGAACGATCGCGATTTCGCTGCCTGGATGGCCGTGCGCAGCGTCGCCACGGCGGTCAGCAAGTTGCGCGCGGCCGAGCCCAAGGCCATGCGCGAGCTGCTCGTTAGCGAGCAATTGCCACTCGATGGTTTCAAGGGGCGCAAGCTCAGCTATAGACCGTGGAATGGCGAGCTGCGCCAACCCATACCCCTGGTACAGCCCAGGGCCCTGGTCAGCACTTCACCGCAGGAAGGCTTTTTGCACCCTTCCAACGAAATGGACAGCCTGGGCTTCGACAAGGCCGATGTGACCTGCACCTACCCGTGATCTGCCCTCAACGATAACAAGGAACCTGCCATGCACCGCCTCCCTTTCTCACGCAGCCTGCTGAGCGCCAGTCTGCTGCCGGCCGTGCTGGCCCTTGCCGGCCAACCCGCCCTGGCCGCCACCGCCTGGGTGTCCAACGAAAAGGACAACACCCTGAGCCTGATCGACCTGCAGAGCCTAACGGTGACCGACACCCTGCCTGTGGGCCAGCGCCCGCGCGGGTTGCTGCTGTCCCATGACAACAAGTTGCTGTACATCTGCGCCAGCGATTCGGATCGGGTGCAGGTAATGGACGTGGCCACGCGTACGATCATCAAGGAGCTGCCTTCGGGCAAGGATCCCGAGCAGTTCGCCTTGCATCCCAATGATCGGTGGCTGTACGTGTCCAACGAAGACGATGCCTTGGTCACGGTCATCGACACCGAAACCGACACGGTGCTGGCCCAGGTCGATGTGGGAATCGAACCTGAGGGCATGGCTGTCAGCCCCGATGGCAAGTGGGCGGTCAACACCAGCGAAACCACCAACATGCTGCACTGGATCGACACCCAGACCCAGACCCTGGCCGACAGCACGCCGGTGGATCAGCGCCCGCGTTTCGTCGAATTCAGCCAGGACGGCAAGCACCTGTGGGCGTCGGCGGAAATCGGCGGTACGGTCACCATCCTGGACGTGGCCTCGCGCAAGGTACTCAAGACCCTGAACTTCGCGATCAAGGGCGTGCACCCGGACAAAGTCCAGCCGGTCGGCATCAAGCTCAGCGCCGATGGCAAGTATGCGTTCGTCGCCCTGGGTCCGGCTAACCATGTGGCGGTGGTCGACGCCAACACGTTCGAGGTGCTGGACTACCTGCTGGTTGGCCGTCGCGTCTGGCAGCTGGCCTTCACTCCGGATCAGCGCCAACTGCTGGCCACCAACGGCGTCAGCGGCGACGTGTCGGTGATCGACGTGGCCAGCCTCAAGGTGCTCAAGTCGGTCAAGGTCGGCCGCTACCCGTGGGGTGTGGTGGTCACGCCATGAATGCCCTGCACGTGAGCGGGGTGAGCTTCGCCTATGGTCAACGCGAGGCGCTCAAGGACGTGGCCTTCAGCCTGGCGCCCGGCCACTTTACCGCTCTGCTGGGGCCCAACGGCGCCGGCAAGTCGACCCTGATTGCCTTGATGACTTGCCTGTACGACCTGCAACACGGGGATATCCAGGTGTTCGGTTGCTCGCTGCGCCACCAGCCTCGAGCGGCCCTCGGGCTGTTGGGCGTGGTGTTCCAGCAGAGCACGCTGGACCTGGACCTGAGCGTCGAGCAGAACCTGCGCTATCACGCGGCGCTGCATGGCCTGGCTCGCCGGGACGCCCAGCGCCGCGTGGACGCCGAACTGGCCCGCCAAGGGCTAGGTGACCGCCGCCGAGACCCGGTGCGGGTGCTCAACGCCGGGCACAGGCGCCGCGTCGAAATCGCTCGGGCACTGTTGCATGGCCCCCGCCTGTTGCTGCTCGACGAAGCCAGCGTCGGCCTGGACCCTGCCAGCCGCCAGGCGCTCAATCGGCACGTGCGTGACTTGTGCAGCGGTGATCAGCGCCTGAGCGTGCTGTGGACCACCCATCTGCTTGATGAAGTGCAGCCTGCCGATGACCTGGTGATCCTGCACCAAGGCTGCCTGGTGGCAAACGGGCCAGCCGAGGACGTGATGCAACCTCATGGCGGCGATTTGAGCCGTACCTTCGCCCATCTCACCCATGCCCCTGCCCGAGCCCAAGCCTGATGAACGCCTATTGGCACTGCTTCAGCGGCATCCTGCAACGTGAAACACTGCGCTTCGTTCGCCAGCGCACTCGCCTGCTCAGCGCGCTGGTGCGTCCGCTGCTGTGGCTGGTGGTATTCGCCGCCGGCTTTCGGGCTGCGCTGGGGATCGCAATCATCGAGCCCTACCAGAGTTACATTCCCTACGAGGTCTACATCGTGCCGGGCCTGGCTTGCATGATCCTGCTGTTCAATGGCATGCAGGGCTCACTGTCGATGGTCTACGACCGGGAGATGGGCAGCATGCGGGTGCTACTGACCAGCCCATTGCCCAGGGCCTTTCTGTTGTGCAGCAAGCTTCTGGCGACTTCGCTGGTTTCATTGCTGCAGGTGTACATCTTCATCGCCATCGCTTGGCTGTATGGCATCGAGCCCCCTGCCTGCGGGTTGTGGCTGGCACTGCCCGCCGTGCTGCTGGTCGCGTTCATGCTCAGCGCACTGGGGCTGCTGCTGTCCAATGCCATTCGCCAACTGGAGAACTTTGCCGGGGTGATGAATTTCGTGATCTTCCCGCTGTTCTTTCTCTCGTCGGCGCTTTACCCGCTGTGGAAGATGCAGGAAGCCAGCCCGTGGCTCTACTGGCTCTGCGCCTTCAACCCGTTCACCCATGCCGTCGAGCTGGTGCGCTTTGCGCTGTACGAAAGGCTAAGCCTGCTGGCGCTGGTGGTGTGCCTGACGCTGACCCTGTTGTTCACGCTGCTGGCCATCACGACCTTCAACCCGCAGCATGCCGCGCTGCGAAAAGCACGTTGAGGTGCCTGGCTAGCTCAGGTGCTGGCCATGGCTGGCGCCTCTACTACTTTGGTACTGCCTGAAGTGTCTATGGTCGCATTCACAAAGCCGCGTCACTGGCATGTAATGCGCCTATAACAAGAAGGAACAGACCATGCCACGTGCCCCCTCCAGGCTGCCCCTGCGATTGCTGGCTGCCGCCTCACTGAGTCTGCTTCTGGGCCACGCCCAGGCCGACACGACGCCGCTGTTCTCGCCCGACGGCTACCGCGCCACGCTGTACCGCAGCCCGACCCCACAGCAGGTCGACGGTGGCACGGTGATAGATACCGCGGCTCTGCAAGCGCTGTTGCGACAGCAACCGCCACCCGCCTTGATCGACGTCTATCGCCGCCAGTGGTTGCATGAGCGCTTCATCGAAGACGAACCCCACGCCAACCTGCCAGGCAGCCTGTGGTTGCCCAATACCGGCGACGGTACGCTCAGCCCTGCCTGGCAAGGCTATTTCGAGCGCAACCTGCGCCAGGCCACCGGTGGGCAGCACCACTACCCCGTCGTCTTCTACTGCCGAGCCGATTGCTGGTTGAGCTGGAACGCGGTAAAACGCGCAGCACACCTGGGCTACACCAATCTCTACTGGTACCGAGACGGGCTCGACGCCTGGCAGCAGGCCGACCTGCCCCTGCAGGCGGCCCAGCCGGCAGCATTCCCCTGACCGGGTGCCCCGCCCCTTGCGCGCCACATCCTTCAAACAAGAACAAGGTGAATAGGCCATGTACAAAATCTTGATCGCCGACGATCACCCGCTGTTTCGCGAAGCGATCCACAATGTCATCAGCGACGGATTCCAGGGCAGCGAAATCATGGAAACCGCCGACCTCGACAGCGCGCTTGCACTGACCCAGGCCCATGACGACCTCGACCTGATCCTGCTCGACCTGAACATGCCGGGCATGCATGGCCTCAATGGGCTCATCACCTTGCGCAACGAGGCGCCGACCACGCCGGTGGTGATCGTGTCGGCCGAGCAGGAGAAGCAGATCGTGCTGCAAGCCATCACCTACGGCGCGGTGGGGTTCATCACCAAGTCCTCCCCACGAGCGCAGATGATCGAGGCGATCGAGCAGATCCTCAACGGCAACGTGTACCTGCCCCCCGACATCATTCGCGCACAAAAGAGCAGCAGCCGACGCCTGAGCGATGCCCCCAGCTTCCCGCCGGAGATGCTCCAGGCCCTGACCCGCAAGCAGTTGCTGGTACTCGAGCGCATGACCAAGGGTGAATCGAACAAGCAGATCGCCTACGCACTGGACATCGCCGAAACCACGGTCAAGGCCCACGTCTCGGCCATCTTGCGCAAGCTCAACGTCCACAACCGGGTGCAAGCCATTCTCAGCGCCGGGGATATCGACTTCGCCGATTATCTACGGCGCTGAGCCTTCAACCCGCCGAGTGGCCAGCAGGTGGTTCATGGCGGTCTTGAGCTTCATGGGCCGCACGGGCTTGTGCATGAGCGTGTGGCCCAGTTCGCGGATCTGTTGCTTGAGTTCGTTGCTGTAGTTGGCGGTGATCATCAGTGCTGGCAGCGGCCTGGCGCGGCGGGCGTTGATCCGG
Organism: uncultured Pseudomonas sp.; assembly: GCA_963529135.1. Taxonomy (GTDB): domain Bacteria; phylum Pseudomonadota; class Gammaproteobacteria; order Pseudomonadales; family Pseudomonadaceae; genus Aquipseudomonas. The sequence goes on along the minus strand of CAURYQ010000040.1, from coordinate 26,677 downwards.
GCCACGGCATCCACGCCGTTGCGGTCGTCGTCCAGGTGATAGTCGGCAATCAGCAGGTCGGCGTCGGCGTGATAGTTGTCCACCTGACGCGCCAGGTCGTGCTCCGAGAGCGCCGTGATCACGTGACAACCCCAGCCCTCGAGCAGGGTGCGCATGCCGGCGCAGATGGCGGCGTCATTGTCCAGCACCCACACCCGCGCCCCGTGCAGGCACTCGAGCATTGGCTCGCACGCGGCGTGCTCGCGCCGGGCGACCAGGCCGGTGGTGCTCAGTGGCACTTCCACGGTGAATACCGACCCTGTGCCAGGCCATGAGCGCACGGCAACGCGATGGCCGAGGATACCGGCGATCTTCTCGACGATGGCAAGCCCCAGGCCCAGGCCGCGATCCTGATCCGGCCGCTGCACAGCGCCTCGCTTGAACTCCTGGAACATTTCCTCCAAGTGCTCCTCGGCAATGCCGATACCACTGTCCCATACCTCGATGCGTACACGACCCGGCTGGCGGCGACAGCCCAGCACCACACGCCCGCTTGGGGTGTAACGGATGGCGTTGCTCAGCAGATTGCGCAGAATCCGCGCCAACAGCTGGATGTCGCTGCGCACGATGACCGAGCAGCCCACGAAGTGCAGGGCCAGCCCTTCGCTGCGTGCGACCTGGGCATATTCTGCCGCGAGGTTGTCCATCAGTTCGGCCAAGGCGAACGCTGCCACGTCGGCCTTGATGACGCCCGCGTCGAGCTTGGAAATGTCCACCAGCGTCCCCAGCAGGTTCTCGACGTCCTCCAGGGAATTGCTCACGTTACGCACCAGTTGGGCACTGGCATGGGGGTCACGTCGCTCCAGTAAGGCGCTGGTGAACAACCGCGCCGCATTGAGCGGCTGCAACAGGTCATGGCTGACTGCGGCAAGGAACTTGGTCTTGGACAGGTTGGCCTGATCAGCCTCGTGCTTGGCTTCACGCAAGCGTGCCTCGGCACGCCGACGCTCTTCGATTTCCCGCAGCAACTGATCATTGAGGCTGGTCAACTCGGCCGTGCGCTCCCTTACCCGCAGTTCCAGATGCTGGTAAGCCTGGTGCAAGGCCTCGGCGGTGTTGCGACGTTCGGTGATGTCGCGGATCAACACGAAAATACCCACCACCTCACCAGTGGCAAGGTGATTGGGCACATAGGAGCGCAGCATGTAGCGCTCCTGCCCATTGATATTCGTCTCCGGGAATTCGAAGGTGACGCTCTCCCCCGCCAATGCCCGTGCCACATACGCTTCAAGGCGTTGATAATGCTGCTCGCTGTGGGCTTGACGCAGGCTCTGGCCCAGCATCAGACCACTGGGCCAGCAGTACCACTGCTCGTACACCTTGTTGGTGAACTCGTAGACCAGGTCGGCGTTGAGGTAGGCGATCAGCGCAGGTACGTGGTCGGTGATCAGCCGGATCCAGCGCTCGCTCTCGCTGAGGGCCTCGGCGTGCAGGTAGCGTTCGGTGATGTCGGTGAAGGTGTTGACGAAACCGCCAGTGGGCAGTGGATGGGTACGGATCTCCAGCATGCGTCCATCGAACAGGCGTTGCTCGCACTCGTGCACGATGCGCCCACTGTCATCGCGGCTCTCGGGGGTGAGCAAATGCAGTTCGCTGTCGGCAATCACTTCGGCGAATGGGCGGTGCGCGGCCACCGGGGCTAGGCCGCTGAGTTCCAGGAACCGGCGGTTCCACAACTCCAGTACACCGTCGGCGTTGACCATGGCCACGCCTTGGGACAAGTTGTCCACCGCGCGCTGCAACAGGTGCGACTTCTGAGCCACCGCTTGTTCACGACGCAGGGTTTCGCTGAGCTTGACCTCGGTGATGTCGGTGAACAGGATCACCCGGCCACCCTCGCAGGTAGGTCGCTCGTTGACCTGCAGCCAGCGGCCATTGTGCTGCCGGTACAGCAGGTGCTCATCCTCTGGACCGCGCGGTTCTTCGCTGAACAGCCCGCTGCTGGTCATCAGCCTGCGTACCTCGGCCAAGCGCATGCCTGGAATGATGCGCACCCGGCGATTTTCCCAGAATGCCTTGAAGCGGCTGTTGCACAGGACCATGCGCAGGTTGCGGTCGAACAGGATGAACGCGTCGGAGATACTCTCGATGGCATCGATCAGGTGCTGATGCGCGGTTTCGGCGCGCAAGCGTGCCTCACTGAGCAATTGATTGCCTGCCTTGAGCTCGGCCATGGCCTGGTTCAAGGCATCGGTGCGCTCGCGAACCTGCTCGGCCAGTACCACCGAATGCTGGAACGCCGCGTACGGGTCGCTGCCCCGGGTCACGCCTGACTCGATGCGCTCGATCAGCGCGGCATTGATCCGCTGCAGCTTGTGGTTTTCATACCGCAGCTGCGCCAGTTCGGCCTGCACGTCAGCGGCCTGTGCGGGTACGGCTGCGGGCAATGGCAACCCCGGTGAAGGTCTGGTTGATGTGCATGCCATTGAACTGCTCTCCGTAGGTGTTGAAGCCCATCACCCGTTGTTCGCGCAGAAAATCGCCCACAGGCTCCAGGCCGCGCTGGGTTTCCAGCTCCAAACGGCGCAAGAAGCAATCGCAGCCAATGGTGAGCAACAGCGGGCCCAGGCGTTGCTGCAGGCCTTCGAACAGGTGCTGCAGGTTGGGCAGCAGCGGGCCGGGTTTCATGGGTGTGAGCACGATGCCGTTCTCCACCGCGCAGTAGAAGCTCAGGCTCAGATCGGCATGCACCTGCTGGATGGCGCGCACGTAGTAGCGGTCGTGCATGCGCACGGCCAGCGGATGGGCGGCGAACAGCGTATGGTCCAGGGCGCTTACCGGCACGCCGATGTGGCGGGCGTACTCTTGCGCCGCAGGCTCGGCATTGAGCTCGTAGACCCGCCGCTGGGCACTGTCGGCACCGGTGACCACCAGTTTTTCCTGCCGGGGCTCAAGGTGGTGGGTGGTGAAGACTTCGAAGTCCAGCCAGGTATTGACCAACACCACCACGGCAGCGCCGTGATGAAACGCGCCGCCATGGAAAACATGAGTGCGCGTCAGGTAGTTGTCGTCCCCAGCCGAGCCCCCGAAATGGGGAATATCGCCCAGCGCGGCGCTCAGGGCAGCCAGCACGGTTTCTTCACGGCTGGACAGGCCATCGAGCAAAGTCAAGGCAAAGCTGTGCCCCTTGATCTGGGCAAGGGCGTTGCCGCGACAACTGCCGACCAGGCGCTCGACCATCTGCTGCGCATCGATCAGGCTGAAACGCTCCATCTCGTCGATCAGTTCGGTGGCGATGGAAAAGTGTCGATGATCGAAGCCCACGGCCGTTACGCAGCTGCGCCCATACCCTAGCGGGGTGATCTCCCCGGCGCTGGTGCACCCTACCAGCGGTATGCCGCCAAATCCCTGTTCAAGGGCATGGCCCAGCGCCTGCAGGTCGTATTCGGCGGTGCAAAAGAACAGCACGAAGCCCAGATGCGGGTGCAGCAGCTGCCGCGCCAGCTCTTGGGCCGCCACGCGCGCATCGCTGGCCTGGGACATGGCGCTGACCACGCCCTCGTTGTGTGCCTGCTGCATCGCGATCTCCGGCAAGGACTGGCTAAGGGCTGAGTGTACGAAGCGTGCACCGGCGTTCGAATGCTACTTGCGTAGCAGGTGCACGCTTCAATGGGTGTAATCGTGAGCCAGTGACGCGCGCCGCGCTTGGTGGAGCGGTTGCGGCATGCAAAGGCCCCACCGACGCTGATCAGTGGGCCTGCGCTGGATCGCTACCACGTCAGCACTGCCCCCACAGCGAAGGTATCGGTGTCTTCGTTCTGCGCACTGGTGTCGTGCCCATCGATGGAGAACTGGTTGTACTCGGCCACCAGCTTGAGGTTATCGTTGATGTCGTGGAACAGCGCCACGCCGCGGGTTTCGTAGTCTGCGCCACTGCCCACCGCGCCGTTGCCGTCGTCCTTGGTCTTGCCGTAGGAAAGCGCGACCCGGTTCTTGCCGACCTTGTAGGAGGCTTGCAGCAGGTAGCCGTCGCTGTCCACGTTGCGCAACACAGGCTCGCCGGCGTTGTTGGTGAAGAACGGGTTGATGCCCTTGGCCTGGAAGCCAGAACCGGTCAGGGACAACCCGCCAAGCTTGGCTTGTACGCCGTAGCCCAGCCCTTTGGAGGTGACCGACCGTACCGAATCGTCGGTGTTGTCGGAGGTCTGGTAGCTGCCGTTGAGCCAGCTGTAGATCTGCGCACCTGCCAGGTCGAACTGGTACGTGATCTCCGATTCGGTACGTGGGTTTTTCTGATAGGCCTTGCCCGTAGGGCTGCTGTCGTTGGTGTCCACAGGGTCCATGATCCCCACAGCGATGCGCAGGCCCTCCATCACCGGGGTGCGGTAGGTGATTTGCGAAGTCGGGAACGGGTACGGGTAGCCGCTGCCGATGTTGCCAAACGACACCCCGCCGCCGTCCACCAGGCCCAGGGTGTCACTGACCTGACCGTATCCGGCGAGTAGCTCGTCGAGCAGGATGTTGGAGCGGGCAAACAGCCCAAAGTCCTTGCCGATGAGCACTTCGCCCCATTCGGGGTTGGCTACGGTGCCATAGAACTGGCGTACATCGATGGCGGTGTCGGTACCGTTGCTTTCGCTGTCGTTGATGGTGACCCAGAACGAGGCCCGCGCGCCAAGCTTGAGGTCGTTGACCTGCTTGCCCATGTTGAAGCCCAGGTAGTTGGGCAGAAAGCCCATCTTCACCCGCGACTGGCGGCGATCGAACTGTTCGCCTTCACGGTCGACCTTGCTGTTGACGTAGAACGCGTTGATGTAGCCGTCGGTGGAAAACGTGGTCTGATCCTTGTCATACAGCATGATCTCGGCCTGCGCCGAAGGGTTCAGGCTCACAGCGGCAAGGCAGGCGATGGCGGTTGCCAGGTAACGAGGCGGCAAAGACTTATTGTTGTTGTGCATGGCGCGCTCCAAAACGGGGACAGGGTGTCGGAGGCGATTATCGAAAGGCGGCCAGTGGCCAGAAACGCTTCTTTGGCGCAGGAGCAAGCATGCTTGGGGCGGGTGTACAAGGCCCGGTGGTTTGGGAGCGCTCCGGGCTAGGCCGAGTCGCGAGACCTAAGGCTTACACATCAATGATGGGCACGCAGCAGCAGTCCGGAGGTGTCCGGCAGTAGCGATGGGCAAGCATTGGATGGGCAAGCGATTCCTGGCCAGGCCAGGAAGGCCCAGCCACGCGGTCAGGACGCGAGCACGGGAGCCTGCTGCCCACGCACCGCAGCAAATCGATGGGGTTGCTGCCAGGCCAGTTTGGCCTGAACGTCAGTCGCGGCCTGTTTCACCTTGTGCGTCCACTGCGTGTCCCTCGGGCAGACCACGAGGACCCGAAACCCATGGTCCACTCCTTCGAGCCGGACGCCTTCGGAGTCGTCCACGTGCAGGTCGATGTCGAATGCACAAGGCAGTTTCGAAGGCGAGTTGACCAAGCCCCGCTGGCCCAGCATGTGCTGGTGGCGGTCGCTGTTGACCACGCCATCGACGTGAATGCCATAAAGGAGCAGCCACCGCCGGATATAGGCCGGTGTGCGCCCGGACGAGGTGTAGATCCATACGCTGCAGCCCTGTCGGCGCAGGTCGCTGATCAGTTGGCGGGTACCGCTGCGCAGGGGCTCGCCCAGCCAGCGGTGGACGAAGCCCGGCAGCCGGTCAGGCTCGGCTTCGGCGTGCTCGGGCAGGCAGGCCAGGGTGTCGTCGATGTCGAACGAAATGCGCACCTGCGCCCGACGCGCAGTGCCATCGAACAATGCCCGGCAACGCTGCCAGGCGGATCGGCGATGCATCAGAGGATCCTCTCGTGAAATGAGGTTGGCAGAAAAAACGTGTCCGGCGCCGGTGCATGGGCTTCGAGGAAAGCGGCATATTTTTTCTTGATCTTGGGCAGTTCGTACAACGCCTTGACGCCATGCTTGGCCGAGTTGCGGATGACCGAGGAAGGATTGAAGTAGCCTTCGGCGTTGTCCAGGGACAGCACGAACGGCGGCAGGCCTGCGCGCATCAGCAGATAGCTCACGATCAGCGAGCCAGTGCGGTTGTTGCCCTCTATGAACAACTGCGGCTTGCTGAGGATGCGCACATATACGCCTGCGGCCCGCTTCCAGACCGAATCGCTGCCATAGCCGCAGTACCAGTTGTACAAATCCTTGATGCCGCCCTCGACGTTGTTGAAGAAGTGCGCCTCGGTCGCGGCCAGGTGCGGGGCGAACTCCCTGCGCCGGCCGGCATCGCTGCCACAGAGCACCGTGGCGTTGATTTCCAGCATGAGGTTGACTTGCTGCAGGTGGAACAGGTCGATGCCGCGCGCCACGTAGTGGTCGACCAGGGCGTAGCCTTCGAGCACGTTGCACAGCACCTCGTCCGTGAACGGGTCGCGGGGTTCGGTGAAATGCCGGCTGAGCTCGGCAAAATGCGCCTGCACTTGGCGCAGGGCGCATTCGACGGCATTGAGGTCCAGGCGGGGTGTCGCGGGCATCGGTTATCCCTGGTTGTGGTAGGCGGACACATGCAACCGCAGGCCTCAGCCTTTCCCTGGCATCGGTGCACGGGCGTTTTGCAGCGAGGTTTCAGCTGAACTTGCCACTGATGTAGTCGGCAGTCAGCTGTTCACGCGGGTCCTGGAATATCTGGGTGGTTGGGCCCATCTCCACCAGATAGCCCGTGCGGGTGCCTTGGGAAATGTCGACCGAGAAGAACGCCGTGGTATCTGCCACGCGTATGGCCTGCTGCATGTTGTGGGTCACCAGCGCGATGGTGTAGTCCTTCTTCAACTCCACCATCAGTTCCTCGACCCGCCTTGTTGCAATCGGGTCCAGCGCCGAGCAGGGTTCATCGAGCAGCAGCACTTCCGGCTCGGTGGCGATGGCACGGGCGATGCACAGACGCTGCTGTTGGCCACCCGAAAGCGACAAGCCGCTGACCTTGAGCTTGTCCTTCACTTCGTCCCACAGGGCTGCACCTTGCAGCGCGTGCTTGACGCGGTCGCCAATGTCGCCCTTGTAGCGGTTCAGGCGCAGACCGAAGGCCACGTTGTCGAAAATGCTCATCGAGAACGGGTTGGGCTGCTGGAACACCATGCCGATGTAGCGGCGCACCACCACCGGATCGACCCCCTTGCCGTAGACGTCCTGCCCCAGAAAGTGCACATGCCCTTCGAAACGAAACCCTTTCACCAGATCGTTCATGCGGTTGAGGCTGCGCAGCACGGTGCTCTTGCCGCAGCCGGACGGGCCGATGAAGCCGGTGATCTCGTTCTTTCGGATCGGCACGTGGCTGTCACGCACGGCCATGAAGTTGCCATAGAAGATCTTGTCCAGCTTGCAATCCATGACGATGGGGGTTTCGCTGGCCAGGGGAGCGACTCTTTGGGCGGTGGATACGTTCACGTAGAATGCTCCCTATCAGTACTTGGGCTTGCCGAATACTCGGCTCAGAATGTTGATTACCAGCACGATCATCACCAGAACCAGCGACGCCGCCCAGGCGAGCTCCAACTGGTTGTCGAACGGCATGCCGGAGAAGTTGTAGATCAGCACCGCCAGCGAGGCGGTCGGGTTCATGACCGCCAGGCTGCCATCGTGGTAGATCCAGTAGTTGCTGAACAATGCGGTGAACAGCAGCGGTGCGGTTTCACCGGCTGCCCGGGCCACAGCCAGCATGACGCCGGTCAGGATGGCTGGCAGGCCAGTCGGCAGCACGATCTTCCAGATCACCTGGGCCCGGGTGCAGCCCATGCCGTAGGCGGCGTCCTTCATGATCTTGGGCACCATCTTCATGGCCTCCTCGGCGGTCAGGACCACGATAGGCAGCATCAGAACCGCCAAGGCCACGCCGCCTGCCGGCGCCGAGTAGGTCCCAGTGGTCATCACCACCAGGGCATAGGCGAACACGCCTGCCAGGATGGACGGCAAACCGGTCAGCATCCTGGCGGCGAAACGTGCGGCGTTGGCCAGCTTACTGTCAGGCCCCAGTTCGGCCAGGAACACGGCCGCCAGGATGCCCACCGGCACGGCGATGGCCGCTGCAATGCCGACCATCACCAAGGTACCGGCCATGGCATTGCCGAAGCCGCCACCCATTTCGAAACCCGTCGGCGGCAGTTCGGTGAACACTTCCAGGTTCAACCGGGCGCCGCCACGGGTAATGAGCATGTACAGCACCGAAATCAAGGGCACGCTGGCCACCAGCGCGGCGAGCCAGGCCAGCGTGGTCAGCAGCACGCTGCGCAGCGCGCGCCCCTCGAGCTTGCGCTGAAGGCTCGGCAGCGCGGCAACGGGCGTAGAGAGATCGGTCATCAGCGGTTACCTCGTTGCGCATAGAGCATGATCATCGAACCCAGTACGTTCACCAGCAAGGTGATGAACATCAGCACGAGGGCGGCGTACATCAGCACTTCCACCTCGTTTGGCCCGGCTTCCGGGAAGTTCAGGGCCAGCAGCGCGGCCAGGGTATTAGCCGGCGCGAACAGCGACAGCGAGATGGTATTGGCATTGCCCACCAACATGGCCAGGGCCATGGTTTCGCCAAGCGCACGGCCCAGGCCCAGTACCAGCGAGCCAAAGATACCGGTCGCGGCCGAAGGCACCATGACCTTGAGAATCGCCTCCCAGTGCGTGGTCCCCATGCCGTAGGCGGCTTGCTTGGTTTTCATCGGCACGCTGGTCAACGCGTCCTGAGACACCGCGGCGATGGTGGGCAGAATCATGATCGCCAGCACCAAAGCCGCCGGCAGCAACCCAGGGCCGCTCAGGGAAGTGCCGAAGAACGGGATCCAGCTCAGCTCGCTGTTAAGCCAGGTGGTCAACGGCCGGATGGCCGGAATCACCACATAGATGCCCCACAGCCCGTATACGACGCTGGGGATGGCGGCCAGCAGCTCGACGATGGTGCGAAACACCGCAGCGAGCCTGGCCGGCAGGAAATCCTGAGTCAGGAAAATGGCCATGCTGACACCGAAGAAGCCGGCGATCAGCAAGGCGATGAATGCACTGTACAGCGTGCCCCAGATGGCAGGGAGAATGCCGTACTTGCCCTGGTTGACGTCCCAGACGCTGCCCAGCAGAACATCGAAGCCATGCTTCTCGATGCCGGGCAAGGCCTTGCGGCCCACTTCGTAGACCAGTGCGAAGACCAGTGCCAGCACCAGCACCACCCCGATGCGGGCCAGCGCACGGAAGGTGCGGTCTACCAGTACGTCCTTGGCAGACGGTGGCCGGCAAGCGGAGTCGGGGTTATCCGGTAGGTCGAAGGGTGTGTTCATTGGCAGGTTCCGGGACAGGGTGCTGACACCCCCGGCGTGTCAGGTACGCGCCAGGGGTGCCGGGTATCACTGGATGTTGGCGGAGGCTTTGCGCACTTGCTCGACCACCGACGGCGGCAGTGGGATATAGCCCATCGAGTCGGCGATCTTCTGGCCCTCGGTCAGGCTGTACTCGACCATCTCGCGCATGGCCTTGGCCTTGGCGGGGTTGCCGTTGTCCTTGCGGAAGATCATCCAGGTGTAGGACGTGATCGGGTAGGACTTGGCACCGTCCGGATCAGGCAGCCAGGCCACCAGGTTTTCCGGCATGTTCACAGCGGCCAGGGCCTCGGCACCGCTCTCGGCATTGGGCACCACGTACTGCCCGGCCTTGTTTTGCAACTGGGCAAAGTCAACCTTGGCCAGCTTGGCAAAGCCGTATTCGATGTAGCCGATGGCCCCTGGGGTCTGGCGAACGGTAGCGGTGACGCCGTCGTTCTTCGGCGACTTGATGAACTTGTCGGTCGCTGGCCAGTTGACGGTATTGCCCTCGCCCAGCTTCTGCTTGAAGTCGCCGTTGATGGCCGACAGGTGCTTGGTGAACACTGCCGTGGTGCCGCTTGAGTCGGCACGCACTACTACCGTGATCGGGGTGTCAGGCAGTTTCAACTCGGGGTTGGCGGCGGCAATCTGCGGGTCGTTCCACTTGGTGATGTTGCCAAGGAAAATATTGGAATACACCTCGCGCGGCAGCTTGAGCCCTTTCGGATTGCCCGGCAGGTTGTAGGCCAGGACGATTTCGCCGGCCGTCATCGGCAGTAGCTGAACGCCCTCGCCGACCTTGGCCATGTCTGCATCGCTCATGGCCGAGTCGCTGGCGGCGAAGTCAACGGTCCTGTTCAGGAAGTCCTGCACCCCGGCGCCACTGCCCTTTGACTGGTAGTCGACGGTCACACCGTCGGATTTCTTGCTGAAGTCCTTGAACCAGGTCAGGTAGATAGGTGCGGGGAAGCTGGCGCCGGAACCGGTCAGGCGAATGTTTTCTGCGGCGATCGAAGCCGATGTGGCGCAAAGGGAGACCGCGACGGCGAGTGCAGCAGACTTCATCAGGCGTATCATTGAAAGCGCTCCGTGTGATGGCCGGCACACTTTGCATCAGCTGTGTTACAGCTTTGTGACCAATGGGTGGCAACGTACCTACCCGTGTCAGGCAGCGCCATGCGCTGGTTTGAGCCGAAGCCCTGACACGCGCGGTGCAAGATTCCCGAGCCTGGCACTCACGTCCATGGAACGCTGCTCGTTTGCCAGACTCCCACCCTTTATCAGGGTAGCCGCCCTGCACATCCTGGACCTGGAGGACAGACCTGCATGAAGAAGATCCTGATGGTGTTGACGTCTCACGACCAACTGGGTGATACCGGCAAGAAAACCGGCTTCTGGCTGGAAGAGTTCGCTGCCCCCTACTACGCGTTCGTGGACGCCGACGCCGATGTCACGCTGGCATCGCCCAAGGGCGGCCAGCCGCCGCTGGACCCGAAAAGCGATGAAGAGGATGCGCAGACCGATGCCACCCGCCGCTTCGCCGGGGATACCGAGGGCCAAGCAGCCCTGGCCGATACCGTTCCCTTGGGCGAGATCGACCCGTACGATTTCGATGCCGTGTTCTATCCGGGCGGTCACGGGCCGCTGTGGGACTTGGCCGAAAGCCAGGACTCGATCGTGCTGCTGCAAGCCTTTTATGCCTCCAACAAACCCATTGCAGCCGTATGCCATGCGCCAGGCGTGCTGAAGAACGTCAAGGCCCCGGATGGCCACCCTGTCGTCAAGGGTAAGAAGGTCACCGGCTTCACCAACAGTGAAGAAAACGCCGTGGGCCTGACCGACGTCGTTCCGTTTCTTGTAGAGGACATGCTGCGCGGCCACGGTGCGGATTACTCCAAGGCCGAAGACTGGGCAAGTTATGTGGTCGAGGATGGGCACTTGATCACCGGGCAGAACCCGGCCTCGTCCGAAGCGGCTGCCAAGGCGTTGCTGAAACGGTTGGCTGCTGAACCGGGCGCTTGAGTCCTGGTTCCCCAGCTGACGAAAGGTAACCGAAACAGAAAGGAATTTTTTGCTACGGCCGGAGGTCACAACGGTAGCGCACAGCTATCGCTTGCACCTCTGGCTGCAAGCGCAACAACGGCTGTTCCCTTTATTCAGCGTGCGCAGAGCCAGAGTATTGCCATGAAAACGTGCGAATTCCCCCGCTGTCCGACCGTTCTGCTGGTTGAGGACGAACCTATCATCCGAGAGCTGATCGCCATTGCCCTGGAAGACCTGGGCGCAGCGGTAACCAGCGTGGAAACAGCACAGGAAGGTCTGGAAATCAGTTCGCATTCAGCTTTTTCGATGCTGCTGACCGATGTCCGCACCCCCGGCGCGGTGAATGGCCTTGAGCTTGCCTACCAAGTAGGCCAGTCGCAGCCCGATACTCGAATCGTGGTCATGAGTGGCTACCATGACCCTTCAGGCCATGCCCTGCCCTCGGGCGCGGTGTTTCTCCCCAAGCCCTGGACGCTGGATCATTTCATTGGTGTGATCAGTGATCAGCTTTCCAGGTCCGCATCACTACGGGCACAGCCTGCGGCTTGATACTGTCCCGCCCGCTTGCCCAGGGCAGGCAAGCGGGCGAGATCCTCATTTTGTTCGACGATAGTCAGCGCCTTCCAATGCCCGCGTAAACGCGCGATCTGCCAATTGCCGAAGATCGCGCCACTGTTGCCAATCGATCAAACCAAGGCGGTCCATCTCATCGGCCTGGCGTAGCAGCTCCTCATGGTAACTGCTAGGGCAAGCGCTGCGCAGCGCATGATCGTCAAACGTTGAAAACCATCGGTTGATTGCCTCCAGGCGGACCAGTTCAGAGGTGGGCTGCTCGATGAATGCCGTCATGCCTATCTCCCTGTGCTCGCTTTTTCAATCGAGCCCTGGGACACGACGATGGTTCACTCAAATCGCACACCGTCCAGGCTGCCTTCACACGATGCCGGTATGGCCATCCAGTACCTGCCGTACCCGGCGCGCCAGATCGTGCGGCTGGCAGGGCTTGGAGATCACATCGAATTCCGAACCGCCGATATCGGTCCGCTCAATGGAGTTTTCCGCATAGCCGGTGGTGAGCAGCACCTTGATCTGCGGCTGCAGACGACGCACCTCCCGCGCCAGCATCACACCGTTCATGCCGCCTGGCATGATCAGGTCCGTGAACAGCAGGTCATAGCGCTCACCGGCCTCGACCAGCTTCAGGGCTTCCCGGGCATTGAGCACCATGTCGGCGTCGTAGCCGTAGTTTTCCAGGACCATCTTGGCCAACTCGGCCACGTCGGGACGGTCCTCGACGATGAGAATCCTCTCGGTGCCAGAGCTGCGTTCAACCAGTTTGACGGGTTTTTCCTGAATCGGGCTGGCTTCATCCACCGGGAAGTACAAGCGCAACGTGGTGCCCTCTCCCTCTTCGGTATAGATCCGCGCAGCGCCGCCGGATTGGCGGGCGAAGCCGTACACCATGGACAAGCCAAGGCCCGAACCCTTGCCCTCCTCCTTGGTGGTGAAGAAGGGGTCCATCACACGGTCACGGATGCTGGCAGGCATTCCGATACCGTTGTCGGTGATGGAGATGCTGACATAACTGCCCGGCAGCAGCCCGTCGAAGGACAGGTTGATGTCGCTCACGTGCACGTTTCGCGTTTCGATGAACAAGTGCGGCCTTTTGCGGCCGATCAGGGCGTCCCGGGCGTTCATGAAGATGTTCAGCAATGCGACTTCGGCCTGGGTGGGGTCGATTCGACAATTGCGCAGGTGCTCTTCCAAGTCGTACTCGACCGTGACGTCGGCACCAAACGTGCGCTCGATGATGGGCCCCACGTCATCGAGCAGGTGATTGAGATTGAGCACTCGCCCGTGAAGTTTCTGCTTGCGGGCAAAGGCCAGCAGTTGCTTGGTGAGGGTACTGGCACGGTCGACCGCCGTCTGTGCATGGCCTACGCTGCGGCGGATACGGCTGAGGTCAGGCTGCGCCTTGTCAGTCTCGTTGGCCACCAGGCCCATGTAACCGCCCATCACCTGCAGCAGATTGTTGAAGTCATGGGCGATGCCGCCAGTGAGCTGACCCAGCGCTTCCATCTTCTGCGCCTGACGCAGCGCATCCTCGGCATCACGGCGGCGACTGACATCAAGCTGCGAGGCGAAGAAGTAGATCAGGTCGCCACGTTCGTTGAAGATTGGCGAGATGAACAGCGCATTCCAGAAACTGGAGCCATCCTTGCGGTAGTTGAGGACCTCCGTGGCGATGTCCACACGCTGTTGAATGGCCTCACGAATGGCGTCGACCACCGCACGCTCGGTCTCCGGCCCCTGCAGGAAGCGGCAGTTGCGCCCCATGATCTCGTCGGCTTCATAGCCGGTCATTTCCAGAAACGCGCGGTTGGCAAAGATGATAGGATTGTCGTCGCGTCCTGGGTCGGTAACGATCATGGGCATGCGCGTCGTTTGCACGGCAGCAAAAAACATGTCGTGCGGCAGGTTGGATATGTCTCCGGTCGCCTGATTGCTGACGCGGGCCTTCTTGTCCGTCACGTGACTCTCCTGAATGGGCAATGGTGCAACTGGTCACTTCTTGACAACGCCAGATATGAAATTGCTCCACCAATACCAGGCGTTGACGAAACTATTGTTCAATGGCCAATGTCGATTCGTTCATCTTCGGCCTACGCTATTGGGCAAGCGGTCACAAACCCCTGCCGGCGCTTGGCCAAGTCGTGCTCCACCCATCCTGCCACGGACGCTGCATTAGCCTCTTGGAAAGCCATGACCTTATCAACGCGTAACAACGTGCATATTACCGGCAACGGCCCTGTCACGTTGATCTTCTCCCACGGTTTTGGCTGCGATCAATCGATGTGGAAGTACCTGCTGCCGCATTTTCAAGAGCGCTTTCGGGTCCTTACCTACGACCTGGTGGGTGCAGGTCGGTCGGACGCCGCGGCTTATGATCGCGTTCGCTATGACTCCTTGTCAGGGTATGCGACGGATTTGAACGAGATCATCACCGAGTATGGCCAGGGCACCGTCATCCTGGTAGGCCACTCGGTCAGCGCCATGATCGGCGTACTGGCAGACCGGCAGCAGCCTGGCCGCATCGCAGCTCACGTGATGGTCGGCCCGTCACCGTGCTACATCGACGACGGCGACTACATTGGCGGCTTCAAGCAAGCCGATATCCACGAACTGCTCGAAACCCTGGACAGCAATTACCTGGGCTGGTCGAGCACCATGGCCCCGGTGATCATGGGCGCCCCTGGCCAGCCCCTGCTGAGCGAGGAGCTGACCAACAGTTTCTGTCGCACCGACCCCGACATCGCTCGGCAATTTGCACGCGTCACGTTTCTGTCGGACAACCGGCTTGACGTGCAGGGCTTGACTACACCGGTGTTGATCCTGCAGTCGGTGGACGATCTCATCGCCCCGGCCTCCGTGGGCCACTACCTCAACAGCGTATTACCCAACAGCACGCTGTGCCTGATCGACAACATTGGGCATTGCCCGCACATGAGCGCCCCCACGGCCTGCTCCCAGGCCATGGACGCCTTCCTGCAGCCCTGGGCGCCGGGGCCATGACCGGCGCTGGTGAGATACCGGCCGTCGACCTGTTGTTCGAAGGGGCACCCTGCGGCCTGGTCGTCACCACCGAAACCGGCATGATCGTGCGCGCCAACCAGACCTTCTGCAAATGGCTGGGCTACACGCCAGAGGCCCTGGTGCAGCGTAGATTCCAGGAGTTGCTGACCATGGGAGGGCGCATCTTTCATCAGACCCACTGGGCGCCCTTGATGAAGATGCAGGGTTCGGTAGCCGAAGTGAAGCTCGAAGTACGCCACTGCAGTGGCCATGTGATCACCATGCTGCTCAATGCCGTGCGCCGCGAGTACCCTCAAGGGGTGTTCCACGAACTGGCCTTGTTCGGCACCATCGAACGCGATCGCTACGAACGTGAACTGCTCACCGCCCGACGCAGGGCCGAGCAACTGCTGGCACAAACCACCGAAGCCGAAGCTGCATTGCAACAGGCCAAGGCCGAGCTCGCCGACGCCTATCAGAGCGCCCAGCGCCGCGCCGCCTTTGCCGAGCAGATGGTCGCCATCGCCAGCCATGACCTGAAAAATCCGCTGACGGCGATCAAGATGGCCACCCAGTTGCTCGAACGCGGTGAACACAGGGACAAGGAGAGGCGCCTGCTGGGCAGCATCAGCCACTCTTCGGAGCGCGCCAGGCGGATGATTGCCGACCTGCTGGACTTCGCTTCCGTCAGAATCGGCCAGGGCATCACCATCCGTCGTCAACCGACAGACCTGTGTTCGACGGTCGATCAGAGCGTCAACGAACTGAGAGTGGCATTTGCCCAAGCGCGTATTCGCCACCTGTCCAAGGGCAAGGGGCAACTCGCGCTGGACCCCGACCGGGTGCAGCAGATGATTGGAAATCTGGTGGCCAACAGCGTGGCCTATGGCGATCTCGCTCACCCGGTCACCATCACCACCGACCTGCAGACACACGGCGCCGTCATCGCCGTACACAATCACGGCCCTTGCATTCCCGATGCATCGTTGACGTCCTTGTTCGCCCCCATGACCCGGGCCACGGACCGTGCCGATTCCGTACGGTCCGTCGGGCTAGGGCTGTTCATCGTCAGTGAAATCACCCTGGCCCATGGCGGCGACGTGACCGTCGATTCGGATGCCGTATTCGGTACTACCTTCACTATCCGCCTGCCGCTGCTGGCGGCGTGACGCTACTGGCAGTCGAGCACGCGCGCCGCGGTAGCCCGGTGGGGCTTTTGGCCTGAACTTTCACTCGCCTCATGGTTTCACCTGCATAGCACAACCGCCTTCACAGGAGTTGAACCATGAGAGCACTGACGTATCACGGCGCACAGGACGTAAGGGTCGACACGGTCCCGGACCCGAGCCTGCACGAGGTTGACGACATCATCCTGAGGGTCACCGCCACCGCCATCTGCGGGTCCGACCTGCACCTGTATCACGGCAAGATTCCGCAGACCGAGCAGGGCGACATCTTTGGCCACGAGTTCATGGGTGTCGTCGAGGAAGTCGGGCGCGGGGTGACCAATGTGCAAGTCGGTGACCGCGTGGTGATTCCATTCGTGATCGCCTGTGGCGGCTGCTTTTTCTGCCAACACGAGCTGTTCGCCGCTTGTGAGACGACCAACACCGGCCGAGGCGCCATCATCAACAAGAAGATCATCCCGCCAGGGGCGGCGCTGTTTGGCTACAGTCATCTGTATGGCGGTATCCCCGGCGGCCAGGCCGACTACGTACGGGTGCCCAAGGCCAACGTAGGCCCGTTCAAGGTGCCTACTGCATTGTCCGACGACAAGGTGCTGTTCCTGTCGGACATCCTGCCCACCGCCTGGCAGGCGGTGACCAACGCCCAGGTCGGCCAAGGCTCGACGGTGGCCATCTACGGCGCAGGCCCTGTCGGCTTGCTGAGCGCAGCCTGCGCACGCATGCTGGGCGCGCAGACCATCTTCCTGGTCGATGACAACGACTATCGCCTTACATTCGCGCGTGACGCCTACGGGGTGGTGCCGATCAACTTCGAACAGGACGATGACCCGGCCGACAGCATCATTCGCCTGACGCCGGGCATGCGTGGCGTCGACGCAGTCATCGATGCAGTGGGTTTCGAAGCCAAGGGCAGCACCACTGAAACCGTGATGACTGCCCTCAAGATCGAAGGCAGCAGCGGCAAGGCGCTACGCCAGTGCATCGCCGCCGTGCGGCGCGGCGGCGTGGTGAGTGTGCCTGGCGTGTACGCGGGGTTCATTCACGGCTTCCTGTTCGGCGATGCCTTCGACAAGGGCCTGACCTTCAAGATGGGCCAGACCCATGTGCAGAAGTTCCTGCCCGAACTGCTCGAGCACATCGAAGCGGGCCGACTGCATCCAGAGCTCATCGTCACGCACCGCCTGGCACTCGAGGAAGCGGCGATGGGCTACAAGATGTTCGATCAGAAGAAGGACGACTGCCGCAAGGTCATTCTCGTGCCGGGAGCGACGGCCGGCACACTGGCCCCTGAAGTGCCCATCTAGGCCGCGCTCAGCCCTGCCAATCACCTGGCCCGCTGCCAGCGGGCCAGGTCAGGCTTCACGGGTGCATCAGTGTGGTAAGGGCTTTGATCAATGCGTCATGGTCAAACGGTTTGCTCAGCACCATGCCGCCATCGGCCGGCCAGGCCTGCTGCCCAGGTGACGGCGGTGCATACCCTGTGATGAACAGCACGGGTAACCGAGGCCTTACGCCCCTGGCGACGTCTACCATTTTTCTGCCGTCCAGCCCCCCAGGCAGGCCGACGTCGGTGATCAACAGGTCGATGCGGGTGTCCGAGCGCAGCAACTGCAAGCCGGCCAGGCTGTCGGCAGCTTCGATGACGACGTAGCCCATGCCACTGAGGGTTTCACTGACATACATGCGCACCGACGCTTCATCGTCCACTACCAGTACTGTCTCACCGGGCCTTGCTCGATGAGCCGCCTCAGCAACGACGCGGTCGCTGACGATATGGGCAGGGCCCCCGTGACTGGGTAACTGCAGAAAGACGCGCGTCCCCTCCCCTGGCACCGAATCGATGCGCACCTGCCCGCCGGTCTGGCGGGCGAAGCCATACACCATCGATAAACCGAGCCCCGTACCTGCGCCCAGAGGCTTGGTGGTGAAAAACGGCTCGAACGCCCTCGAAAGGGTAGCCGTATCCATACCGATGCCTTCATCCGCAACGCAGATGCTCAGATAGTCGCCGGCGGCGATTTCAGGGTCCGCATCGTCTTCGAGGCGCTGATCTGCCGTCTGAATGCAGATTCGGCCGTGTCCGTCCATGGCATCACGTGCATTGATGCACAGATTCAACAAGGCGTTTTCCAGCTGTGCGGGATCAACCAGACAGGTATGCAACGACGCCGTCAACCGGACGTCCAGTGTCACCGCTGGCCCTACGGTACGGCGCACCAGCTCAGCCATGCCATCGATCAACGCATGAACGTCGGTCTGCACCGGCACCAAGGTCTGTCGTCTGGCAAACGCCAACAGCCGGTGAGTCAACGCAGCGGCCTTGCGTGTGGCGCTGTAGGCTACGGTCATGTAGCGTTCCACGTCCTCCAGGCGGCCTTGGGCCAGCCGTGACCTGATCAGGTCGAGACTGCCTGAGATACCCGCCAGCAGGTTGTTGAAGTCATGCGCGATGCCGCCGGTCAGCTGCCCTACCGCCTCCATTTTCTGAGCCTGGCGCAATGCTGCTTCAGCCTGCTCTCGCTCGGCCACCGCCTGACTGATACGCGCCTCGAGCGTTCGATTGAGCTCAAGCAGCTGTTCTTCTACCTGCCTGCGGGCCGTGACATCGATGGACGACCCGACGAGGCCGATCACCTCGCCCTCGTCACTGAGCAATGGCGCTTTCACAGACAACCAGTAAGTGGCAGAGCCGTCCGGCATATCCACCCGCTCTTCGACCTGGACCGCCGTGCCACCGGCCATCACACGCCGGTCGGTTTCCATCACCTTCCTGGCCTGCTCCTTGTCTTCAAGAAACTCGAAGTCGGTCTTGCCGAGGTAGAACTCCGGCGGCTTGCCGATGAGCTGGGTAGCACCGTCGTTGGCCACCAGCATGCGCCCCTCCAGGTCCTTGGCATAGACAACGCCAGGGACGGCAGCGGTGAAGGTGCGCAGCAGCGAGGACATGCGGTCGCGTTCGGCTTGAGCCTTGCGACGCGATTCGATGTTCATCAGCACGCCAGGAAAGCGTACTGCCACACCCTGCTCATCAAGCTCGACCCGCCCGTTGGCTTCTATCCAGTGATAACAGTCGTCATCCTGGCGAACCCGGTATTCGCAGCGAAACGAACCGCCCAGGGCCATGGCTGCCTGGATGGCTTGCGCGACCCGCTCACGGTCTTGAGGGTGAATGGAGGCGAAGGCTTCTGCCAACGAGATGCCCGCCAGGCATTTATCAAGCGGCAAGCCGAAGGAGTGGGAGAATCGCTCATCGGCCGTGACCCTGTCGTTGGGTATGTCCCACACCCAAGTGCCGATAATCGCGCCAGCCTCCAGAGCAAGCTGCAGCCGTTCTGCGGTTAGTGCGGCATCATCCTGCCCACTGGCGGCACCACCAGCGGTACGTTGATTCATCGATCGACCTCGGACTTCCTGAAAACGAGCACAGGCGTCAAGTACGCTGCTCTGCGCGAAGGACGCCTATGATGAGCCTCACACCGCTGAGTTGAAAGCGTTGCCCTTCATGCCAGCTGAATAAATATCGCGTAGGCACCCAAGAAGACCCAGCAGACCAGGAAAATCCAGGGTGTACGCAGGGAAAACAGCAACGACTTGCGATGACCCGCCTGAGAGGTTTCGGTTTCACTGAACAGCGGTGATTCGTCGTAAGCCAAGCCCATCATGGGCTCGCTTCGCAGCAGATGGCTCTGCTTGAGCTGCCAGTGCTCGATGATTTTGTAGGCTGCATGGATGCCCGGCCACGCATTCAGCGAACTGAGCACCCCAAGCAGGGCCAGAAACGGCGGCACAACCAACGTGAACATCTCGCCCCAGCTCTGGTTGGTATTGCCCATGGCTGACGCATACGCGATGACCAGAAACGACTGCGCAGCCAGGTAAGCATCGGTACGGTTGGCGAGAATGCTCGTCTCGTACTGGATTTCCTGACGGTAGAAGTCCAGACGTTCCTTGGGCGAGCCGAACATCCGGGCATTGTGCTCCTGGATTTCATGCTCGGGAGTGGCTGGGGTGATGATACGTGGCACGGTACGGCTCCTGTAATGATTGAACGAGCGCATTGGCGCCCACATGGCTACCGAGGACCGGCAACCAGGCGCCTTGGGCATCCGGCCGAGTGGCGAAATTCAATCTACAGCGCTCAAGGCTTGTGATCAGGTGCATCCCTTGCCGTACGCTGCGCCGTACTGTCTTGCTCGGTGCCCGTGGAACCGTCTGGACGCCGTGCATCGTTGTCCCGCTCTTTTTCGCCAGTGGTGCGCGCCTGCTCGACCCGCTTGTTGTCTTGCTCGTTGGATGTACTCATAAAATTACCTCAACCTTTGCTGTGTTCAGGGGAAGAAGGGCCGGTACCGCGCTTGATACCCCGCGGCCCCCAAATACCCCAGATCGCCAGGCCAGCCACCGGCAGTGCGAGGAGCACCAGGGCCCATGCAGCCTTGGTGGCGTCCGCCTTGTCGCTACGAAAGACGCTGACGATGGCCCACAGGTCCACCAGCAGGATGAGGACCGCCACGGCGATCCAGAAATACGTCACAGGCTCGTTCATAACCGTTCTCCGTCACTGGGTCGATTTCTCTACCTTCTCTACCAAAGAAGCCTGAGGGTGCTGCTAAGTTCAGGTTAATTGCTGCAACGTGGACAGGCGGGTTCACTTTCAATGAACCAACACTCACTTGCCCACGTCCATTGCAAAATGCTGCGCGAGACACTGGTATGCCTACCGACCCGATTCAGTCCGTTTTCGAATATCTGAAAAAACACAACTTGGTACTCACCACCGCCGAATCCTGCACGGCAGGCGCCATGGTGGCGGCACTGGCCGCCTTGCCAGGCACGGCCGAGGTGCTCGAGAGCGGATACGTGGTTTATTCGCCCAATGCCAAACAGCGCTTGCTGGGGGTGAGCCCCGTAACCATCGAGCGCTATGGCCTGACCAGCGAAGCGGTCGCCTGGGAGATGGCCTTGGGTGCCTTGAAAGACAGCGAGGCCAATGTGGCCATTGCCACGACCGGCGTGGCAGGGCCGGCCGCGCAGGGCAGTATTCCCCCCGGCACGTTGTGCTTCGCCTGGGCATTTGCCGGTGAGCCGCTTGCCGTATTCACCGGCACCCAGCGCTTCTTTGCCGAGCGTGACGAGGTGATGCGCCAAGGGGCTTTTTATGGCTTGTCGCAGCTTGCGCATTATCACCAACGCTGGCTCCGTGGCGAGCGCGCCTGACCACGTCTAGATGAACGAGCACGCGATGACCTCCAAGCATTACCCGACGCCTGAACCAGGGGCTGTGCCACACCGTTTTCCGCGAGCTGTACGCTTCAGGCGGCCCGCACTGTTGCTGCTACTGGCAGGGGTGCTGGCCGGTGGATTGAGCAGCGCTTCACTGAACGACGCTCAAGTGGCCAGTGCCGATGGCTAGGTACAGGTGCAGTACAAGCGCCTGGGCCGCAGCGCAACACCGACCGAAATGTGGATTCACGTCAAAGGCGTGCCAGACAGAAGCGTCTGGGTCCAACTCAGAGGCAGCATGCTTCAGGAGACGAGCATCGAGACACTGCAGCCGCAGCCGGTACGCGTCCAGTCTCAGGGCAAAGCGATGTTGGTTGAAGTTGCCACAGATAAGGCGGGCATGGCCACGCTTCATCTCACCGTGCGCAGCGAGGATGTCGGCCGAGTCACAGGCCAGGTCAGAGCGGGTGCGAACAGCGCAGTTCGAGTCTCGACGTTCTTGTACCCATAGCCCTCAACGGCAGGACGAAGGCGCTTGAGGGCAGCGACGCCGGGGCTGATGCCACCGGCGTTTGGTGTAGCGAATTCAGGACTTCTCAGCTGCAACGGCGAACTTCTTCATGTCCACCGGGGGCGCAACGAATTCCGGACCCTTGCCCGACACCCGCCACCGCACGTTGCTCAATCCATAGCGCTCGGCCATGGGCCGGCTGACTTTCTTGATCTTGTGCTGACCGAACCGCGGGATGATCCCGACACCGGCATCGCAGCTTGCCCAGTGCCAAGCCTCAGCATTGTCCATGCGTTCCAGCCGAATGATGAAAGTCCTGAATTCTCCGTGTAGCTCGTACTCGATTACATACAGTTGTTGTCCTGCCATTGGACTCTCCTCCATCAAACTCAGCCTAATTGAGCCCAAGGCGTAACAAAAGATTCCATTTATTTTGACCCGCAAGTCACCGCGCTGCCGTTGACCGCATGGTGACGAACTGTTGTCGCTTCGCTTCAGTCACATCCCTATCGAATATGCAGGAGCTGCAATGTGGAAGACGTATCTGAAAGCCCGCGGCAATGTGGCAAGCCTCAAAGGGACGCTGGCGGCTGGCTGACATTGGAACAGTATGCAGCCCTTGGCGACGGGCGCTCGGTTGCCCTGGTGGGCCTGGACGGCTCCATTGACTGGTGGTGCGTGCCGCACATGGATTCTCCGCCCCTGTTCGATCGATTGCTCTCCCCCAAGACAGGCGGCTCCTTTGCCATCACCCCCACCCAGCCTTACCAGGCACAACGTCGTTATCGCCCCGGCAGCAACGTGGTGGAGACCGACTACATCACCTCTACAGGTCGGGCACGCCTGACGGAGTCGCTGAACAGCGGCCCTGCCGGACGCCTGCCTTGGGCAGAGCTTGCTCGCCGGATCGAAGGCATCGAAGGCTCGGTCGCGTTCGAGATCGCGATTGATTTCGGCACTCAGGCTGACACGGTAAGCCCCTACCTCAGCCCCAATGACAACGGCTGCGTTTTCCACGCAGGTCATATTCTGGGGATGTTCCTGCATGATCAGCAGATCAGCGTACAGCGCAAGGACGACATGGGCGTGCGTGCCACGCTCGATGTTTCAGCCGGGCAACGCACCCTGGTGGCGCTGATTGCGGGCCATGACGAGCCCTTGGTCGTGCCGCCACTGGGCCTGATCGATGCCCGTATCGACGGCTCTGACCGGGAATGGCGGCAATGGTCGCGAAGCCTCGTTTATGAGGGCCCGTACCAGTCGGTGGTGGTGCGTAACGCACTGGCGCTCAAATTGTTGCTTTCTTCTCCGAGCGGCTCGATCATGGCAGCCGCCACCACGTCACTGCCTGAGCGCATCGGCGGTACCAAGAATTATGACTACCGCTTCGCGTGGGTGCGCGATGCGGGCTACACCATCGAAGCGTTTCTTGGCATCGGCGCCCAGCCTGAGGCCAAGGCCGCTTTCACGTGGCTGCTGCGCCGCTTGGCCGAGCATGGTGCGCAGGTGTTCTACACGCTCGATGGCGCCCTAGGCGATTGCACGCGCAGCATCGACCTGCCCGGCTACAAGCAATCGCCTCCCGTGGTGGGCAACGATGCACGCGACCAACTGCAGCACGGCGTGTTCGGCGATATTTTCGAAACCGCCCGCTGCTTCATAGACACCGGCAACATTCTGGACGGCAGCAGCGCGATGTTGTTGTCACGCCTGGCGGACGAGTGCGCCGATCAATGGCGCCAGCCGGATGCCGGTATCTGGGAGCTGCACGAAACACGGCACTACACCCTGTCCAAGATCAGTTGCTGGCAGGCCCTGAGCCGGGCCATCGAACTGGCTGACGGCGGGCATCTGCCCACTACCTGCAAGCAGCGCTGGGCCCGTGAACGTGATCGTATCTTCGAGTGGATCGAAACCCACTGCTGGCATGAAGACCGCCAGGCGTACGTGTTCTACCCGGGCAGCGACCGACTGGACGCCGGTATTGCCCTGGCGGTGCGCTTTGGTTACCCGGCTGCGCAGCGCCTCCAGAGCACCCTGGAGGCGGTCGAGCAAAGCCTATCGGCCGGGCCCTTCCACTACCGCTACAGCGGCGCGGTCGAGGAAGAAGGCTGCTTCCTGGCCTGCACCTTCTGGCTGGTGGAAGCCTGGGTGCTGCTTGGCCAGCATGCACGCGCGCAAACAGCCTATCAAGCCGCCCTTGAGGGGCTTGCCCATGGCGCAGGCATCTATTCGGAGATGGTCGACCCTGATACCGGCGCGTACCTGGGCAACCTGCCGCAAGGGCTGACGCACCTGGCAGCGCTACGCGCCGCACTGGCACTGAGCGGGTGCGCGCCGACCCGTTGAAAGCAAACGCCATGCACGTCATCCGCGCAGCGGAACTGTTGGCCTGGCGCTCGACTCAACCCATGGCAACCGTGATTACAACAACCTGCAGAGGTGATCCATGAACGCCATCGAATTGCTGACCCAGGACCACCAGTTGGTCAAGAAACTGCTCGAAGAATTGTCTTCGACCACGGAGCGCGCAGTGAAGAAGCGTGCCGAACTGCTGGAGCGTATCAAGCAGGAAGTCACCATTCATACCGCGCTGGAAGAGGACATTCTCTATCCAGCCATCAAGGAGGCCGGTGGCAAGGAAGAGGAGAAGATGTACTACGAGGCCAAGGAAGAACACCGCACCGTCGACTCGCTGGTGCTACCCGACCTGGAGGGCACTGACACCGGCACGGTCGAGTTCGCCGGGCGGGTCAAGGTGATGAAGGAACTGCTGGAGCACCATATCGAGGAAGAAGAAAGCGAGCTATTCCCCACGGCTCGCAAGCTGTTGGGCAAGGCGCAGCTCGATGAAATGGGCCAGGCGATGATGGCGCAGAAGAAATTGCTCAAGGGCAAGTCGGAGCAGCATGCCGCGTAACCCGGACTGCGCGCCCTGAGGGGGCGCGCAGCTTGCAGGTCATTCCGCCGGCGACTCGGCATCGACCATCGGCGGCACTTGTGCCAGGGCAAACGCCCTGCGTTGGGCGGACCGCCGCGCCACCGGCCGGGCGGGCAAAGGCTCGAGCTTCTGCGGCGTGCCGGTCTCGAGTGCTCGCTTAATCGCCTCGACTACCCGCACATCGCGCCACCCCTCCTCGCCGTCGGGCTCTGGCGCGACGTTGTTGAGGATGCAATCGGAGAAATACGCCGTCTCACCGGCAAACTGGTCTACGACTGGATTGACATGCACACGGGTCTCGCCATCGATCGTGGCCCTGTAACTGATGGCTACCCCTTCCCCATAGCCGAAACACGGCGACGCTTCGATCTCGCCTTTTGTGCCCAACAGTTGGAAACGCTCGGTGGACGGCAGCGTGTAGCTGACCGTGAATTGCGCCAGCCGCTCGTCTTCGAACCGCAGGCTTACCGTGACGGTATCCCAGGTATCCATGGTGCTGCCGGGTGACCGAACGCCCATGGCCGATACCTCGATCGGTTCGGCATTGAACAACTGGCGCACCATGTTCAGCGGGTACGGCCCCATGTCTGGCACCGGGCCTGCCTCGAAGCCGTTCTGCGCCCGATGATTACTGGCTTTGACACGCTGGGTGAAGATGGACGTGAACAGCCTCGCATCGCCGAAATCGCCTTTGTGCACGCGCTCGATCATGTCCAGCGTGCCGGGCTCGCAGTGCAGCCTGTAGGCGACCATCAGCTTGGCGCCTGAGCGTTTGGACGCTTCGATCATGGCTTTGCAATCCGTCTCGCTAATGCCCATGGGCTTTTCGAGCAGGACATGGATACCAGCCTCAAGCGCGGGCACCACGAATTCCCGATGCCGGAAATTGGGCGTGGCGATGTAGAGCGCATCCACCTCCCGCGCGCCAAGCATTTCGGCGTATTGATCGTAATGGTAGGTTCGCAGCTCGTAGCGTTCACCTAACTGCCGCGCTTTTTCTTCATCCCCAGTGACCAGAACGGTGATTTCCGAGTTGTCGGTCTGCCCGATACCGGGCATGAACGCCCCTTGGGAAATCGAACCGCCGGCCACTACGCCATAACGTACCTTGCGTGCTGTATTGGGCATGACATCCCTCCTCTTGATCGTGATTCAACGTGGTGCTTCTCAAGTGGGCAAGCCAGAGCCGGGCGAGGTTCAAAAAAACGCCCAGGCAAGCATCACGCTCGGATTGATCTGAACCCGTCCTGGGGCTGTCGTGTCCCACGAACAAACCAGGACTGAGGACGGTTCGATGGAGGACTGGATCGGCTGGCTGGAATGGCCAGCCATGGCGTTGACGGTAGCAGCGGCGTGGTGCATTGGCTCCCGCCGCCCTGCCCGCAGGAAGATCGGCTTTTGCTGCTTTATCGCAAGCAACATCTTATGGGCGGTGTGGGGCTGGCAGGCACAGGCATGGGCCTTGATCATTCTGCAATTCACCCTGTGCGCGATGAACCTGAGGGGCTGGAAGAAGAACACGACGATGGAGCCCGGCTGAAGGGTGATCTGGCGGTATTCAGAGGGGCTGACCGGGTGGCAGTCGCGCGCAGGTGACATTACCTAGACAGGTAGATAACTAGCCCGCATTACAGATCGCCGGGGTGGGGGCAGTCCAGTCCGTGGGAGCGGCCCTGCGCCGCGATCGGCCGCGCCGCGGCCCCCGAGTTAGGGGAGAACACACACAACCCCCGGGGCCCGGCCCGGCCCCCCGCCGCCCCCCGCCCCCCTGGCCGCGGCCCCGCCAAACCCCCCCCACCACCCACACCCCCCCCCCGCGCCCGCCATGCACCACGGCCCCCCCCCCCGGGGGCGGGGCCCCGAAGGACCCCGCCCCGGACGGTGTATGGT
>CAURYQ010000039.1:0-35992 GCA_963529135.1 uncultured Pseudomonas sp. | reverse complement strand
CGCAGAACAAGAAAGCGCGACACGATTACTTCATCGAACACAAGTTCGAGGCCGGGCTGGTCCTGTCCGGCTGGGAAGTAAAAAGCCTGCGAGCCGGCAAGGCACACCTCGTTGACAGCTACGTGCTGCTCAAGGACGGTGAGGCCTGGCTGTTCGGCAGCCACATCACCCCGCTGACCACCGCCAGCACCCACGTCATCGCAGACCCCATCCGCACCCGCAAGCTGCTGCTCAACAAGCGTGAGCTCGAGCGGCTCGAAGCGGCGGTGGCGCAAAAGGGTTACACCTGCGTGGCCTTGGCGCTGTACTGGAGCAAGCACCTGATCAAGTGCGAAATCGCACTGGGCAAGGGCAAGAAGGAATACGACAAGCGCGATACCGTGCGCGAACGCGATTCCAACCGCGAGCTGCAGCGGGCCGTGCGCAACAAGGGCAAGGAAGACTAACGCTTCCTTCGCCTCCCTGTCGGGTAACGATCAAGGCCTTGTTTGCCAGATCGTGCTTGGCCAAGGAGCTGCGCACCTGCGAAGAACACCGCGCCCTTTACCCCGGGCGCGTGTTCACTCGCCCACTCGCCTTCAGCCCCCTCAGTGGCCGTTGCGCCTCTCTGCCCGGGCCACCCGCTGCGCCTCTTCATGCGCCTCTTCCAGCACTTCCTGCACGTACAGGATGTGCCGGCTGGACACCTCCCGCGCATCCTCGGCCCTGCCTTCGACAATGGCCAGGTACAACTCCCGATGCTGACTGATCAGCATGTCGCGGGTTTCGCTACGTTGCTGGTACATGCCCCCAATGTTGGTGACCACATTGCGCTTGAGCAGGTCGAACAGCCCACGAATGGTGTGCAACAGCACGGCGTTGTGACTGGCTTCGGCAATGGCCAGGTGAAAACGGGCATCGGCAGCGCCCTCTTCCGCTCGCGTCACCTCGCCCGCCCGCGTGTAGCAGTCCTGCAGCACGTCGAACGCTTCTTTCAAGCGTGCTCGATCAGGTTCGGTGGCCCGTTGGGCAGCGTAGTAGGCGCAGGACGCTTCCAGGGTATGGCGAAACTCCAGCAGGTCGTGCTGCGCCTGGGGACTGTGTTCGAGCAGCTGCAACAGCGGATCACTGAACGTCGAACCCAGCGACTGCGCCACATAGTTGCCACCGCCCTGCCGGCTGACCAGCAAGCCCTTGGCCACCAGCTTCTGGATCGCTTCGCGCAACGACGGGCGTGACACCCCGAACTGCTCAGCCAGCACACGTTCGGCCGGCAGCCGCTGCCCGGATGTCAATGTGCCTTCCAGAATCATCCCTTCCAACCGATCGACGATGTCGTCGGACAGGCGCCGCTGGCGGACCTGATCAAAAACCATCACACGCTCTCCACGAATCCCGGCAGGTATCCGGGGCATCCATTCTCGCCGATCCACAGCCAGCCGGCACCCACCAGCCCTCGATTTTCACGCCACATCACCTGGCCACTCATCGGCATTCGACCAAAGTGCTGCCTCGGACAAATTGACACACCCCTATGTGCGCTTTTAACCTAGCGGCGAGCCATTGTAAATTGGTCTTACCAATTATTCACGGCCAGCGCATGACCAACAACAATTAGGGGCCACCCCATATGCAAACCTGGCAACAACTCTACAGCCCGCTGGGCAGTCTCGGCCTGTCCGCCCTGGCGGCAGTCATCCCCATCGTCTTCTTCTTCCTGGCCCTGGCCGTCTTTCGCCTGAAGGGCCACGTGGCTGGCAGCATCACCCTGGGCCTGTCGATCCTGGTGGCGATTTTCGCTTTCCAGATGCCTGTCGACATGGCATTGGCCGCTGCGGGTTATGGCTTTTTGTATGGCCTGTGGCCCATCGCCTGGATCATCGTCGCGGCCGTGTTCCTGTACAAACTCACGGTCAAGAGCGGCCAGTTCGAGGTCATCCGCAGCTCGGTGCTGTCGATCACCGACGACCAGCGCCTGCAGGTGCTGCTGATCGGCTTCTGCTTCGGGGCCTTCCTCGAAGGCGCGGCCGGGTTCGGCGCGCCCGTGGCCATCACCGCCGCGCTGCTGGTCGGCCTGGGCTTCAACCCGCTGTACGCCGCCGGCCTGTGCCTGATCGCCAACACCGCGCCCGTGGCCTTCGGCGCCCTGGGCATCCCGATCATCGTCGCCGGCCAGGTGACCGGTATCGACGCCTTCCACATCGGCGCCATGACCGGTCGCCAGCTGCCGCTGCTGTCGCTGTTCGTCCCGTTCTGGCTGGTGTTCATGATGGATGGCCTGCGCGGAGTGAA
This sequence comes from uncultured Pseudomonas sp., assembly GCA_963529135.1. Classification (GTDB taxonomy): domain Bacteria; phylum Pseudomonadota; class Gammaproteobacteria; order Pseudomonadales; family Pseudomonadaceae; genus Aquipseudomonas. The sequence goes on along the minus strand of CAURYQ010000039.1, from coordinate 33,721 downwards.
AGAAACCTGGCCTGCGGCCTTGGTGGCCGGCCTGAGCTTCGCCGTGACCCAATACTTCACCTCGAACTTCATCGGCCCGGAACTGCCGGACATCACCTCGGCCCTGGCCAGCCTGATTGCCCTGACCCTGTTCTTGAAAGTGTGGCAGCCCAAGCGCTCGTTCGCGGCGGCCACCGGCAGCGTTGGCGCGGCCGTCGTGCAATCGAGCGGCAGCCAGCCGAGCCCCTACAGCCTAGGTGAAATCTTCAAGGCTTGGTCGCCCTTCCTGATTCTCACGGTACTGGTCACGATCTGGACCTTGAAGCCCTTCAAGGCCGCGTTCGCCCCGGGCGGCGCGATGTACAACTTCGTGTTCAACTTTGCCATCCCGCACCTTGACCAGCTGGTGATAAAAACCGCGCCGATCGTGGCCGCACCCACTGCCATGCCGGCCGTGTTCAAGCTCGACCCGGTTTCGGCGACAGGCACCGCGATCTTCCTGTCGGCGCTGATTTCCATGGCTGTGCTCAAGATCAACCTCAAAACTGGTCTGACCACTTTCAAAGAAACCCTCTATGAGCTGCGCTGGCCCATCCTGTCGATCGGCATGGTGCTGGCCTTCGCGTTCGTGACCAACTATTCGGGCATGTCCTCCACCATGGCCCTGGTACTGGCCGGCACCGGCGCGGCGTTCCCGTTCTTCTCGCCGTTCCTGGGTTGGCTGGGGGTGTTCCTGACCGGTTCGGACACCTCGTCCAACGCCCTGTTCAGCTCGTTGCAAGCCACCACCGCGCACCAGATCGGGGTGAACGACACCCTGCTGGTAGCTGCCAACACCAGCGGTGGCGTGACCGGCAAGATGATCTCGCCGCAGTCGATCGCCGTGGCCTGTGCTGCCACCGGCCTGGTGGGCAAGGAGTCCGACCTGTTCCGCTTCACCGTCAAGCACAGCCTGTTCTTCGCCACCATCGTCGGCCTGATCACCTTGGTGCAGGCCTACTGGCTGACCGGCATGCTGGTTCATCACTAAAGTGAAAGGGGCCGGGCAGCCAACCTGCCCGGCCTTCCTCACCTGCCAAGCTGCGAGAGCCCATGATCATTTCTGCCTCTACCGATTACCGCGCCGCCGCCCAACGCAAGCTGCCGCCATTCCTGTTCCACTATGCCGATGGCGGCGCCTACGCCGAGCACACGCTGCGTCACAACGTTTCGGACCTGGCCAGCATCGCCCTGCGCCAGCGCGTGCTGAAGAACATGTCCGAACTCAGCCTGCAAACCCAGTTGTTCGGTGAAACCCTGAGCATGCCCGTGGCCCTGGCCCCGGTCGGCCTGACCGGCATGTATGCCCGCCGTGGCGAAGTGCAGGCGGCGCGGGCAGCGGCTGCCCACGGCATCCCCTTCACCATGTCCACCGTTTCGGTGTGCCCGATCGAAGAAGTGGCGCCGGCCATCGACCGGCCGATGTGGTTCCAACTGTACGTGCTCAAGGACCGCGGCTTCATGCGCAACGCCCTGGAGCGCGCCAAGGCAGCTGGCGTCCGGACCCTGGTGTTCACCGTCGACATGCCCACCCCCGGCGCTCGCTACCGTGACGCCCACTCGGGCATGAGCGGCAAGAACGGCCCGCTGCGCCGCATGCTGCAAGCCATGACCCATCCGCAATGGGCATGGGACGTAGGCGTCATGGGCCGCCCGCACGACCTGGGCAACATTTCCACCTACCGGGGCAACCCCACCGGCCTGGCCGACTATATCGGTTGGCTGGCCAACAACTTCGACCCGTCCATTTCCTGGCGTGACCTGGAGTGGATTCGCGAATTCTGGGACGGCCCGATGATCATCAAGGGCATCCTCGATGCCGACGATGCTCGCGATGCGGTCAAGTTCGGGGCCGACGGCATCGTCGTGTCCAACCACGGTGGCCGCCAGCTCGACGGTGTGCTGTCCAGCGCCCGTGCCCTGCCAGCGATTGCCGACGCCGTGAAGGGCGACCTGAAGATCCTGGCCGACTCGGGCATTCGCAGCGGCCTGGACGTGGTGCGCATGATCGCCCTGGGCGCCGACACCGTCCTGATCGGCCGGGCCTTCCTGTACGCGCTGGCCGTGCATGGCCAGGCCGGGGTGAAGAACCTGCTGGAGCTGTTCGAGAAAGAAATGCGCGTGGCCATGGTGCTGACCGGCACCAAGTCCATCGGCGAGATCACCCGTGACTCGCTGGTACGCGAACTCGGCGCCTGAGCGCCTGCCTGAAACACCGCCTGATTACCGGGGCACGCGCCGCGCCAGACGCCGCGGCCCCGCGAGGAGACTGCATGAGCCTGCCTGCTGCGTTTCTGCGCGATGCCGAGCGCCTGATACCTGCCGAACGTCGCTTCGACGACCCGACCTCGACCCTGGCCTTCGGGACCGATGCCAGCTTCTATCGCCTGATCCCCAAGCTGGTGGTACGCGTGGAGTCCGAAGACGAGGTGATCGGCCTGATCAAGCTGGCCCAGCGCGAGCGGGTATCGATCACCTTCCGCGCCGCCGGCACCAGTTTGTCCGGCCAGGCCATCAGCGACTCGGTCCTGATCGTGCTGGGCGACAACTGGAACGGCCGCGAAGTGCGCGGCCAGGGTGAGCAGATCAGGCTGCAGCCGGGCGTCATCGGTGCCCAGGCCAACGCCTGGTTGGCGCCGTTCGGGCGCAAGATTGGCCCCGACCCCGCCTCGATCAACGCCTGCAAGATCGGCGGCATCGTCGCCAACAACGCCAGCGGCATGTGCTGCGGCACCGCGCAGAACACCTACCACACCCTGGCCGGCCTGCGCCTGGTGCTGGCCGACGGTACCTGCCTGGACAGCGAAGACCCGGCCAGCGTCGCCGCCTTCGAGCGCAGCCATGCCCCGCTGCTCGCCGAACTGGCGCTCCTGGGCCGCGAGACCCGCGCCAACACCGCCCTGGCCGAGCGCATCCGCCACAAGTACCGCCTGAAGAACACCACCGGCCTGTCGCTCAACGCCCTGGTGGACTACGACCAGCCGCTGGACATCCTCTACCACCTGATGGTCGGCTCCGAAGGCACGCTCGGCTTCATCAGCGCCGTCACCTACGACACCGTGCCCGACCACCCGCACAAGGCCACCGCGCTGCTCGTCTTCACCGACGTCGAGAGCTGCTGCAAGGCCGTGACCTTGCTCAAGCAGCAGCCGGTCTCCGCCGTCGAACTGCTCGACCGCCGCAGCCTGCGCTCGGTGCAGGACATGGTCGGCATGCCGGCCTGGGTCAAGGCACTCTCGGGCAGCGCCTGCGCCCTGCTGATCGAATCGCGCGCCGCCAGCCAGAGCCTGCTGCACGAACAGCTCGACCAGATCCGCGCCGCCATCGCCCACTTCCCCCTGGAGCAGAAGGTCGACTTCAGCGAAGACCCGGGCGTGTACAACCTGCTGTGGAAGATCCGCAAGGACACCTTCCCCGCCGTCGGCGCCGTGCGCCAGACCGGCACCACGGTGATCATCGAGGACGTCACCTTCCCCGTCGAGCAACTGGCCGAAGGCGTCAACCGGCTGATCCAGCTGTTCGAGCGGCACCGCTACGACGAGGCGATCATCTTCGGCCACGCGCTGGAGGGCAACCTGCACTTCGTCTTCACCCAGGGCTTCAACAGCCCGGCCGAAGTGGCGCGTTACCAGGCCTTCATGGACGACGTCGCCCAGCTGGTCGCCGTGGAGTTCGGCGGCTCGCTCAAGGCCGAACACGGCACCGGTCGCAACATGGCGCCCTTCGTCGAACTCGAATGGGGCCAGGACGCCTACCAGCTGATGTGGACGCTCAAGCGCCTGCTCGACCCCAACGGCATCCTCAACCCCGACGTGGTGCTCAGCGACGACCCGCAGATTCACCTCAAGCACCTCAAGCCGCTGCCCGCCGCCGACGCGATCGTCGACAAGTGCATCGAGTGCGGTTTCTGCGAGCCGGTGTGCCCATCCAAGGGGCTGACCCTCAGCCCGCGCCAACGCATCGTCATGTGGCGGGATATCCAGGCCAAGGAGCGCGACGGCCAGGACACCCGCGCCCTGCGCGACACCTTCCAGTACCAGGGCATGGACACCTGCGCCGCCACGGGGCTGTGTGCCCAGCGCTGCCCGGTGGGTATCAACACCGGCGAGCTGGTCAAGAAGCTGCGCGCGCAGGCTGCCGAACATGGCAGGGCCGCCGACTGGTTGGCCGAACACTTCAAGACGGCGATGGGCGGCGCGCGTCTGTCCCTGACCGCCGCCAATACAGCCCGCAAGCTACTGGGCGCGCCACGCCTGAACCGCTTGAGCGCCGCCCTGAGCAAGACCAGCAAAGGCCGCGTGCCCCGCTGGACCCCGGCCATGCCCCAGCCCTTGCGCCCTGTGCGCATGAGAGAGGCAAGCAACGACCCGCGTCCACGCGTGGTCTACCTGGCCGCCTGCGTGTCCCAAGTGATGGGCCCGGCGTATGCCGACCGCGAGCAGACCTCTTTGCTGGACAAGACCCGCAGCCTGCTGGAGAAGGCGGGGTACCAGGTCGTCTTCCCGGAAAACGCCGAAAGCCTGTGTTGCGGCCAGCCATTCGCATCGAAAGGCTACCCTGAGCAGGCCGAACACAAGCGCCAGGAGCTGATCAACGCCCTTCTGCATGCCAGCCGTGGCGGTTTGGACCCGATCTATTGCGACACCAGCCCCTGCACGCTGCGCCTGGTTCAGGACCTGGGGGATACCCGTCTGGACCTATACGACCCAGTGCGCTTCATTCGCACGCACCTGGTGGACCGGCTCACCTTCACCCCGCAGGACGAACCGGTGGCCGTGCACGTGACGTGCAGCACACAGCATCTGGGCGAAAGCCAGGCACTGATCGACCTGGCGCGGCGGTGCAGCACCCAGGTGGTGGTACCTGAGGGCATTCATTGCTGCGGGTTTGCCGGGGACAAGGGCTTCACCACCCCTGAGCTCAATGCCCATGCACTGCGCAGCCTGAAGGATGCCGTGCAGTATTGCGGTGAAGGGATCTCCACCAGCCGCACGTGTGAAATTGGTTTGTCGACCCACAGTGGCATCGATTATCACGGGTTGGTGTACCTGGTGGATCGGGTGACCCAGGCGCGGTAGCTGGAGCCCCGCGTTCGATACTGGGAACCTGGGGCCGCTGCGCGGCCCATCGCGGCACTAGGCCGCTCCCACAGTAGATCCGAGCAGTATTCGAATACGCAAAACCCAGTGGGAGCGGCCTTGCGCCGCGATGGGCCGCGCAGCGGCCCCGGTGATCGTCATCCGATCCCCAACGGCACAGCAAACTCAGCAACAAGAAAGGGCTGCCTGGCAGCCCTTTCACACAGGTTATAAAACCTGCATCAAAAACCCCGACACCTCCGGTGCCAGGTCCCGACCCTCTTAGCCATAAACCGGATAACGACGGCACAGCGCAACCACCTGCTCACGCACATGGTGCCCCACCTCGTCACTGCGCCCGGTTTCCAGGGCATCGAGCACATCGCACAACCAGCCCGCCACCTGCTCGCACGCCTCGACATCGAACCCGCGCGTGGTCACCGCCGGTGTACCGATGCGCAGGCCCGAGGTCACGAACGGCGAACGCGGGTCGTTTGGCACCGAGTTCTTGTTGGCCGTGATGTACGCGCTGCTCAAGGCCGCATCGGCTTCCTTGCCGGTGTAGGGCTTGGCCGACAGGTCGATCAGCATCATGTGGTTGTCGGTCCCGTCCGACACAATCTTGTACCCGCGCGCCTGCAACACCTTGGCCATGGCCCGGGCATTGGTCACTACCTGGGTCTGGTAGCTGCGAAATGCCGGCGTCAGCGCTTCCTTGAAGGCCACGGCCTTGGCTGCAATCTGATGCATCAACGGGCCGCCCTGCACGCCGGGGAACACCGCAGAGTCGAGCTTCTTGTAGAAGCTCTCGTCCTGCCCCTTGGACAGGATCAGACCGCCACGCGGGCCGCGCAGGGTCTTGTGGGTGGTGCTGGTGACCACATGGGCATGGGGCAGCGGGTCTGGGTATTCGCCCGCCGCGACCAGGCCGGCCACGTGCGCCATGTCCACCCAGAAAATGGCCCCGACCTTGTCGGCGATGCTGCGCATGCGCGCCCAGTCCTTGTAGCGCGAGTAGGCCGAGAACCCACCAATGAGCATTTTCGGACGGGTTTGCAGCGCAATGCGCTCCATCTCGTCATAGTCGAGAAAGCCCGTTTCAGGGTCCAGGCCATAGGGCACGATCTTGTAGTGGCGCCCCGAAAAGTTGGCCGGGTTGCCGTGGGTCAGGTGCCCGCCCTGGGCCAGGTTCATGCCCATCACCGTATCGCCTGGCTGGATCAGCGCCAGGAACACCGCCGCGTTGGCCTGGGCGCCCGCATGGGGCTGCACGTTGGCGTAGTCGCAGTTGAACAGTGCCTTGACCCGCTCGATGGCCAGGCTCTCGGCCACGTCCACATACTCGCAGCCGCTGTAGTAGCGCTTGCCGGGATAGCCTTCGGCGTACTTGTTGGTGAGCACCGTGCTCTGGATCTGCATCACCAACGGGCTGGCATAGTTTTCAGAGGCGATCAGCTCGATGTGATCTTCCTGGCGATTCACTTCGTTGCGAATCGATTCATGCAGTTGCGGATCGAAGGCGTTGAGGGTGAGCGTCGAGTCGTACATGTAGTAAGCGTCCTTGTTCTGAATCAGGCTTGGGATGAGAGCAAGCGGGTAACGCGTGCGGCGATGTCGTCGATTTGCGCATCGGTGCAGATCAGCGGCGGCAGCAGGCGCACGGTGGTACCTCGGGTAACGGTGATCAGCAGGTGTTGCTCGTCGCGGGCCCGGTCCACCAGCTCGGCACAGGGGCGGTTGAGCTCGATGCCCACCATCAGGCCCAGCCCACGCACCGACACCACTTCAGGGTGCCCGCCCAGCGCCAGCTTCAGAGCCGCGAGCAAACGCTGGCCCAGCACCGCAGCACGCTGCGGCAGCTGGTCGCGCTGCATGATGTCCACCACTGTGCAGCCCACCCGGCAGGCCAGCGGGTTGCCGCCGAAGGTGGAGGCATGATGGCCGGGGGAGAACAGTTCGGCGGCCTTGCCACGGGCCAGGCACGCGCCGATGGGGAAGCCGTTGCCCAGGGCCTTGGCCAAGGTGATGACGTCCGGCTCGATGCCTGCGTGCTGGAAACCGAACCAGGCGCCGGTACGGCCCATGCCGGTCTGCACCTCGTCGATCATCATCAACCAGCCGTGTTCGTCGCACAGCCCACGCAGCGCTTGCAGATACGCTGGCGAGGCCGGGTGCACACCGCCCTCGCCCTGCACCGGCTCGACCAGCACGGCGACCACGTTGGGCGACTGGGCCGCGACCTGGCGCACGGCCTCGATGTCATCGTAGGGCACACGGATGAAGCCGGGCATCAAGGGCTCGAAGCCGCGGTGAACGGCCGGGTTGCCGGTGGCGGCGAGGGTTGCCATCGTGCGCCCGTGGAAGCTGTTTTCCATCACCAGCACCTGCGGTTGGGCGACGTTGCGGGCAGTGGCATGCAAGCGCGCCAGTTTCAGCGCAGCCTCGTTGCCCTCGGCCCCCGAGTTGCAGAAAAACGCCCGTTCCATGCCCGAGAGCCGGCACAACCGCTCGCCAAGCTGCTCCTGCCACGGGATGCGGAACATGTTGGTGGTGTGCAGCAGCACGTCGGCTTGCTCGGCCAGGGCCGAAGCGATTTCAGGGTTGGCGTGCCCCAGGCTGGTGACGGCGACCCCGGCGATGGCGTCGAGGTACTCGACCCCTTCCGAATCCCACAACAGGGCGCCCTGGCCCCGGCTGAACGCAACCGGTTGGCGGGCTGAGGTGTGCATGAGGTAAGCGGGAGCAGCAGACATTGCAGGTTTCCTGTACAGAGTGGTCAACGGCTGGTGGCAAGCGACGGGGTGTCGTGGTGCTGCAGCGGGGCATCGGCGGTAGGCCAGTAGTAGGCATCCGGCATGGCACGTGCACCGAAGATCGCCTGGCCGACACGCACCACCGTGGCGCCCTCCTCGATGGCGACTTCGAAGTCCCCCGACATGCCCATCGACAGCTCCTGCAACGACACCCCTTCAGGCGCGCTGGCGCGCAACTGGTCTCGCAACTCGCGCAGCAGCACGAAGCAGGGGCGCACCCGCGCCGCATCGGCCGAGAACAGCGCCAAGGTCATCAGGCCGCGCACGCGCAGCGCCGGGAACGCCGGCAGGGCTTGCAGGAACGCCGCCACGTCATCGGGCACCAGCCCGTACTTGCTGGCCTCGCCCGAGGTGTTGACCTGGACGAACACATCCATCTGCCGCCCTTCGATGCGCAGGCGACGGTCCAGCACCTCGGCCACGCGCAGGCTGTCCAGCGCCTGGAATTCGCTGGCAAAGCGCGCCACCTGCTTGGCCTTGTTGGTCTGCAGGTGGCCGATCACCGACCACTGCAAGTCGTGCAGGTCCGCCATGGCTTCCCACTTGCGCTGGGCCTCCTGCACCTTGTTCTCGCCGAGCAGGCGGCAACCGGCGGCGTAGGCCAGGCGCAGGTGGGCTTCGTCGAAGGTCTTGCTGACCGGCAGCAGGCGCACCTCGGCCGGGTCCCGCCCGACCCGCTCGCAGGCCCGGGCAATGCGTTGCTGCACGGCGGCCAGGTTGCGGCGAAAGTCCTCGACGGTTTCGGCCTGTGGGTAGCGCCCATGCCGCGCATGCAGGGTGGTGAGGTCTTCAGCGTACTCGCTCATCAATTCGTCGCTCCTTTGGTGGGCACTGCTACCGGCTCTGCCTGGGTGGCCTTGGCCCGGCGTGGCAGGCGACCGTTGAGCACGGCGTAGGCCACCAGGCCGATCACCAGCCCCCAGAACGCGCCGCCGATGCCCAGCAGGGTGATGTTGGCCGCACAGGCCAGGAAGGTGATCAGCGAGGCCTCGCGCGCTTTCGCATCGAGCATGGCATTGGCCAGGCTGCCGCCGATGGTGCCCAGCAGGGCCAGGCCCGCCAGGGTGGTGATGAAGGTGGCCGGGAAGGCCATGAACACCGCCGCCAGCGTCACCCCGAAGATGCCCACCAGGATGTAGAAGATGCCGGCGGCCACACCGGCCACCCAGCGCTTGGAAGGGTCTTCGGATGCTTCCTTGCCGGTGCAGATGGCGGCGGTGATGGCAGCGATGTTGAACGCGTGGGAGCCGAACGGCGCCATCAGCAGCGAGCCCAGCCCGGTGATGCCGAGAATCGGGTTGGCGCTGGTGCTGAACCCGTCATTGCGCAACACCAGCATGCCCGGCATGTATTGGCCGGTCAGGGTAATCAGGAACAACGGCAGCGCCACGCTCAGCAATGCATTGAGCGAGAATTCGGGGCGGGTGAACACCGGCGTGGCGAACTCCAGGGCCAGGCCACTGAAATCCACACGCCCCTGCATCACCAGGTAGGCCAGCCCCAGCACCAGGATGCCCACCACGGCAAAGCGGGCGCTCAGGCGCTTGAACACGATGTAGGCCCCGATCAGCACGCCGACCAGCAGCGGGTCGACGCTCATGCTGGCAAACGCGCCGATGCCGAACTGCAGCAGGATGCCGCCCAGCAGGCCAGCGGCGACCCCTGGCGGAATCAGGCGCACGGCCTTTTCGAAGTAGCCCGACACACCCAGCAGCACGAACGCCACCGCCGACACCATGTACGCCCCCACCGCTTCGGCGTACGGGGTGGTGGCCACGATCAGGAACGCTGCCGCCGGCGTGGACCAGGCGGTGATGATCGGCTCGCGGCTGACCCAACTGAGCAGCAGCCCCGTCACGCCCACCCCGATGGACACCGACCACACCCAGGAAGCGGTCAGCTCGGGGCTGAGGCCTGCGACCTTGGCAGCCTGGAACACCAGGATGAAGGTGCCGCCATAATTGACGATCACCGAAATGAGCCACCACCGGGTGCAGCAGGTCCTGCAGGCGCAGGGACGAGGGGGTATGGGTAGATGACATAGGTCTTGGCTCCTTGCTAGACGCTGTATCAGGCTGCGGTAGGCAGCCATTTATAGCCGCAGATTGGCTGGTTTAACCCCGACGCTTCGCCTGGGCAGACCAGACCACTTTGGCTGACACTCAACCGTGCCTGCGCGCGAACGCACCCATGAACTCGCAGAGTGCGGCCACTGCCTCGACGGAAATGGCGTTGTAGAGGCTGGCGCGAATGCCGCCGACGCTGGCGTGGCCCTTCAGGCCGTGAAGCCCGGCCGCTTCGGCGTCGCGCAGAAAGGCGGCTTCCAGTGCCCCCTCGGCCAGCCGGAACGGTACGTTGTTGATCGAGCGGCAGGCCGGCTGCACGGGGTTGCGGTAGAAACCGTCGCTGCCGTCGATGGTTTCGTACAGCAGGCCGGCTTTGGCCTGGTTGCGCTGGTGCAGCACCTGCAAGCCGCCGCTGCGCTTGATCCACTTGAGCGTCAGGCCGGTCAGGTACCACGGGAAGGTGGCTGGCGTGTTGAGCATCGACTGGGCATCGCTGATGCGCGCGTAATTGAGGATGTCCGGGGTGAACCCGTGGCAGCGCTCCAGCAGCGCGGGGTCGACGATGACCACCGTCAGCCCGGCCACGCCCATGTTTTTCTGGGCAGCGGCATACACCAGGCCATGGCGGGCGATGTCGATGGGCTTGGACAGCAGGCTCGAACAGGCATCGCACACCAGCGGCGCCTCGGTAACCGGCGGTGCAGCGAACTGCACGCCGTGCACGGTTTCGTTCTCGGTGTAGTGCAGGTACGCAGCGTCTGGGTTCAGCTGCCACTGCGCCACCGGCGGCACCCGGTCGAAGCCCGTGGCCTGGGCACTGGCGACCACCCTCACTTCGCAATACTGGCGCGCCGCCTCGATCGCCTTGCCCGACCACAACCCGGTGTGCAGGTAGTCCACACTGGCGTTATCGCCGGCCAGGTTCATGGGCACCTGGGCGAACTGCAACGACGCGCCGCCTTGCACGAACAGCACCCGGTAGTGCGCCGGCACCTCCAGCAGCTCGCGCAGGTCGGCCTCGGTCTGCTCGGCGACGGCGCGGAACATCGGCGAGCGGTGGCTCATTTCCATGATGGACATGCCCGTGCCGGCAAAATCGTAGAACTCGTCGTACGCCTGGTTGAGCACTTCCAGGGGTACTGCGGTAGGGCCTGCGCTGAAGTTGTGTGACCGTTCCATGGTGGGTGGGCTCCTGTGCATGAACGCGCCGACGCGGTGAAAGCCAGGCCAGGCCTGGGTGGCGAAGGCCGGAGTCTACGGATAAACTGGCCTGCCCTTACCTGCCAGTTCATGGATGGAGAGCAGACCACATGGCGAAGACCTTCGCGCTGGACACCCTGAAGATTCGGCTCAACGACGCCGAGTTTCAGCTGCTGGACCTGCACCAGCGCATCCAGCGCGCCTTGCGTGCGCTGATTCTGGATGGCGCGCTGGGCCCGAGCCTGAAGCTGCCGTCCACACGCGTGCTGGCCAAATCCCTGGGCTGCGCCCGCGATACCGTCGAAAACGCCTACGTGCAGCTGCACCGGGACGGCTTCATCGTGCGCCGCGGCGGCGCCGGCAGCTACGTGTGCGAAACGGTGGGTGCCGAGCTGCGCGGGGCCGGGCCACGGCGACAACGGGCGCAGGAGGTGCGGCGCAGCATGACCGCGCCGGGCGCCGAGCTCAGCCAGCGCGGGCGCATGATCTTCGAGACCGGCGGCGTGCGTGACCAGCAAGTGATCAAGGCCTTCGCCACCGGCCTGCCGGAAACCCGCAGCTTTCCCACCGACGTCTGGGAGCGGCTGCAACGCCAGGTGGTCAAGGACTACCGCGCCAGCGTACTGCTGCACGGGGACCCGCAAGGCGCCGAACCGCTGCGCAAGGCCATCGCCACCTACCTGAACCTCGAGCGGGGCGCCAAGTGCACGCCCGACCAGGTGCTGGTGCTGAGCAGCACGCGCCAGGCGCTGTACCTGTGTGCGCAACTGCTGGTAGATGCCGGCAAACCCATCCTGCTGGAAAATCCAGGCTATTACGGCGCACGCAAGGCCTTCGAAATTGCCGAAACCAAGGTGCTGCCCATCGACGTGGACGATCGGGGCATCCGCACCGACCTGCTCAACGCCGACCGCAGCGGCGCCAACTGCGTGTACGTCACCCCTTCGCACCAATACCCCACCGGCGCAACCTTGCCCCTGGAACGCCGGCTGGAGCTGATCAACTGGGCGGCGCAGAAAGCCAAGTGGATCATCGAGGACGACTACGACAGCGAGTTCCACTACGACGGCCAGCCGACCGCCTGCGTGCAGGGCCTGGACCGCTACCAGCGCACCCTCTACATCGGCACCTTCAGCAAGACCCTCTACCCCGGCCTGCGCATGGGCTACATCGTGCTGCCGCCCGAACTGGTCAAGCCGTTCGCCTACGCCCGCAGCATGATGGATGGCCACACCCCGCAGACCTTGCAGCTGACGCTGGCGCGCTTCATGGAGGACGGGCACTACAACGCCCACGTGCGGGCCATGCGCAAGTTGTACGCCGGCCGCCGCGCGGTGATGCACGATGCCATCGCCAAGTACCTGAGCCCGGTGGTCACCGCCCACCTGCCGCCCGGTGGCCTGCAGATTCCCTGCTTGCTCAAGGCCGGTTGGTCCGAAGAAAAGACCATCCGCCAGGCGGCCACGGCCGGCGTGCAGCTGTCGGGCCTGAGCAGCCTGTACCTGGGCGAGCCGCAGACCCACGGCTGGTTGCTGGGGTATTCCTCGCTCACGGCCTACGAGATCGAAGCGGCCATGCTGCGCCTGGCCAACGCGCTCAAACTCTGACACCCGGCCTTTGGGTTCAGTAAGGCAGCTTGAAACGCCGGGTCAGATCGAAAATGCCCTCGCGGATCGAGCGCTCGGTGCGGCTGTCCATGGCGCCGCTGCGCACGCCCCCGAGCATGGCCAGGATCATGTCCCCGATCTCGCGAAACTCATCCTCGCCCATGCCGCGTGACGTGCAAGCCGCGCTGCCCAGGCGAATGCCCGAGGTGACGCTGGACTTGACCTCATCGCCGGGCACCACGTTACGGTTGACTGTAATGCCGACCGCCTCCAGCGCACCCTCGGCGGCATTGCCGGCCAGGCCCCAAGGGCGCAGGTCGATCACCCCCAGGTGACAGTCCGTCCCACCCGATACCACCAGCAGGCCGCCTTCGGCCAAGCGCCCGCACAAGGCCCGGGCGTTGGCCACCACCGCATGGGCATAGGGGCCAAAGCCCGGTTGCAGCGCCTCGCCCAGCGCCACCGCCTTGGCCGCCACGGTGTGCATCAGCGCCGCGCCTTGCAGGCCAGGGAACACCGCCGCGTTGATCTTGCGTGCCAGGGCCTGATCGTTGCACAGAATCATCCCACCGCGCGGGCCGCGCAGGGTGGCATGGGTGCTTAGCGTGGTGACGTGGGCATGGGGCACTGGCGAGGGGTAGGCGCCGCCTGCGACCAGGCCGGCGACGTGGGCGATGTCGGCCATCAGATACGCCCCCACCTCGTCGGCAATGGCACGGAAACGGGCGAAATCCAGCGCACGCGAATACGCCGACGCCCCGGCGATGATCAGCCGCGGCCGCTCGCGGCGGGCGATTTGCGCCACCTCATCCATGTCGACCCGGTGCGTCAGCGGGTGCACGCCGTAGCTGACCGCCTGGAACCAGCGCCCGGACACGTTGAAGGCCGCACCGTGGGACAGGTGCCCGCCCGACTTGAGGTCCAGGCCGAGAATCTTGTCTTCCGGCGCCAACAACGCCAGGAAAACCGCCTGGTTGGCCTGGTTGCCAGAGTGGGGTTGCACGTTGGCATAGCTGCAATCGAACAGCAGCCTGGCCCGCTCGGTGGCCAGGTCCTCGACCACATCGACATTGCCGCAACTGGCGTAATAGCGCCGTCCCGGATACCCCTCGGCGTACTTGTTGGTCAGCACCGAGCCTTGCGCTTCGAGCACCGCGCGGCTGACCACGTTCTCGGCGGCGATCAGCTCGATGGACTGCACTTGGCGCAGCCGTTCGGCATCGATGGCGCTCCACACCTCGCTGTCTACCTGTGGCAGCGCAGCGGCACTGATGCCCGGCAGCGCGTGGCCCTCTTTGTAAGCGAAATGCGGCATGGCTACTCCTTGTCTGAACGCCGGCAACAACCGCACTACCCTAGCGACCTGCAGCGCCTGCGACCGTACCGATTGCCCGCGCTGTTGCAGACCACCTGTCCTGGCCGGGCAAGCAGGCGTCTGCCCTGGGCATGCCAGCATGGCCAGAAAGGTGCGCAAAGCGGTCTGGTTTGTGCGTGGTAATTGGACTACCCGACAAGACCATAGCCTCATTAAGCTCTGCGCCGACTCCGCTCATGCCCCTACAGGTTTCACCATGAAGATACGTATCGGCCTGTTGCCGCAAGTCGCCGCAGCGCACTTTGTCAGCCACCTGCACATCATGGTGCTGGCAGCGCTTTTTCCGCTGCTGCCCGCCTTTTTGAACGTGGATTACGTGGCGTTGGGCCTGGCCCTGAGCGTGTTCAACATCGTCACGGCGTTGGTGCAGGCGCCCATGGGTTTTGCCGTCGATCGCCATGGCGCCAGGCGCCTGCTGCTGATGGCCTTGGGGTTGGGCAGTTGCAGCTTCCTGCTGATCGCCCTGCTGCCCGGCTACACCTGCCTGCTGCTGGGCATGGCGCTGGCGGGGGTGGCCAATGCTGTCTATCACCCTGCCGACTATGCCTTGCTGTCGCGGCACATCGACCCTGCGCACATTGGCAAGGCGTTCTCGGTGCACACCTTTGCAGGGTTTCTGGGCGCGGCGGTGGCACCGGTGTTATTGCTGGGGGTGGCGGTGGCAAGCGGCCCAGCCATGGCCTTCGCCACCGCCGCGCTGGTCGGCTTTGCCGTGCTGGCCGTGTTGTTGATGCCCGGCTCGGCGCTGGCCCAGGTGCGGGACACGCCGCAGGTCTCGGCTCCCAAGCCCGTGGCAGCGCACCGCGTTGCGCTGCTCTCCCCCATGATCATCAGCCTGACCCTGCTGTTCGTGCTGCTGAACCTGAGCACCGGCGCCATCGAGAAGTTTTCCGTCGCCGGGCTGATGCAAGGCCAGGGCGTGGCGCTGTACTGGGCCAACTCGGCACTGACCGCCTTCCTGTTTGCCAGCGCATTCGGCGTACTGGCAGGCGGCGCACTGGCCGACCGCACCCAGCGTCACGGCGTGGTGGCGGCTAGCGCCTTTGCCGTAGCGTGCGTGCTGATGCTGCTGGTGGCCACGGCGGGCTTGAGCGAGCCGCTGTTGCTGGTGGTGCTGGGCCTGGCAGGCTTCCTGACCGGCGTGATCGCCCCGTCGCGGGACATGCTGGTGCGCGCCGCCGCCGCCAAAGGGGCAGAAGGCAAGACGTTCGGTATCGTGTCCACGGGTTTCAACATCGGTGGCGCCATTGGGCCGGTCGGTTTCGGCTGGCTACTGGACCAAGGCCACCCCAACGCGATTTTCTGGGCCAGTGCCGCCTTCATGGGCCTGACCGTGGCCCTGACGTTGCTGCAGGAATGGGTAATGGCACGGCAGCGCAAAGTTTCTGCCCTGCAACTTTCATTTAAATGACCTGAAGCAATAATAACGAAACATTTGTACCGCAAACTTGAAGGGCGCCGCCCCGCACTTGCAATTGCACGTGCGCGGAAGCCGGCGCAATCAAACTCAACAACTACAACCGATAGCCTGGAGTTTTAACATGGACGTTAACCATTGCGGTACCGATGATGCAGTTAAAGGCATGCTCGCCAAACTATCAACCCTGTGGAAAACCCGCGCTGCCGTCAACCAGCCGCAACCCGATTACTGGGGCCTGGCGTTCGATGCCAACAAGAACGACTTCAGCGAATCGCTATTGCCGTTTCGCAACCACCAGGCTTGGCGCGAAGCACCCAGGGACTTGCAGTCCAAGTGCATGTCCTATGCCTGGGGTATTTATAACCTCAAGACCATTTATATTGAATGCAATGTCGTAGTGCCCGCGTGCGAAGACATTATCAAGACCCCGCCGCAAAGCCATAACCGCGCCCTGTTGCAAGATGTCATGTCACAAGCCCTGCTCGATGAAGCCCTGCACACACGCATGTCGATCATGGCCTGCAACTACATCTATGACATGCGCCAACTTACCCCGCTGGACTTCAGCGCCTTCAACCTGGTGACCTGGCGTGAAGCGTTGCTGGCCAACTGCACCGCCGAATGGGAACGCCGCCTGACCCGCTTCGGCATCGCCTGCGCCAGCGAAACGCTGATCACCGACTACCTCAAGACCATGGCCGAAGACACCACCATCCAGTCGGTGTGCCATGAAGTCACCCGCACCCATGCCATGGACGAGTGGAGCCACTCCAGCGTGTTCAGCTTCGTCGCCACCGACATCGTCAACGGCCTGACCCGCAAAGAACGCCTGTACCTGCGCTCGATCATCCTGCGCACCGTGCAGATGTTCGCCAACAACGAGATGGGCGCCTGGTCGCGTGTGTTCGCCATGCTGGACTTCCCCAACGGCAACGAAATTCTGCACGACGTGGGCGACAACAACGAGATCAGCGTATACACCGACTCCCTCGAAGCCCTGGTCAACCGCATCGGCCTGGCCGGCAATGGCCTGGAAAGCGCCGAACAGGCCGTCGAGCACCTGCGTGAGAGGGCTGGCGCATGACTGCCTTGACCACCTACGAAGCCGTGTGCGAACACGTGAGCAGCGAGACCGCGCAGATCAAGGTGTTTGGCTTGCGCGTGCTCAACGGTTCCAGCGCCTTCCTCGCTGACCTGGTGCCCGGCCGCCATGTGGCATTGCAGGCAGCAGACATGGCCGGCGCCCGCCAGCAACGGCTGTATTCGATCACCCGCACGCCCAGCAGCGATCAGTTCGAGCTGGCGATCAAGCGCGAAGGCCATGGCGGGGTCTCGGACCAATTGCACGCCACCTTCCAAGCCGGCTCGCGCGTGACCTTGCAGTTCGCGGCAGGCGACATCACGGTGGCCTCGGTCCAGGCCTGCCGCCACGTAGGCCTGCTGGCCGGCGGCATCGGCATCACCCTGCCAATCGCCCTGCTGCGAGGGCTGCACGCGCGCGCCCAGCGCGGCCTGACCGTGCCGCAGGTAAGCCTGCTGCTGTGCGTGCCGTCCATTGCCGACATCCCGTTCCTGCACGAACTGCTGCAACTGGAACTGAGCTGCCCCTGGTTCGACCTGCAGGTGTTCGTCACCCGCGAAGCGGTGCACGGCAAAGGCCACTTCAAGGCTGGCCGCCCGCAAGCCCAGGACCTGCAGGCGCTGGGCAACCCCGACAGCGTGGTGATCTGTGGCAGCCACGGCTTCGCCCAAGGCATGCGCGAGCACATGCTGGCCCTGTTCCCCACATGCCCCCTGTTGATCGAGTCGTTCACGCCACCAGCCGCACCCGCCCCGGCCGCCGCAAATGATGCGCAAGCCGAAAGCACCCTGCGCCTGCACCTTCAGCACAACGACCAGGTGTTGGAGCCGGCCGCGGGCAAAAGCCTGCTGGAGATGCTGGAAACCAGCGGCATCGCCGTGCGCAGCCTGTGCCGCGCCGGCATCTGCGGCCATTGCCGGCTGAAAGTGTCGGAAGGCGAGTACACCCTAGAACCTGACTTCTGCCTGACCGACCAGGACAAGCGCGACGGCCATGCCCTGGCCTGCTGCACCTTCCCCAAGGCCGGCACGATCAAGGTCGACCTCAACCCTACGGCGTAAACCGCGCCCTTCTTCCTTCTACCATCGGGTTTGCACATGAAGACAGCCATCGCACTGCGCCACATCCACTTCGAAGACGTCGGCACCCTGGGCCCCGTCCTGACCGAGGCCGGCTACAGCCTGACCTACATCGACCCCACCGTCGAAACCCTGCACGCCGAACAGGTGATGCAGGCCGACCTGCTGATCGTGCTGGGCGGCCCCATCGGCGCCTACGACGAAAAGCCCTACCCCTTCCTCAAGGCCGAACTTGAGCTGGTGCGCCAACGCATCGAGTCGGGCAAGCCCATGCTGGGCATCTGCCTGGGCGCACAACTGATCGCCCGCGCCATGAACGCCAAGGTCTACCCCATGGGCGTCAAGGAAATCGGCTTCTCGCCCCTGACCCTCACCGCCGAAGGCCAGCAATCGCCCCTGGCCGAACTGGGCGACGTACCCGTGTTGCACTGGCACGGCGACCAGTTCGACGTACCCCAAGGCGCCGTGCTGCTGGCCAAGACCGACGTCTGCGCGCACCAGGCCTTCGCCGTGGGCAATCGCATTCTGGGCCTGCAATGCCACCTGGAAGCCGACCCCGCCCGCATCGAGCAATGGCTCGTAGGCCACGCCAACGAAGTCGGCCAAACCGGCCTGGACCCCATCGCCCTGCGCTCGGCCGCCGCCGAACTGGGTGACCGCCTGACCCAGGCCGCAGCCCGCGTGATGCGTGCCTGGCTCGCCAACCTGAAGTAACCCACGGCACTACCGCCGGATGAAAACAACACTGTCGTCAAGGATGAGGTGCTACACATGATCGTCGTACTGTTCGAGCTACAGGCACTGCCCGGCCAGGGTGAAACCTACGTTGACCTGGTCAACAAACTCACCCCACTGCTCAAGCCCATGGAAGGGTTCATCTCGGTGGAGTGCTTCCAGAGCACCCTCAACCCCAAGAAAGTGATGTCGGTAACCACCTGGCGCGACGAAGAAGCCGTGGTGCAATGGCGCAACGTCACCGCCCACCTTTCTGCCCAACGCGCCGGCCGCGACAAAATCTTCGACGACTACCGTGTCCGCGTCACCTCGGTGATCCGCGACTACGGCCTACGCGACCGCGACCAGGCCCCCTACAACGAAGTGGTAGACGGCAGCCGGCCTACGGCCTGCCCAGTCGGCTAACCCCCGGGCACTGGACCTCTCCCCCTGGCCTGGCCCCATAGGTTGGATTTTTGTCCAACTTCTTGGGGGCAGTCCGAGAAGGTTGGATTTCTGTCCAACCTCATGGGGCAGTCCGAGAAGGTTGGATTGCTGTCCAACATCTCGGTGGCAGTCCGAAAAAGCTGGATTTCTGTCCCACCTCTTGGGGGCAGTCCGAAAAGGTTGGATCTCTGTCCAGCTTCTTGGGGCAGTCCAAAAGACTGGATTTCTGTCCAACTCATGGGGCAGACCGATAAGGTTGGATTTCTGTCCCACCTCTTGAAGGCGATCCAAAAAGGCTGGATCTCTGTCCAGCTTCTTGGGGCAGTCCAAAAAACTAGATTTCTGTCCAACTCATGGGGCAGACCGAGAAGGTTGGATTTCTGTCCAACTTCTTGAGGCAGTCCACCCCTGTGGGAGCGGCCTCGTGCCGCGATGGGCCGCACCGCGGCCCCCTTTCCTGCCATACCCTTTCCCGCCATACCCCTATCCACCCATCCCCACCTCAGCCCCCGCCCCACACCCCCAGCAACATCCCGCCACAAACCCTCATGCCATCCCGCCACCACTACAATGGAACTGTCAGCCAAACGGCACAGTCCACCTTTACAGGCCCACCTACCAGAGGCCACAGAGGAGACTCCCATGAAAGGTACCGCGCTTTCGGCCCTGTTCGCGGCCGCTACCCTGCTCGCTTCGCCGGCCTTCGCTGCCGACGACCTGTGCGCCCTGAACCTGCAGAAAATCAACGACAGCATGGCCACCGCCGGTGCCACGTCGGAAGGGCTCAAAACGCAAATCGATGAAGAAGTGACCAAAGCCAAAGCTGCCCAGGCTGCCGGCAACGATAAGGATTGCATCGCAATCACTCAAAAAGCCCTGACCATGCTGCAAAACACCAACAAAGGCAGCGGCTCGAGCAGCGGCGGCGCCTGATGCATCGCGCGGGTGAACGCTCAGCAGTCGACGCCGCCCGCGCAATGCCGTATACTCCGGATCACGTGCCGTAAGGTGCGTTAGCTAGAGCTAGTGTGGGGCCGATTAGGATTCGACGCCGGTAGCGAAACTCTAGGTGCATGCCGAGTTGGTAACAGAACTCGTAAATCCACTGTTGCAACTTCTATAGTTGCCAATGACGAAAACTACGGCGCGGAGTACAAGCTGGCTGCGTAAGCGGCCCTCTTGACCCGTTGCTTCTGGTAGCTTCGGCTCCAGCAATCACTAGGGGATGCCTGTAAACCCGAAGTGATTGTCATACAGAACAGGATCGTCGCGTAGCACGTTGTGGGCGAAGTGACTAAAACTTACACAACTCATCCAAAGCACCCTGCCCGTCGGGCGGCTGCGGATTAAATCAGTAGACACGGCTAAGCATGTAGTACCGACAGCGGAGTACTGGCGGACGGGGGTTCAAATCCCCCCGGCTCCACCATTTTGTCTTCCCAGGAAGACCCAGAAAAGCCGTAAAGCCTAGAGAAATCAAAGCTTTACGGCTTTTTTCTTGCCCGCGTTTTCCCACATGATCCCAGGGCATCCCACGGTTGACGGGGGCATATATGGGGGCATAAAACGCTCATCAGCTCGCTCGGAGAGGATGTGCCCCCAATGCCCCTGAAAGACACCAACTGCCGCAACGCCAAGCCCCAGGACAAGCCCTATCGGCTATACGACGAACAGGGTCTGTACCTTGAAGTGCAGCCCAACGGAGGCCGCTACTGGCGCTTGAAATACCGTTTTCTGGGAAAGGAAAAACGCCTGGCGCTTGGTGTTTATCCTGAGGTCGGCCTACAGGAGGCCCGTCGCAAACGTGATGACGCTCGTGTTCAGCTTGCAAACGGACAAGATCCTTCGCTGCAAAGACGCATGGCCAAGGTGGTCAGCCAACTCGATCACCAACACACCTTTGAATCGGTCGCTAAGCAATGGCTCACCATTCGCGAATCATCCTGGGATCCGGAGTACACCCGCACGGTGTGGCAGCGCCTTGAGCTCAATGCCTACCCCTGGCTGGGAAAACTTCCGATCAGCAGCATCAGCACACCCATGCTGGTCGAAAACCTGCAGCGCATCATCAAGCGCGGTGCTCGCGAGACGGCGCGTCGTGTCGCCCAGATCTACAAACAGATTTTCGAGTTCGCCGAAGCTGCCGGTATCACCCCACCCAACCAAATCGGGAATCTCTCTCGTACGCTCCCAGCCAAACGGGTGAAGCACTTTGCTGCCGTGACCGATCCTGAAAAGCTCGGCGCACTGCTTAAAGCACTGGATAGCTACAGCGGAACGATGCCTGTCTGTTGTGCGTTGAAGTTGGCCCCGATGCTGTTCTGCCGACCTGGAGACCTTCGACACATGGAATGGTCGGAGGTCAATCTGGATGCGGGCGAATGGTTGATTCCTGGTCACAAGATGAAAGGGCTCACTGTCACCAAACAGGATCGGCCGGATCATTTGGTTCCTCTCAGCCAGCAAGCAATCGCTGTTCTGCGCGAGCTGAAACCACTCACCGGCAGACATCGATACACCTTCCCCTCGGCACGAGGAGGCGACCGGCCGATGTCCAACAATGCCGTACTCAGTGCGTTACGCCGCATGGACATCAGCGGCGACGAAATGACTGGGCACGGATTTCGTGCGACAGCGAGAACCATAGGTGCTGAGGTCCTGGGGTTTCGCCCCGATCTTTTGGAGCATCAGCTTGCTCACACGGTAAAAAATCCGCTGGGACGTGCGTACGATTGAACCTCCTTCTTGCCGGAGCGGCGTGAAATGATGCAGATCTGGGCCGACTTTTTGGACTCGATAAAACGCTGAATGCAAGCGCCCCCATCAGCCAGCAAGCCTTCAAGCTAATACGAGCACTATCTTATCGCTCCAGTACTGGCTGAATTGCTAAACTGCGCCGATTTGGCGCCTGTAATGCGCCAGGCGCAGTCCAAAAGGAATTCCTACCGATGTCAGCCTTATCAGCTTTGCTGAATACCTACCGCAGCGCTTCTGTCACCGAACGCGAAAAAGGTACTTACTTCGAAGAGCTGATTTGCACTTACCTCCGCAACGAAGCCACCTACCGCGACCTTTACGACAAAGTATGGACGTATGCGGAGTGGGCGAAGGAACAAAGCCTCAGTGGCAAAGATGCGGGCATTGATTTAGTGGCTCGCACTCAGGGCACCGGCGAGTACCACGCCATCCAGTGCAAGCTGTACGCCGAGGACTACAAAGTCCAGAAGAAGGACATAGACAGTTTCTTCACCGCCTCGGGCAAAGCGCCGTTCTCGCACCGCGTCATTGTCGCCACCACCAACAACTGGAGCGAGCACGCCGAGGACGCGTTGCAGGGCCAGCAGCCTCCAGTCAGTAAAATCGACCTGCAAGCCCTGGAAGACAGCCAGATAGATTGGGCCAAATACCAGCCCCATCAAGCCGTCGCGCTCAAGGCCAAGAAGCAGCTGCGCGAGCACCAGCAAACCGCGCTGAATGCCGTGGCAGCTGGCCTAAAGGACGCCGAACGCGGCAAGCTGATCATGGCCTGCGGCACTGGCAAGACCTTCACCAGCCTGAAAATTGCCGAGCAGCAGGCCGGCAAGAGTAAGCGTGTACTGTTCCTGGTGCCCAGCCTGTCGCTGCTATCGCAAACCCTTACGGAATGGACGCAGGAAAGCGCCACTCCGCTCCACAGCTTTGCCGTCTGCTCCGACAGTGACGTAGGCAAGAAGCGAAAAGCAGAGGATGACGCGGTTCAGGTGTTCACCCATGAGCTGCGCTACCCGGCCACCACCAAGGCGGATCGCCTCGCAGCGGAAATGCTCAAGCGCCACGATGCCGAGCACATGAGCGTAGTGTTCTCCACCTATCACTCCATCGACGTGATCAGCCGTGCCCAGGCTGATCATGGCCTGGCCGCTTTCGATCTGGTGATCTGCGACGAAGCGCACCGCACCACGGGCGCCACCTTTGGCGACGATGACGAAAGCAACTTTGTGCGCGTTCATGACGCCGACTACATCCGCGCCACCAAACGTCTGTACATGACCGCCACGCCGCGCATCTACGGTGACAACGCCAAGCTCAAGGCCGAGTCCGGCGAGGTCACCCTGTGCTCGATGGATGACGAAGCGCTCTACGGCAAAGAGCTGTTCGTCATCAACTTCTCCGAGGCCGTTCAGCGCGGTCTACTCACCGATTACAAGGTGCTGGTACTCACCGTCGAGGAGAGCACCATTAGCCGGCGCCTTCAGGAGATGCTGAAGGACGAGAATAACCAGCTCAAGGTAGACGATGCCGCCAAGATAGTCGGCTGCTGGAAAGCGCTGGCCAAGCAGGGATTGGCCGAAAACCTGGTGGGTGATGATCAGCCCATGAAGCGCGCCGTAGCTTTCTGCCAGGTCATCTCGCCCAACTACAAGGGCACCAAGCACAAGGTCAGCTCGATAAACATCGCCAGCATGTTCCAGTCGGTGGTGGAGGCTTATCAGGAGTCAGAAAACATCGATGAGGCCTCACGCATTATCTGCGAAGCAGCACACGTCGATGGCGGCATGAATGCTAGTGCTAAGGAGGCCAAACTCAACTGGCTCAAAGAGGAACCGCCAGCCAATACCTGCCGCATCCTCAGCAACGTGCGCTGCCTGTCTGAAGGAGTGGACGTACCGGCGCTTGACGCCGTGCTCTTCCTCACCCCGCGCAATTCCCAGGTCGACGTTGTGCAATCGGTGGGCCGGGTGATGCGCAACGCACCGGGTAAAAAACGCGGCTACGTGGTGCTGCCCGTGGTCATTCCGGCCGGCATGGAGCCCCACGAAGCGCTTAATGACAACCAGACCTACAAAGTGGTCTGGCAGGTGCTTCAGGCACTGCGTTCGCACGACGACAGCTTCGACGCCATGGTCAACAAGCTCGACCTGATCGGCTCTGACCCGCGCAAGATGGAAGTCATCGCCATCACCGACAAGGCCGATAAAAAGGCCAGGAAAACTAGCGGTACCAGCAACGGCCAGGCAGGCAAAGGCCAGTACGGCATTGGCGAGAAACGCCCGAAATACGATGTCGAAGGCCAGATGACCCAGCAGGCCGAACTGACCTACGAGGTCGGTGAAATCGAGAAGGCCATCTACGCCAAGATCGTCGACAAGTGCGGCAACCGCCACCACTGGGAAGACTGGGCCAACGACATCGCCAAGATCGCCCGTACCCACATCGACCGCATCCAGGGCATTTTGGAGAACCCTGAATACACCCAGGAGAGAGCTACTTTCGCGGCCTTCGCCGCTGAGCTACGCGATGATCTCAACGACAGCATCAGCGATGGCGAGATCGTCGAAATGCTTGCCCAGCATCTGGTAACCAAGCCAGTATTCGATGCACTGTTCGACGAATACAGCTTCGCCAGCCACAACCCCATGTCCAAGGCCATGCAAAGCGTGCTGGACGCGCTTCATGAGCACCACCTGGCCAAGGAAGCCGACACCCTGGAGAAGTTCTACGCCAGCGTGCGTCAGCGTGCTGCCGGCATCAACAACGCCCAGGGCAAGCAGAAGATCATCGTCGAGCTGTACGACAAATTCTTCCGCAACGCCTTCCCCAAGATGACCGAGCGCTTGGGTATCGTTTACACCCCGGTCGAAGTGGTGGACTTCATCCTCCACAGCGTCAACCACCTGCTGCTACAGGAGTTCGGCCAAACCCTGGGCAGTAAGGGCGTTCACATCATCGATCCGTTCACCGGCACCGGCACCTTTATCACACGCCTAATTCAGTCGGGCCTGATCAAGCCGGAAGAGCTACCGCATAAGTACAGGCACGAGATCCATGCCAACGAACTGGTGCTACTGGCTTACTACATCGCCGCCATCAATATCGAAGCGGCTTACCATGGTGAAGTGATCGACGAGTACGCCCCGTTTGAAGGCATCTGCCTGACCGATACCTTCCAAATGTATGAGAAGGACGACCTGGTAGACGCACTGCTGGAGGACAACAGCGCCCGGCGTAAGCGGCAGAAGGATTTGGATATACGGGTGATTGTGGGCAATCCGCCTTATTCAGTCGGCCAAGGTGACGCCAACGCTAACAACGCTAACGTCCCTTATCCAAGCCTGGATGAGCGCATTCGAATAACCTATGCCGCTCGTTCAGACGCGAACAACAAGAACGCGCTCTATGACAGCTATATTCGCTCCATTCGCTGGGCCAGTGACCGTATCGGCGATGCCGGCATCATTGGTTTCGTTACCAACGCAGGCTTCGTAGAAGCCAATACTGCAGATGGCCTACGCAAGTGCCTGGTGGATGAGTTCTCCAGCCTCTATGTGTTCCACCTACGTGGCAACCAGCGTACCAGTGGCGAAACCTCACGTAAGGAAGGTGGGAAGATTTTTGGTAGTGGCAGCCGTGCCCCAATTGCCATCTCGCTGCTGGTCAAGAACCCCGAGGCGGTAACCCACGGCCAGATCTATTTCCACGATATCGGCGACTATCTCAGCCGCGAAGAAAAGCTGGAGAAGATCGTCAGCTACGCCAGCGTTGTCGGCATTCCAGCTTGGCAGCAGATAATTCCCGACGAGCACGGCGATTGGCTCAAACAGCGCGACAACAGCTTTGCCCAGTTCATAGCGTTAGGCGACAAGGACGACAAAACCACAGCAACGTTGTTTGAGAACTACACCAGAGGACTGGAAACCGGGCGCGATGCTTGGGTGTTCAATAGCTCGAAAAACGTGCTCAAAAACAAAGTCACATCGATGGTCGATTTCTATAACGGAGAAGTTGATCGATTTCTCCACGCGACTCCGGAAATGGATACCAAATCAAGAGCGGAAGCTGTTGCTGAATTTATTAATAAGGACGCGACCAAAATTAGTTGGACACGAGGCCTGCGTAACGATTGTGCAAAGGGAAAATCAGCACGATTCAACGAAACTGGATTTATTACTTGTCTTTATCGGCCTTTCACAAAGCAGCATGGGTATTTTGACAGAATGTTAAATGCTTATGTTAATCAGCTACCCCGGATGTTCCCTGAGGCTGCATCTGAAAACTTAGTAATAGGCGTTTCTGGGTCAGGAGAGAAAGTGGCCTTTAGCGCACTGATTTCAAATCATGTGCCTAGCCTTCACTGTATGGATATTGAAGGTTCTCAATGCTTCCCCCTCTACCTCTACGAGGAAGCTGCTCAGATCGCAAAAGATGACCTCTTTGCAGACCCAGTCAAAGGTGGCTTGCGCCGCCGCGATGCCATTACCGATGCTGGTCTGGCGCACTTTGCCAGCGCCTATCCGGGCGAGGCCATCGGCAAAGAAGATCTGTTCTACTACGTCTACGGCATTCTCCATTCCCCGGAATACCGCGAACGCTTTGCCGACAACCTTAGCAAGGAACTGCCACGCATTCCGGCCGTACAGAAAGTCGCCGACTTCTGGGCTTTCAGCAAGGCGGGCCGCGCATTGGCCGAATTTCACCTGAAGTACGAAACCGTCGCGCCCTACCCGCTGACCATCGAGGCCAAGGACACGCTGACCAATGCCGATTACCGCGTAGAGAAGATGAAGTTCGCCAAGAAGGGCGACAAGACCACCGTCATCTACAACCACCGCATCACCCTAAAGGGCATTCCTGAAGCGGCGTGGGATTACGTCGTCAACGGCAAAGCCGCACTCGATTGGGTGATGGAGCGCCAAGCCGTGCGTACCGACAAGGCCAGCGGCATCGTCAACGACGCCAACGACTGGGCCGTGGAAACCATGGGCAACCCCAAGTACCCACTCGAGCTGTTCCAGCGCGTGGTCACCGTCAGCCTGGAGACCCAGAAAATCGTCAAGGCGCTGCCCAAACTCGATATCGGGACAGATAACTAGTTGAGTCCGACAGAACGCTGAGCATTCAGTTAACTACTGCCTTGGTTGGGCCACCCTTTCCCAACCAAGGCAGAGCACCTGCTGATTGCCAGCCCGGCACTCTCATGTTAAATAGTGTCCGTCCCAAGCGATCCCTATCGATCCGCAACGGTCCGCCACGTCGCCTTGGTAACGACGTTAAAAACTTCGCCTCGTTCGCGTTCGCTGAACGGGCCGCATCAACTGCCATTGGTTGATTTGCGTATTTGGTCAGAGCACTCTCAGTCCGTTCTGCCCCTAGAAGCCTTACGGCCCTAGAACTTCTGTAGCCCACAACGACCTCCGACGCTACCGAACATTAATCTCGGAAACGCGCGTATTCCTATGCGTGTGGCAAATGCCCGTGCTCGCTATATAGCCAGCCGATATCCGTCTTTTACCCTTTTTAGCAGTAGTGCCGGAGGACGCTGCCCCACGCTTCAGGACCTAGGACTCAAAACCTATGGCAATGCACGTTAGCAACTCTGACGACATCGACGACGATGACAAAATTCTTCGCTTACGCGATGTCGAAGCAATCGTCGGCCTAAAACGCTCAACGATCTATCGCAAAATATCGGAGGGCCTTTTCCCGCGACAACGCCTTTTGTGCGGTTCCAGGTCGGCTGGAAAAACAGCGAAATCCAAGCTTGGATTCGGCAAAGGGAGGCGCTGTAATGCAGCGCCGAACACCTCAACAGCCAGGCTGGACGGTAGAACTCACAGCAGCGGTCAATATTCCAGTGGAAAAGATCCAGTGGATTTGGCCAGGCTGGCTGCCAAGGGCAAAGCTATCCATTCTTGCCGGCGCAGGTGGGTGCGGTAAAACCACGTTGGCAATATCGCTGGCCGCCAGGCTAAGTAGAGGAGCGGACTGGCCAGACGGCAGCATAGGTGACGCAGCAGGCAACGTTGTAATTTGGAGCGGCGAGGATGGTATAGCTGACACCATCATTCCTCGCCTCATAGCTGCAGACGCAGACCTGAACCGCGTGCACGTAATTGAGGGGCTAAGGGATCAGAGTGGGTATAGGCGACAGTTTGATCCTGCTGCCAACTTTGCCCTTTTAAATGAAGCAGCCGCACGGATTGACGGCGTCTCATTGCTGATTTTCGACCCCCTGATCAATCTCATTCGTGGGGACATGCACCGAGCAAACGAAGTTCGGCAGGGGCTGCAAATGGTAGTGGATTTTGCAGAACGACATTGTTGTGCTGTCCTCGGCATATCTCACCTAAGCAAAGGTTCGGGCCAGTCCTCCGCAGCTAATCGTGTGATCGGCAGCCAGGCATTCTCCGCGCTCGCTCGCACTGTACTGGTGGCAGAGAAAGATCAGAATTCAGAAGCCAGGGTGCTTGTCCGAGCCAAATCCAACGTTTCGATTGATAGCGGAGGGATTGAGTATTTCGTTGAGCCCGTCGTTATAGGCGAGCAGCTGGAAACAACCTGCATCCGATGGGGAGATGCTATCGAAGGAAGCGCTGAAGCCATTCTCGCTGCTATTGAGCAAACGGGTGACGCCAGGCCCGTATCAGCTACTCAAGAGGCCTGCAGCTTCCTTAAAGAGACGTTGCAAGCTGGGCCTGTTGCAAGCAATGACTTGATAGCTCTAGCTGAAGAGCGTTGCATTTCTTCGGCGTCACTTCGCAGAGCCCAGAAACAGCTAGGTATACGTTCACACAAAACAGGAATGCAGGGCGGATGGGCATGGGAGCTTCCCACCGCTCCCTGAAGGCGCTCAACGCACGCCGAAGGTGCTCAATGTTTGTGTTGAGCACCTTCGTTTTTTATTGAACGCCTTCGCCTCGCGATAGAATCTGTATAACTGATCACGCAGACAAAATTCCGAAATGATTAGCTGATCGCCAGTCGCACAGGCCGACCACGACTACTTCCCAATGAAATAGAGATTGCCGTTCTTGTTGTAAATCGCGGCAGGTCGGAAGTCCCTAGGCCAATTCCGTCCAGGATAGTACGCATACATCCATTCGGGCAGGTGACGAGCAATACCCGCCAGTGCATCCATGCCGTCCTTATCTGCTCGGCTAGCGTCAGCAAATAGTTCGCCTGAGGGATCGGTCAGGAAAATCGGGCCGTAGGCTTTCTCGGCCAAAATGAATGCTGGCGCAGCGCTCGCCGGAGCGTCGAACGGCGCGGGGTTCCCAGCAGCCAAATCTGCAAGCCTGTCGTATTTCTTACCTGAGCCGTCAGCGTACCTAGCAGGCTCATGGCGCAACTTTGAGATTGTTCCACCGAAGTATTTCTCTCTCGCCTCAAGCCAAGCCGACCTGACCAACGCAGATGCCTCCTTTGGGTTAGACGCCAGCTCCTCAGGTACCCACGCAGCAACCTGGTAGTGATAGACAGGGCCAGCACTGCCACCACCCAACAAGAACAACCCGACGCCAAGAGAGGCTGCTCCTGCGCTGCTAAAACCAGTTGGAGGTGACACGTATCCCAAACCTGCCGTTGCTAGACCTCCAGAGCCTCCCGAAGATCGCGGCGTGCTCAGGTTATCTACTTCATTCCCAACCATTTCCCTTGGAATATCGCGCTGACCATCGATGCGCATGGCTTCCAGAACCAACATGGCATCGGACCATTTTTCGCGAGGAACATCTTTAGGTTCTGGCAACGTGACCTTCGGGGTACTGGAGCAACCCACCAACGCAACCAACAGCAAGGTACCAACGCACCCCTTCACAGAAAAAAGCACCGACATGAAAACTCCCTATTTTTATTCAGTGGTAGTCCGGCACACGTAGTACGCCGGAGACATCCTTCACTTGCCTGCCAGGTCATAGCGCCCAAAATTATCTGAGCAACTTCAGCGGAAAATACCACCACCACTTAAACGACCGCAGATGATTTCGGCGAACCGACGTAGCGGTAAAGCGTTGTTCGAGAAACGCCATACCGTCGGGCAACATCGGTCACCTGTATCTCAGGATCTCTGAGAAGAGCTCGTATCTCACGCACCTGACGATCATCCAGCGCAGGCTTGCGTCCACCTTTTCTCCCACGGGCACGAGCCGCAGCCAGTCCTGCACGAGTTCGTTCTAGAATGAGGTTGCGCTCAAACTCAGCCAGGGCAGCGAACACGTGAAAGATCAGCTTGCCGGCAGCGCTGGTGGTTTCGATTCGTTCGGTTATGGATTCGAAGGCCACCCCTTCCCGCTCCAAGCTACTGACAATCCCAACCAAGTCAGGCAAAGAACGACCGAGGCGGTCCAGTCGCCAGACAACCAGAGTGTCACCACTACGCAGAGCTTTGAGGCAATGCCCCAGCTCCGGCCTGTCCGCCGACTTGCCGCTCATGGTCTCCTCGTAGACTGTTGAGCACCCAGCCAGAGCAAGTGCATCTCGCTGCAGGTCGAGGTTCTGATCATCAGTCGACACTCGGGCATATCCAATCCGCTTTCCCATACGTTTTTCTCACACTGATTTCGGTACAGGAAAAGTGACAGGAAAGCGGTAAATCCCAAGCCCAAAAGCTCATCTGGAATAGGCGCTCCATAAACGACCGTTTACGGGACGGATGCGCTCGTTAATTTCAGACGCTGAAAGCGACCGAAAACGAACCCCAGAATATTTTTCCTCGCTCAACATTTCCTTTAGCAGCTCAGCACCTGAGCTGAATGGAGGAATGACCATGAAGCAGAGTTTCCACGGACACTTTGATCGGGACTTGACCAAGGCCGGTTCGGCAATTCTCAGGGAGGCAGTCCGGCGCGGGCTTCTCAGTCAGCACGAGGCCATAATCCACGACCAGCAATGGGCGCAGTTTAGTGTTTATGCCAACGAGTCTCATGAGGTAGATATCCTGGAATTCGTCAATAAAAAATTGGTGAGGGAGTACGGGGAAGAGCTATTTATCCAGGCATACCAAGGAAATCTCCCGCTGGAAAGCGTGTCAGGCCTGCTTGAGACTGTATATGCAGTGATGGGCTTCGCAACTAATGGGCGCTGGAAAGGCGCAGCGGCTAACGTCGGTAGCCGTCTTGGCTTTCCAAGCCATGCACGGACTACCGTACCGCGCAGTCTTGACCGAACTAAGTTTGAAGCCGCGATGGTGGATATTCAGGCTCTCTACTCAGAGCAGCTAGCAACATTAATCAGGTCAGTTCGATACCTCGGCATGTCATTACTTGAGGCTTTTTTCTTCGACGCAGAAGATGCTCACAAGGACGCCAAAGAAGAAAACATCTTTTATGTGTTCAGCAAAAATAAACATGAGCATCGGATCATTAATATTTCTGACCCTGAGCAAATTGTAATTTTGGAGAAGGCCGCGGCATTTCAAAAACTTCAGGGCAGCAGTCACGCGACACCAGCAGCTTGGCGTACATGGAAATTAAAGAACCTACCTGCAGCGCGAGAGCTTTTACTTTCTCACGGACTAAATATTGATGATTGTCGCGCGGCATATGCCTGCGAGCTCTATCGGCGATTGACTGGTCACCACGCCCCGATTCTTGAGGGAAAAGCTCCCCACGATGAGGATCTGGAGGCCCGGAATCACATCGCCTACGAGCTCGGGAATATGCGTGTCTGGGAAACTGATGCGTACGTCGGTGCCCGAGCCAACCTGAGGAAGGAAGACGCCGGTAGCAGTCGCTAAGCCATCACACAGCAGATTTGGGATTAGATCAGACGCCCTTAACCTTGGCAGAGCTCGAATTAAAGGAGTCAGGGTATGGATCGTTTTGAATTGCTTGTATATGCCGTGCTTGCCGTCATCAGTGCGCTGACTATCGCAGGTGTAATTGGCTATATGGTCGCAGCGTACCTGGACAAGAAGCACGGCGACGATTGAGCCTTCAGCGGAACGGCCAGATACCTGCAACAAACTGCCCGCTGCCCCCTTGGCAGCGGGCGCTTACCCAAATCTATCGGCAAGGCAATCTACCGCAGCGCTACGCAGTATTCCCCCGCGCCTATGAGGTCATGAGATGACTTCGGAAGGGCTGTCAATTTCCGCACCATAGCAAAAGTGACCGGAGCGCCGAAGCGTTTAGTTCAGCGACATGCACCCTCGCCATGTGGCGAGCTAGCTGGCCCAGCACGCTAAAACTCGTGCGCCGACTCGCGGGGCAACACCTCATCTTGGGTTTTCCGAAAGCTACCGGAGAGTGTCTAGCGACATCATCTCTCCGGAGCACCACCATGGAATTTCGTCACCTCGGTAACGGGCAGTACTTCCCACCTATTGCACCAAACGGTCGGGTTTACGCTGTACCTCTTGGGCAGGAAACCCAGGTAGAAATTTTCTGCCTGGCCCCAGTAGGCATCATGGGCGCGGGCATCCAATTACACTGGTCAGAAATCGTTGGTTGTTACTACGACGACGAATCATGGGAGATCATCCCGCGCAACTACTCGGGACGAGGGATGCGCTTCCGCAGAGGTCTATCCTGCATCATGGTGATCGCAGGCAACGAGGCTCTCACGACCCACGTCCAGGGCTACCCCATCCCCATCTGCGTAATGAACCGCATTGCATTCGAACAGCTGCGAGGCAGCGAGGGGTAGCGCGTTACCGTCACCACCCGCTGCGCGACACAGGTACCAGCTGGAACGGCACCTACCAATGTTTATTTTATGAAAGTGAAGCCTTTCACTACTAATACAGATCAAAGCTGGCCGGCTGACTTGGTCTTAAGCGTCACTGCTAATAGCAAATACGGCCTTCGCCCCGGCCTGCCATGGGCCTGCTGGCTGACCGCGAGTAGATTTAGCGCCGTACACTGCTTATAGCCCGAACCCGTCGCCTTCCCTGATCAAGCGCAGCAATATATCTCGCCGTAGTTCACTGCTGATACGAGAAAGCCCCGCTAGACCAAGCTGCACGGGGCTTTCGGGATTTACAATCGGGTCAAATCTGTTCGGCACTGCTTATAGGTACTCAGCCGCTACCCTCCCGAATAGAGGTCGCCATGATTAAGCGCTTGGTATCTAGACAGCTTCTTCTCATAAGCGACCAACGTCCGACGTAGCTGACGATTCTCGCTCGCAACGCGGCGAATCTCCGCAAGCCGCCCCTCAACTTGTAGAACGAGGTGACGGTATGGATATTCAACAAACTCAAACGAGGAAGCCGGGTATTTATGTTTGCCATTCCCCTTGGCAATAGTCAGGGGTGCGAATTTGTTTTTTTGTCCTTGCAGCGGCACCAGTTTGCACCAGTAGATTGAGTACGCATTCGGGCTCACCTGCTTGATTGATACGCCGGCCACAACAGATTTGACCCCGGTCTTTTTGTACAGCTTCATGGACGCATCCACATAGCTTGCTACCAAGCATCTTGCGTCCGTAAGCAACTGCTCGTACTGCTGATCAAGCAGGGTGACTATCGTTTGTGCTTCTTTGCTCATGACAAAGGCTCTCTTCGCTGTAAGAGCCAAAATGGTGACCGATCGTTTAGCCCCCGGAATTCGATTTCAGACCGTTCTACCGTCGGAAATAGACCGAAAGTGGGTGGACTGGCTCACGCTGTCATCCTACCTCGCGCCAAATGATCTAAGGATGACGACATGTCAGTCGCAGAAAAACAGTAAGCGCTCCATGAACCTCACATTCAAAGCGCGAAGCTGATCCCCAATGCTGTGCTCCCGATATCTTTCTGGAGCCAGCCCTTCATGATGCGCCCCGACGCCAAAGTCGAAAAAGTCTATCTCTACCCCAAACCTGTCGACTTCCGAAAATCCATCGACGGTCTGACTGCTTTGGTCGAGCTGGATATAAAGGTGGCGGTATTCGACCCCGTGCTCTTCGTGTTTCTCAACAAGCCGCGCAACCGCGTGAAGATCCTCTATTGGGAGCGCAACGGCTTTTGTCTTTGGCTCAAGCGCCTGGAGTCCGAGCGCTTCAAAACATCGCCCGATGCTACCGACGAGGCGATTGTTCTCAGCGTCCAGGAACTCAACTGGCTGCTCGACGGTTTTGACCTCTGGC